>JAQGPC010000037.1 GCA_028293285.1 Pedosphaera sp.
TATGATCCCGGTAGAAGAACCGCGGATTAGACATCGTGGTCGGTTCCCACCAGTCCCACGAATCCATCGTTCTCTGTCGCATGGAGAAAGCTGATCCATCCGGTTCCCCGGATGACTTCGCTGGCACAAATACCAACTCTTTGGACTGCATGATCGCGGCAATGAGCGCCGGGGACGCGGTGAAATGCACATAAGTTCTAAACATGATGCTGCGTCCATTAATGACATGCACCACGCCTCCATGAGGTTGCACAAAATTCCGCATGTGACCGCGCGTCTGAAACCAGGAGAGGAAACCGACCGTCAACAACGCCAGCAAACCGACCTCACTCACGAGCCAACCCAAGGTAAACTGCTTCGTTTTACGTTTGAAGGCCACTGCGGTGACCAGCATCGCAACGGTGCAGAAACCCGTCGCAAAGAATACGGTAAAAATTGGATCAAGTCCCTCAAACAGAAAACCCAGTTGACATGCTAGTATGGTCAGCACCCAGCAAAACACCAGAGCCAAACCAATGGAAAGGCAAACTGTAGACGGCTTCAAGAAGGGCTTCTTAACTGGCTTTGTAGTTTGCACGACGCGTTTTAGGCCGGAACCATGTCATCCGCAGCAATTCTAATCAAGCCATTCGCTCACAACCGTTCGTTGGTGGTCTCTAACTTTTCCCCTCGCAATTCCCGCCCTGTTACTTAAGAGGTTGGACCTTTAACCGGAATCCGTTTCAAAATCTTAATTCCAAAAGCCGAAGGCTTCTGCAGCGGCTCCTCGCCAATAAGGTAAACCGGCTCGTAATGCGTTTGAATCCATTGCATGAGTTCCAAGCCAAACTCAGCCGATTGCCCAAATAGCTTCACGCCATACTCCGCGGCATCTCGATGAACCAGCATGATGTAATCCGGACTGTGCTTCTGAAAATCTTCTGTCATGTTCGCCTGTCCAAACGCCGCCAACTCCACCGGATTCCAAACCAGGTGATGCGTCGGATTGGTTCGTCGCGAAAGAAAATTAACCATCACACCTTCCGGCAAAACGGCCAGCGTTGCATCACTGGGAATATTTTTTTCAATCCACGGCAACGCAGCACGAATGGCCGCGCCCGCCGGAGTCCGTTCCTGATCCGCGACCAGGATAACATCACTGCCGCTCCCCACGGCTAAAGTCTTCGGCCAATAATACAATTGCGATTGCATGAACAAAAATAAAAACCCAATGAACAAAACCAGCGTGACCGTTCCACGAAAGACCTGGCGTTGAACTCCATATTTTTCCAACAGCTTCGGCACCAGCCAAAGCAAAAGATAAATCACACTCACAAACGCGGGCATGGCGAGAATGAATCCGTAATGCCAGACACGACTGAAAACTCCCAGCTTGGCCAGCAAAGCCAGCGCAAAGACACTCCACAAAAGCGGGAAAACCGGAGCCTTATCAAGGGACAGTTCCTTATATTTTACACAAAGAATGATGCACAGGCCCACCGTAAGTAGCGGCAGCGCCCGCCCACATTGGGTCCAATCAAAACGACTCGCCAGCGCCAGCAAGGGAACAACCGCCACCAACAAGATAAGCCGATTGGTGCGCGAATCCATCTTGCGCCGAAACAAAAAAGCATAGCCACCCATGAGCGCAACGACCACGACAAAGTGAATCAACAGCATGCGAATGTGATAAGCCGGCATGTCCAGACCAAGGCACCACCGATAATACGCATTCGATTTCGCGGAACTCTCCAACAAAGGTACCCACGCATAACCAACCGACCGCAAACTCGCCCCCCAACCCTCAAACGCATGGAAATATAAAAGAAATCCGAGCAAGGGCACCATCGCCGCGACCAGAAAAGCCGCCAGTGATCGAGCCGCAAACGCAACGCGCCGCTTCGTGACGCAATACAAAACAAATGCCGCCGCAACCGATATTGCCAACGCCAAAAAAACTTCCGGCTTGGTCATGAACCCCAGGCCGCCGCAAAAGCCCGCACCCATCGCAAAACCAATCCGCTCCTTGTCAGCCCAACTCGCCAGCAGCGCAACAGCCAAAATGGAAAGAACCACTCCATGAAAAACTTCATGGCAATAAGGAGTGATGAAATTGTAATTGCCAATGTCCCCATAATTTCCGAATGCGAAAACCAATACAATGCCTAGGCAAATAGTAGTCGCCGTCCACGCGTCGGCCACTTCCAGAAACCGGCGATAAGTTAATACCAACAGCCCGGCGGTAATGGTCAGGTTCGAAATTACGAGAGTCAGCAAAGACGCCCCAAACAACTTGAAAAGCGCCGCACTATAATATTGCGACAGCGGGCCCCCGGTTAAATACATCACGTCCCGATAGAGCACGCTGCCTTGCGAAATCCTCCACGGCAAATAAAGTTGCATCCCGTAATCAATCAGGATGTCCGGCCATTTGCGCCATGTCAGCGCAGCCACGGCAGCAAAAATTATCCCAACCAAACTTAGGCCAAGCCACTGCGACGGCAGTGACCGGGCCCGTGCTCCCGCCCCTGCGCCTGACCTGGTTCGGTCAAGTGGTTCATCGCTGGTATTATTTTTCACTCAACCCATGAAACAAGCTCGTTTGTCAGCGACGCAGATTCACCGGGTAAAATCACGCGGGCTGTGGGCCTCCGGTATCCCGGGTCTTTTTATAACAGCCCGGATGGCCTGTTCGGTTTTAGGACTGAGCACAACAGCTTTTCCTGGATCGACGGTAAGCTGTCGCTGGCCGTGGGAGATGTTCAAAGAACAATCCTGGCTTGCGCTAAGCTGTACCGAATACTTGTTGAAGTCAGCGGTTGATTTGTTTTTCGGAAGATTCTTGAAATTCGGGAGATAAAAAAAGCGTTTCTGCCCGTCCACATTCAGGAGTGGCAGCCGATAAGATATTGTCACGGGAGTTTTGTCCTGAACAAACGCAGGTGGCAGTTCATTTAACAGAAATACTAGACAGCTATAGCCCGGCTGCTGCCAATACAGAGGCGCCCACGCGTTGGTGTTCCCGTAGGTAAATGCGTAGAAAGATGCCACCCCCAGCGGTTGGTCCCCAATTGAAACCCGCATCCCCACGGCTTTGCTGAACACATCCACATTTGCCGCTGTAACCTGGTTCAAACCATCCTTCTGAAAAACCTTCCAGAATGCCTCAACGCTGGGGTCGTCAGAACCACTTTCAGGAAACCATACCGGTATCTTGATCAAGATGGGATGGCTTTCACGCTCTGATCCCCAAGCTTCGGGAGAATAATTAAACGTGAAGACTTCATTCAGACGGGCCTCCTCGGATGAAACGTTCACCGACGAATGCTCAGAGGCAATATAAACATGTTCGGTGGGTGCAAGGGGGTTCGCGTAAACGTTTAAACAAACCAATAATGATAGGCCGGTTAATGTGCGCATATATATATAAAAAAATCTCTTATAGTCCGATTGGATTACTATGACCAATCCCCCTTAAAGCAGCAACCCTTGTGCCGCTTTTAGAGCCGTTGTGCCCCGCAAAAACGCGCAAACCTTTCCGGCTCCCTGCCATATCTGGTTCCAAACAGGGAGCTTGGGAGTGTGAAGAACGAACTCGGCTATTGGCTACCGTTGAGGCTTGCCACTTTGACGGAACATGTCACCCTTGGCGGTGTTAGCAACAAAGGTTATGAAATCCAAAAATATCGTATGGAGCAGCGTATTCATCGTTATCGCGCTCTGGTTTGGCTACGCAATGGGATACCGGAATGGCGCGGACGCTGAGCGGAAAGAGCTTTTGAGCTGGGTTGTAGGAGCAAACGGGCTGCGGAGCAAGTATGTTACCCACCCCACTCCAATGAAAAACGCAGCCCGCACAGATATAATCTTGGGAAACACAAAATCTGTCACTCCGCCTGACGATAAGTAAGCTTCTTCCGTGTCCAACGGGCAGCAGTGAATTTCCACATCCCGCTTCCTCTATATGGGAGCGTGGCAAATATTAGTCCAGCTAAAGCTACGGAGGCGTCTGTAAATACGGTACTTAAGTAGCCTGCTGCCCAATTCGGCTATCTGCTTGCGTTGCGGGGCAGGTCATGGGAAGATAAGCTTTGTAACTGTCTCGATAACGTAACACTTTGGATTTAAGGCTGATAGAAGCATCGACTATGACTCAAGGCACACAAAACCAAGCCTCTACAACGACGGACGCATACTGGGAAAGTTTTGAGCGATTTGAGAAGGAAATTAAAAATCCTTCCTGGCTGTTTCCGATTCGCAAAGCCGGCATTTCGCGCTTTGCCGAAGTCGGCTTCCCCACGCTGAATGACGAAGATTGGCGTTTTACCAACGTCGCCCCCATCGCCAAACTCCCATTCAAGCCGCTCTTCGACACTTCGAAAGGCCAGCTCACCCCAACGGCCCTTAAGAATTTCTCCTTTGCCAGTTTAAAAGGCAGTCGGCTCGTTTTTGTGGACGGTCATTATTCGAAGGAACTCTCCTCCATCCTGCCGCAACCTGAAGGCGTCAAAATTGGCAGTCTCGCCACCGCCTTTGAAACCGATTCCGCCATTGTCGAGAAACATCTCGCTCGCCACATTGGTGCCGAGAATACCGCTTTCACCTCACTGAACACCGCGTTCTTCCACGATGGCGCATTCATTTATGTGCCCGCTGGCCAGACCGTGGCCGAGCCGGTGCATTTGCTATTCGTCTCCACTTCCAGTGAAGCCGGCGCAACCACCCATCCCCGCAATCTCATCATCGCTGAAAAGCAAAGCCGCCTAACCGTGATCGAAAGCTTTGTCAGCACCGTCAACGGGCCTTACTTCACGAACTCCGTGGAAGAATTGGTCATTGGCGAAGGCGCGATCGTGGAGCATTGCAAGTTCCAGGACGAAAGCCCGGAAGCCTTTCACATCGCGGCCATCAATGTGCAACTTGGCCGAAGCTGCAATTTCATTGCTCACTCCATCGCCACTGGCGCGCGGCTCTCTCGGAATAACATCTGGACAAACCTCGCCGCTGAAGGCGTGGAATGCATTCTGAATGGCCTTTACCTCACCAAGGACGATCAGTTGGCGGACAATCACATGATTGTCGAACACGCCAAGCCCCACTGCAACAGTCACGAATATTACAACGGTATTCTCGATGACCGCTCCAAGGGCGTGTTCCACGGCCGTATCCTCGTCCGTCCCGACGCGCAAAAAACCGACGCCAAGCAGACGAACAAAAATCTTTTGCTCTCGGAAGACGCCACGATTGATACCAAGCCCCAATTGGAGATCTACGCCGATGACGTGAAATGCACCCACGGCGCCACCATCGGGCAGTTGAATGATGAGTCCATTTTCTATCTGCGCGCACGCGGCATCGGCCTTGAGACTGCGAAGCAAATGCTAATCCATGCGTTTGCCGGCGAGATCATTGATCGCATCCGTTACGAGCCGCTCCGCGAAGAAATGGACAAGATTATCTGGGACCGCCTGGAACAAAATCCTTTGGTCGCCGGAAAGAAGTGAACGGAAAAACAACCGTAAACAGTAAAGAAATAGTTGCAGAGTAGCCGCGAAATTAACCGAAGAACCTTGGTCTGGGAAATTGGCTTCGCTCCGTCAGCCGCATTAGATTGATTTTGCCCTATAGGAAGCCGATGACTTAGCTCCATAGGAGCGAGTGAAAATAGCCCGGCGTTTCAACGCCGGGTCTCTGTGGATGGAAAGTAAAGTCCCGTAGGGACGAATGAAATCGGTTAGGTTAGATTGGCTGGATAAATTACTTTATTCAGCCGTCCTTACAGGACTTGTCCGATGGAAAACAAATCCCGGCGTTGAAACGCCGGGCTATTGTCAACAGTCCCTCTGGGACTGGGAATTTGAAACATGTCAGACGATTTAGACGAATTGTATCAGCAGGTGATTCTTGATCATTGCAAGACACCGCGCAATTTCCGCGTACTCGAAGGCGCGAACCGCAAAGGCGAAGGTTATAACCCCCTGTGCGGCGACAACTATACCGTCTTTATGAAAATGGATGGCGATGTCGTAAAGGACATCACCTTTCAAGGCTCAGGTTGCTGCATCTCCAAAGCTTCCGCCTCTTTGCTGACCGACAGCGTGAAAGGAAAATCCAAGTCGGAAGTTAAGGAACTATTCAAGAAGGTCCATGACATGATGACCACCGGCCATGTGGATGACGAAGGCGTCGGCAAACTGGCCGTCTTCGCCGGAGTGCATAAGTTTCCTGCCCGAGTCAAATGCGCCATTCTTTCCTGGCATGCAGCGGTAGCGGCCGTGGATGGTCAGGATGGCCCCGTCAGCACCGAAAACGAAAGCAATTAGAGCAATTGGGCTTGGCGTAAGGCACGCCTTTTTCATGAATTTCATCAATCAAGACAGAAAGCTCCTTTTCGGTTATACTTTGTAAGTTGATATGCATAGCAACGAACCAGTTACTCTAACGCGCGATTGCGAGGCCTCGATGATCCCGGTGGGAACGCGGGTCACTCTGCAAGCTGGCGAACAGGCATTTATAACGCAATCGCTTGGCGGCAGTCATACTGTCATCGTCAATGGCAACATGTTCCGCATCGAAGGCAAGGATGCCGATGCCTTGGGCATGGAAGTTGTTGCCAAACCCGCGCAGTTCGGCACCGCACCCGTTGGGCCAATGACTCAGGAAAGAGTGGAGAAGGAAGTCTGGAACCAATTGCGTATGTGCTATGACCCGGAAATCCCGGTCAACATCGTTGACTTGGGATTGGTTTATGATTGCAAAATTGAACCCATCGTCGGCGCTTCCGAAAGCTTTCGTGTGGATGTGAAAATGACCTTGACCGCTCCCGGTTGCGGCATGGGCCCGACGCTTCAGGCCGATGTGCAAAACAAACTGCTTTCCCTCGAAGCCGTGGATGATGTGAACGTGGATTTGGTTTGGGAGCCGCAATGGAATCAGGGCATGCTCACCGAAGCGGCAAAGTTGCAGTTGGGCTTGATGTAATAAATATCAACGCGGAAAATGATCACTGACACCACCATTCCAACTCAGTCGAAGAAAATCGATTGGGCAAAACTGCGCGCTGATTTCCCCATCCTTGACCAGAAAGTCCACGGCCATCCTCTCGTTTACTTGGACAATGCCGCCAGCAGCCAAAAGCCGCGTGCCGTCATTGATTGCGTCAGTAACTATTACGAGCGTGACAATGCCAACGTCCATCGCGGCATTCATGAACTAAGCAATCGCGCCACTACAGCCTTTGAAGCTTCCCGCCAACGCGTCGCCACTTTCATCAACGCCAAAACGCCGGACGAAATCATTTTCACCCGCGGCACCACCGAGGGCATCAATCTCGTCGCGCAATCATGGGGCAGCAAAAACATTAAGGCAGGCGACAAGATTCTGCTCACGGAAATGGAGCATCACAGCAACATCGTGCCGTGGCAGTTGCTCGCCGAGCGCACCGGTGCGAAGCTGGTTTACATTCCCGTCACCGGCGACGAAGGCTTGTTGGACTTGAGCAAGCTGGATCAACTGCTCACCCCGGAAGTCAAAATCTTCGCACTCACCCACATTTCAAATTCTTTGGGCACAGTGAACCCCGTCGCGGAACTCTGCGAACGCGCGCGCAAGCTCGGTGTGACCACCTTGGTGGATGCCGCCCAGAGCGCCGGGCATCTGCCGCTCGACGTGCAAAAAATCGGTTGTGATTTCCTCGTCTTTTCCGGCCACAAAATTTGCGGTCCGACCGGTATCGGTGTTCTTTGGGGACGACAGGAAGTATTGGATGCCATGCCGCCGTACCATGGCGGCGGCGAGATGATATTGACCGTTGATTTCTTTAAGACCACTTACAAGAAAGCGCCGCATCGCTTCGAAGCCGGCACGCCGGACATTTCGGGCGTCATCGGTTTGCATGCCGCCTTGGATTATCTCGATGCCATTGGCCGCGACAACATTTTCAAACACGACCAGGAACTCGCCTCCTACGCGTATGATCAACTTGCGCAGTTGCAAGGCGTGCGGCTGTTCGGACCCAAGATTGGTCGCGCGGGATTGGTGAGCTTTCTATTGGATGACGTGCACGCACACGATGTCGTGACCGTGGCCGACCAGCGCGGCGTGGCCTTGCGTGGCGGACATCATTGCAATCAACCATTGATGAAAAAGCTCGGCATCGCTTCAACGGCGCGGGCGAGCTTTTACTTTTACAATACCCGCGCCGAAGTGGATCGCTTCATTGAAGTCATCCGCGAAATCCAGAAATTTTTCGGAGCCTAGAAATCGTAGCTGAAAACGTAAGTTTTCTGCCCAAGCTAATATGAATCCAATCTCCATCAGCCCCCAATCGAAAATGAGCGAAGTCCTCGCCGCTTACCCCGGCGCGCAACGCGCGATGTTCCGCCAATATCACATCGGCGGTTGCAGCAGTTGCGGTTTTCAAATGACCGAAACGCTCGAACAGGTTTGCCAGCGCAATAACAACCTGAACGTGGGCGAAGTATTGGAGCATATCAAGACCAGCCACGAACAGGATTCAAAGATTTTAATCTCCGCAAAGGAATTGGCCGATCTGCTCAAACAGGATGCCCCGCCCCGCTTGCTCGACATCCGTTCCCGTGAGGAATTTGAAGCCACCAATATCGCCGGCTCGCTTTTGCTTTCACAACCCGTCATGCAGGAAATGCTGGCCTCTTGGAATCCGCAACAGTCTTTTGTGATCATCGATCATGAAGGCAAGCAGGGACTCGACGCGGCGGCTTATTTCACCGGTCACGGTTTCAAGAATGTGCGCTGCCTGCGCGGCGGCCTTGATGCCTGGGCGCAGGAAATCGATTCCAACATTCGCCGCTATCAACTCGCTTAATTTATCTCCTATGGACAAAGACCTGGAAAAAAGAATTCGCGAAGCGATGCTCAATCCCCAAAACATGGGCGAACTGGCGAACGCCGACAGCATCGGCACCGTCGGCAATTCCGATTGCGGCGAAATGCTTCGCATGTGGGTCAAATTCAAGGATGACAACGGCAGGAAAGTCATCGACAAGGCCACTTTCCAATCCTTCGGTTGTGAAACCGCCATTGCCGTGGCAAGCCTCGCAACCGAATTGATTCGCGGCAAAACCGCGGAAGAAGCTTTGGCGTTAAAGACAGAGGAACTCGCTGGAGAACTCGGCCCATTGCCACCAATGAAAATTCATTGCGCCCAACTCGTCGAAGGCGCATTGCGTTCGGCGTTGGACCCGAATAACGAAGAACCAAAACCTGCGGCTCCAAAAACGGCCGCACCCGCAGCCCACTCTACAAATCTCGCAGAAAGCCTGAAGCCCAAAGAAGGCGTCAAGATAGTATTCCTCGATAAAAAGCCCTGACCACACCGGCCAAGTTTAACTCATCCCGCCCGCCCGATCCCTTTTCAGCCCTTACTCGCGTAGCTGCGTTGGGCACGCCTGTCCCGCATGCGGGAACGCGGCTGACCTAGCCTTCCGCCCATCCAACCCTCGGATAATTAATATTCAAGTGAGCTGAATGTCGCGCTCCTGTTGGTGGGGCTCGCTGTCCTCAGCGCGCCGTGCGGGATTCGATGGCGGCGCGGTGAGGACACCACGCTCCAGCATCCGTCCAAAAGTTTTTATTCGCTGAGAAATCCGTCAAAATCTAACAGCCAGTTTGACCATCAATCACTTCGCTTCCCACACAACTTTCCCCCCGACCATCGTCATTAAAACCTTCGTGTCGCGGATATCATTCTCTGGACACTTCAGAATATCCCGGTCAATCAGGATCAGGTCGGCGTATTTGCCGATTTCAATTGAACCTTTCTTCGTTTCTTCAAAATTCAGGTAGCAGTTATTGATCGTATAAAAGCGAATCGCCTGTTCGCGCGTCAGCTTCTCCTCCGGGTTGATGACCACGCCGCCCTGTGTCTGCCGGGCGAGCGTCACCCACATCCCCAGCCAGGGGTTCCAAGGATTAATCCCGTCAATGGAATCGAGCTTAACCATGTGATCGCTGCCGCCGCCAATGGTCAATCCATCCTCAAACCAGGTTTTGAACGGCATGAACATTTTCATTCTTTTCGGGCCGAGCGTCTTCAACAAACTATCCCCATCCTTATAAAGCCAGACTGGCTGCATATCGGCACAAACTCCGAGTTGCTGACATTTGCTCCAATTCTGTGCGGTTTGAAAATTGCCATGCGTAATTAAAAAACGGCGCTGAGTAATATTTGTCTTGAAGCTGATGTATTTATAACAATTTAACAGAACGTCCATCGCCGCATCGCCCACACAATGGGCCGTCAATTGCCAGCCACGAAGAGCCGCCTCTCGATACACGCTCGGCATGATGTCCTGGCTCGGATAAAGAATACCGCGATAAGACGGTTCGGTAATTTGATAAGTAGGCCCGATGCCCCACGGAGTGCGCATGTAGGCCGTGCCGATGAGCATGCCACCATCCATGAAAGTTTTCAGCGGCCCGATCCGCACCCAATCATCCCCCACACCCGTTGGACCATAAGGTAATTTTCCCTTCGCGGAATTCGTAATGGCATCGAGGCGAAGCATTGATTCATCCAGGTTGGTTCCCATCTCAATCACCCGGGTGCAGTTGATGCGCACCGTCAACTCGCCGTCTTTGCTGAGTTCGCGGAAAAGATCAATGGCTTCGGGATCGCTCCGGCGGTCGCCGATGCTGGTGAGGCCCTGTTCATTATAAAGATGGTAAAGATGTTTCAGTGCTTCGCGATGTTCATTCGTTGTAGGCACATGGGTGGCGGGAGGAACTTTCAAAAGTTGCGCTGCATTTCTAAAAAGTCCGGTGGGGTTAAGCGTTTTCGGATCTTTAACCACCTCGCCGGATGGCGGGTTGAAGGTTTTCTTGGTGATTTTGGAAACCTCCATGGCTTTGGAATTAGCCATCGAGACAGGCCCCGAATTCCAATAGACCGGGACATCGGGTGCAGCGGCATCGAGTTCAGCCAGCGTGGGCAGGCGGTTCTCTTTCAGCCGTGTGGGGTAAATTCGTTCCAGGATGATCCAGTCATTCGTGGTTTTGCCCACCGCTTGTTTGCGAATGTAATCCTGCGCCTCGGCGATGGAGGTGATGACCGGCATCGGCGCTTCAAATTCACTCACCGCCGCCTTATAGGAATGCACATGGCTGTCATACAAGCCCGGCATGACCACTTTTCCCTTGGCTTCAATGATGCGTGTATGCGCATCGGCATAACGCGAGATTTCCTTGTCCTTTCCCACCGCAACAATCCGGCCGCCTCGGACCGCGACGGCTTGGGCGATGGCAAATTTGGAATTAACCGTGATGACCTTGGCCCCGATGATGATGTAATCTGCCGCTTCAGGAGCTTCGACGGCAAATGACGTTAATGATACAAAGGCTGCACAAAAAACAGACAGGATGGAGAGGGTATTACACAATTTCATATTCAAATTCAGCTATTTGCGCCGAATGTTCTTTTACATCTTCAGACTGGCAATAGAAGTAGCATGTTTCAAGCCAATAGAACCTCGGTAAATCCGCCCCATCTGCTGTTGGCTTGCGCACCACGAATCAATTGCTAAACTCCGGCCGGGCATTCGGTCAAATTACGGCATATGAAAGAAATCCACGTTTTAGGGACAACCATCGCACCAGAAAAGGGCTCAAAAATTCTTAAGGAATTTAAAGAGTTCGCCATGCGCGGCAACGTCGTGGATCTCGCCGTCGGTGTTGTCATCGGGGCGGCCTTTGGCAAGATTGTCACCGCCTTCGTCAGTGATTTTATTACGCCTATAATCGGCAAACTCACTAATGGGATCGATTATAAAAATGCTTATATCAGTCTCGATCCGGCCAAGACAGAAGGAATTACCAATTTAGCCGACGCGCAAAAAAAGGGAGCTGTAATCGCTTACGGCGACTTCCTCACCAATGTGGTGGATTTCGTAATTGTGGCCTTTTTTATCTTCTTAATGGTTAAAGGGATCAACGTATTGAAACGTAGAATGATTGCCCAGGAAGTAGTCGCTGCCGCAGCGACGCCCCCCGGGCCTACTCCTGAAGAAAAAGTGCTGCTGGAAATCCGCGATATCCTTAAGGCAAAATCGTAAGAATTCCGGTGGGGAAATTATTTTCCAGTCTGCTTTAATAGCTTCGCCAATTCCGCCTTCATATCGCCGAGCGTTGCTTTGGAACTTTCTTCCTTGATGAGATTCTTCATCTCATAAGGATCAGCCTTGAGATTATAAAGCTCATCCATCCCATCCAATTCCGTATAGTGGATGTATTTCCACTGGTCAGTGCGAACCGCCTGCCACGTTGGGGTGCGGGTATAGTATTGTTCTAGAAAATATTCCATCAGGGCCGACTTGCGCCACTCCGCCTTCGCATCCTTTAACAACGGAACGAGCGAGCGGCCCTGGATAGCCTTCGAAACAGGCGCATGGGCCAACTCCAACAACGTCGGCGCAATATCAATATTAAGCACCATTTGCTCGCGCATTGTGCCGGGCTTGATCAACTTCGGATAACGTATGAACAGCGGATCACGAATCGATTCTTCATAAGCCCAACGCTTGTCGCCCAGGTGGTGTTCGCCCCAGAAATAACCATTGTCGCTGGTGAAAATAACCATGGTATTGTCCAACTGCTTGGATTCCTCCAAGGCCTTCAGCAATTGCCCCACGCCTTCCTCGATAGCCATAAGCGCGCGCAGTTGCTGGCGAACCAACCTCTCCGGCACATTGCCCATCGGCCGCTCCGCCTCATCGTCGGAACCGGCTTTCTTGGGCTGTTTTGGTGTCGGCTTATTTGGTTGCTCCCACTTGCGTGTCAAAACCGGCTTGTTTGCCAGATCATCCTCAACGCTCGGCGGACGGGGAATGGGAGCGCCGGTGTATAAATCCTTGTGCCGGTCTGCCGGCGTGAACGGCCCATGAACCGCTTTATGCCCGAGATAAAGCATAAACGGTTTGGTATGCTCCTGTTTTACGAATTCCACCGCCCGCGCATTAAGAATATCTGTAATGTAGCCATCCACCTGTGAGACTTTGCCGTCCACATTCAACTTCGGATTTTGATAAACCCCCTGCCCCTTGAACGATGTCCAATGATCGAAACCCGGACGCGGCGTATCATCGTTGCCCATATGCCATTTACCGACAAATGCCGTCTCATAACCCGCCGCCTGCAATCCGCGTGGAAAAGTCGCGAGTTGATGGCTCAGCGCGGAATGATCCGCATTATCAATCACCCCATGAGTATGCGCATATTGCCCGGTCAAAAAACTGCCACGACTCGGCGAGCAGAGCGGGATACTGACAAAAAAGTTCTTGAACAACGCTCCTTCCTTGGCAATCCGGTCAATATTCGGCGTTTTGACAAAAGGATGCCCCATGCAGCCAAAAGCATCCCACCGTATATCATCCACTAGAATGAAAACAATGTTCGGTCGGTCGTTGGTTTGGGCGCCTTTGCCGGGAACGGCGAGTGTGAATAGCAATGCAATTATGAAAAGTCGGTTCATCGTTGTTTCTCAAGAGACGTCGCAAATCCTTTCACAGGTTACAAGAATAGGCTGCAAAAGAAGTTCAATAAGACAATTGAAGCGTAGCTATGTTCCGTAATGAGACACTATTACCGAACTCACAGGGAGGATTATGCCCCAATTTGCAATTGGCATTTCTAATGCTAATTAACGGAGTATGACGATCGGGACTCTATTAATAATCTTGGGGACAATGGTGGCGGCTGGATTGATCATGGAACTCTGCGCTGTTTTCAAGGCACCACTGGGCTATCAGGATGATAAGGGCTTTCACGCTGGCGTCCAAAATGGCGCCGATGAAGATTTTAGTTGAGCCTCAGAAGTTGCTTGAATTGAGCGGTTTGCGATTTGTTCTTTTTAAAATGTCGGTCCGGACGGGTAACAGTAAGTGGTTCGTCACCGTTCTTCGGTGCCGGGAAGCCACTTGATAGAAAAGTCCTCTGCTAGGAAATGCGTTGTGCGCTACGGCGTCAATCGGCTTTCCGGGCGGGGGACTTTCTGTTTCCAGAGCGTGAGAATCACTACACGATGCGCGCCTGGCACTAATAGAACCAAGCGATTGTAGTCAAACGATCTACGGCCTTGTCGGTGTCTTCGCAGTCGGTGCGCCCGGAATTGGCGGAGCCCAAGGGCGCACTTCTATACTGAATCCGTAGCGAAGGGCTGGATGGGACTCTGCAACCTGGGCGGCCTCGCTCAGATCATGCGCCTCCAGAAAGAGGAGTGCCGTGACGGGCGATGCATCGGCCGGGGTGGCGGCAGTGCTTTCCAATCCGCGAAGCGCGCGTTCCGGCGCGAGAATGCGGGGATCGAGCTTGTGGCCGGCACCGTTTTGACGCCGGGCCCAAGGGATTGTTTCCTCGGTGAGACGCTGCCTGTCGGTGTCGGTGAGCGGCCGGGGGGCTTGGTGGAATAGGATGACGAATGTTTTCATGATAGGAGTTGGTTGGTTGGTAATAGAGAGGGTGGCGGCTGGTTGGGCCGACGAGTTGATCAGCGGAAGAAAGGCGGCTAGCATCAGCATTGGGCGGAGCCAGCATTTTGACAGGGTGCAGAAGCGAGCGATAGCGTTCATGCCGCTCACCTTACCGTGGGGCCGCCGGGCCGGATTGTAAAAATTCGGCGTTTTAGACTGAAGGCTGAATGCCCGTCTAATTCACCAGAGTTTGGCGGAAGAATGCGTCCGGCGTACTGCCGATTGCCCGCCGGAAATCCTTGATGAAGTGTGACTGGTCGAAATAACCCGCGGCGTGCGCTATCGCAGTGAGATCGGCACCCGCCGCCCGCAGTCGCACCGCATGTCGCAACCGTACCATGGAGGCGAACTTCTTGGGTGAAATTCCAATGATCCGCCGAAAACGGCGCTCGAGTGCACTCTGGCTTAAACCGATATACTGCGTCAGGTCGCCGATTCGCCTGGCTCCCGCTCCTTGATCGAGCCAAGCCACTGCAGCAGCCACAAGCGGATCGGGCGCGGAAACACGAACCCGGGCAATCAGGAAATCTTCCAACAGTTTTACGCGTCGTCCGTGGTTTTGGGCTTCAGCGAGTTGTTCGTGGAGTTGGTCGAGCTCTTCGGGGCGACCGAGGATGCCTGCGAGATCGGTCGTCGTCCCGGAAAACTCTTCAAGCGGCGGTTGCAGGAATGCGGCGGCACCCACCGGCGTAAAGGTCGCCAACAGCACGGCATGGCTGTGGCAGTGTTCGTGAGTTCGCAAAGTTTCGCGCAGGCCGGTGAAGGCCGTTGGTGGTGCCCACTGGTTTCCATCGAGGCGACATTCTCCCCGGAAGGAAAATGCCGCGACCGGATTGGTATCCGGCAAGTGTGCATCGCGGTGAAGCGCTGGAAATTCCACCACAAGAAAGCGTTTGATGAATGGGCGAAGGACTGGGCTGGGAGCCTGCTCAAAAACTTGTACCGTGTTGCGCCCGTTCAGATGCTGCCCGAGCTTGTCATAGCGCTTGGCGATGAAGCGATCCCTATCCATGCCCACCAACCTGCGACAGCGGATTCACATTGTAAAGTTTATGCCTTGCGGCCCTAGAAACTATTTGGAGGGCATCGCCTTTTGCCAGCTAGCGCGCAATTGTTCGCTTAGCTTTTCGACCAATTCCTTGTTCTCCGGTTGATTCGCAATGTTCACGTTCTCGTCCGGATCGGTTTGATGATCATAAAGCTCTCTGCCCTCCGGTGCTTTGTCTTTCTCCGCCCATTCCACAAAACGATATCTGTCCGTCCGCATCGCATGGCCCATCAACTTGCCGCGCGGATACTGACTGAATGCCGCCGTTTTCCATGGTTGCTTCGGATTCTCAATCAACGGGACAAAGCTGATGCCTTCCAATCCCTTTGGTTGCGGCAATCCCGCCAATTGCACCAGCGTTGGATAAACATCAACAAACTCCGTCAACGCCTCAGTCTTGGCCCCGGCATTTTTCTGACCCGGAACACTTAGCATCAACACCGCATGCGTGGAGGTTTCGAAATTAGTATGCTTGCACCACATCCCATGCTCGCCCAACTGCCATCCGTGATCGCCCCATAGAATAATAATGGTGTTCTCGCGTAGCCCAAGTCGATCCAAAGCAGCCAGCACGCGACCCACCTGTGTATCGGTGTAACTTGTCGCTGCGTAATACCCGCGAATCAGTTCTCGCGCCTGTTGCTCGCTGACCGGCCCATGCTTGGGCATTCCTTCGTAAGCGCGCAATTCACCCCAATCACTCATCGCTCGCGGAAAAACGTCCTTGGGCGGATAAGGATTGCTCGCCAGCTTCATGTCCTCCAACCGATACAAATCATAATATTTCTTCGGAGCATCAAACGACAGGTGCGGCTTGCGAAAACCGACCGCCAGGAAGAACGGCTTGTCTTTGACTTTCTCCATGACCGCAATCGCCTTTTCCGTCACCTGTCCCTCCTGCAAATCCGCGTCTCCCACGTCGGGTGCGGACCACGGCGCACCTTTCCGTATGGCAGCCTTTTGCACCTTGGTCTTTTTCTCCTTACTGAGCGGGCCTTTATTGGCGGCAAAAATTAACGGCGGCAAATCATTACCTTCCGTAATATCATCCAGATCTTTGATCGTTCGGTCTCGGATGCCGTGAGCCAATAAAAATCCTGGGAAACTTCAGCCATGACCGAAGGCGCACTCCACGATTTCGGATCATCCAGCCCGCCATGATAAATCTTGCCGAACGACTGGCAGAAATATCCGTGTTCCTTGAAATATTGCGGCAAGGTCACAACATCGGGAATCGTGTCGCGAAAGTGATCCTCCAAATTATAAATCTTGGTCGTATCCGGCCGACGTCCGGTAAGCAGCGAAGTGCGCGACGGCGAACAAACTGCCTGCTGGCAATAAGCGCGATTGAATAGCAATCCCTTTTTCGCCAACGCATCAATGTTAGGACTCTTGATGCCTTTGACCCCGTAGCAACCCAGTTCCGGCCGCAAATCATCAATGGCAATAAAAAGAACGTTCAACTTTTTGGCAGGCTTCTCAGCCTCTTTGGCGGAAAGCAAACCCGAATCGATCAACCCCAATAGAACGACACCGAAAAGCGAGACAAGTAGTTTGGTTTTCATTTATGGCAAGTGAATGAACGGTCAGACTTGCGCCAAAGGACAAAGGTTACAAGTTTGTTCATCCGCGATGAGCGTACAACAGAACGGCTGATTACCTTGCAAGCAATCAGCCGCTTCGAGTTTAAGAATTAATTACTCCCGCCCCGCCGCCGCAATGAACGGCTTCAACTCATTCATCAACTTCGCGAAGAGTTCCAGCGACACCTGCTGCGCGCCGTCACTCCAGGCTTCCGCCGGATTCGGATGCACTTCGATCAATAACGCATCAGCGCCCATGGCGACCGCGCCCTTGCACATCGTCATGACGAGGTCAGCCCGACCCGCGCCTTGGCTTGGATCAATCACCATCGGCGAATGCGATTCCTTCTTGATGATCGGGATCGTGGAAAGGTCGAGCGTATTCCGCGTGTAAGTCTCGAACGTGCGAATGCCCCGCTCGCAGAACATCAGGTTCGGATTGTTATTGGAAAGCACATACTCGCCCGCCAGTAACCACTCTTCAATCTTCATGGACAACCCGCGTTTGAGCAATATCGGCTTGCCGGTCTTCGCCGCGGCGATGAGCAATTGGAAATTCTGCGAATTGCGCGCGCCAATCTGGAGAATATCCGCAAATTCCGCCACCATCTCGGCATGATCTTCCGAGAGCAACTCGGTAATAATGCCCAATCCGGTTTCACGTCGCGCCTTATCGAGCAATTTCAATCCTTTCAAACCGAGTCCTTGAAATTCATAGGGAGACGTGCGCGGTTTGAATGCCCCGCCCCGCAGGATGGTCGCCCCCGCCGCCTTTACCGCATGCGCGGTCGTAAGCAATTGTTTCTCGCTCTCCACCGAGCAGGGCCCGGCCATGACTTGAATTTTTTTTCCGCCAATCAGATTGCCCCGGACATTGACAGTGGAATTCGCCGGATGCGCCTCGCGGCTGACGAGCTTGTAGCGCTTCTGTACCGGCATCACGCTTTCAATCGCCTGCGGGAACGTGCTCGGCAGGTTTTCCAGGGATTGATGGGTCAATTCGTCGCCAATTGCGCCGATAACCGTCCGGGCGACGCCCCGCATGATATGCGGCTTGTAACCAAGCTTTTTGATTTCCTTAAGCACGGCGGCTTCATCTTTTTTCGAGATTTTCGGTTTGAGGACAATGATCATATGTTCAGTTGGGTGATGCCGGGGTCACCACGAAAAAACCGCAGGTGGCGACCTGCGGCTGGTTTGGGAATTTTTTGGTTACTAGCGCAGCCGCAGCCGCCAGCTAACCGGGCTAAAATAAAAGCCCGCAAAGCTGCTTCCAAAGTAAAGGCCGCTCGAATTCATCGTTACCACTCTAACAGGGCCGCAAAAGCCGTCAAGTCTTGGTCAAAAGCCCCACTTACCCACGCGCCACGCTTGACCTTTCCCCGCTGTTCCGTAGTATGCGACAAATTTGATGTCTGGTATGAAATATTTTTCCACCATGGTCCTGGCTGGAGCGGTGTTCTGCTCCGCAATAAGTGCCCGCGCCGAATTGGCCAATGGCATCCAAGCCATCGTTAACGATTCCATCGTCACCTATCAGCAGGTGGAAATGTACACCGCCCAGGGCGAGGAATTTCTCCGCCAGCAATACGGAAAGCAGCCGCAGGAATATCAAAAACGACTCATGTCCATGCGTAACCAGGGGTTGGAAAACTTGGTTACACGCCAGCTTGTGCTGCAGGACTTCAAGTCATCAGGTTTCCACGTCCCCGAGAGTATTATTGATGACATCGTCCAGGAACGTGTTCGCGCGCGTTTTCAAGACCGCGTCGAACTTACCAAGAAATTGCAAAGTGAAGGATTGACTTTCGAGTCCTTTCGCAAGGAAATCCGCGACCAGCTTATCTTCGACGAAATGCGGCGCAAATATGTGCCCGAGCCGATCATTTCCCCACATAAGATCGAAGCCTACTATCAAGGTCACGCGGTTGATTTCAAAGTTGCTGACCAGGTTAAGTATCGGGTGATGGTATTCAACCGCACACCCACGGACACTGATGGCACCACCAAAAAACGGGCCGAAGAAATTGTCACCCAACTTAAAGACGGTGCCACTTTCGCGGACATGGCCAAGACCTATTCCGAAGGCCCCACTCGTAATGAAGGTGGCGAAGTCGGTTGGCAGGAACTTTCCGTGGTCAACAAAGCTCTGGTCGAACATTTGGCCAAGCTCAAGGCCGCTGAATACAGCGGCGTCATTGAAACTCCCGAAGCTTATTTCATCATCCAACTCGAAGAACGCAAGCCCAGCCATATCAAGCCCTTGAACGATGTTCGCGATGACATCGAAAAAAACTTGATGGTTCAAGAAAGCAACCGCAAGCAGGAAGAGTGGATAGCCAGGTTGAAAAAGAAGACCTTCATCCGCTATTTCTAAGGAATAGTTGGGTATCCAAGTCGTCGGAGCGCGCTTATGCCCGTCTGGAGAGACCCCGGGCGCAGCAATGTTAAACGGAAGGAACTTTAAATCCTTCCTCCAATTGTGAACGCCACATTTCCCATTCGTCATTAGCACTTAGTCATTCGACATTAACTTAGCATGAACGGATGTCTCGGCATTTCATTAGGCGACGTCACTGGCATTGGCCCCGAAGTTACGCTCAAGGCATTGGCCGCCGAAGCTTCGGCGGATGAAACGCGCTACCTGATCATTGGTGATGCTGGCCACCTTCAACGACTTAATCAGCAATTGGGGCTTAACCTTTCCCTTCAATCCTACAGCGATTCGCGCAGTGAAGGACGCTTCTTTGTTCATAATCCCTTTCCCGAAGTGTTGCCCGAAAAAATGGAAGCTGGTTCTCCTTTGGCGGCTAAGGCGGCAATGGCCTGGTTAAAAGATGCCGCGCAACGTTGCCTGGATCGCGAACTGGACGGAATGGTCACCGCACCCGTCAACAAGGAATCCATCATTCGTTCCGGTCATTCTTTTGTCGGGCAGACCGAATTCCTCTCGCAAATGGCCGGCGCGGATCGAACCGCCATGATGCTGCTCGGCCACGATGATCGCGGCCGCTGGTTGCGGGTGGTTCTCGCAACCACTCATGTGCCGCTCCGTACGGTGGCTGCCCATTTGACTCAGGCGAAAGTTGAACTCGCCATTGAATTGGCCGCCCAATCCTGCGTTGACCTTGGCTTGTCACGTTCGCGCGTGGCTGTTTGCGGTCTGAACCCGCATGCTGGCGAAGGTGGCGAATTGGGCACGGAAGAGATCACTGTAGTGACTCCGGCCGTTAAAGCCGCGCAACAAAGGAAACTGGATGTCCACGGTCCTTTTGCAGCCGATGCTTTATTCTACTACGTGTTCAAAGGCGACTACGATGCCGTGGTCGCCATGTATCACGACCAGGGCTTGGTGCCGCTAAAAATGATCGGCTTCGAAAGTGGCATTAATTGGACTTTGGGATTGCCCTTCATTCGCACCTCGCCCGACCATGGCACCGCTTACAACATCGCGGGCCAAGGCATCGCCAATCCTTCCAGCATGCAGGCCGCCATCCGACTGGCCAAACAATTGGCGCGGAAACGGGCCTGATAATTTACTGCAGCAGCAAGGCGCGGTAATAACGTCGTTGGAACGCCGGGGCATTCGTGTCAACGAAATCAAAGCCGCCGCCAATCGCCGCGTTCGTCCTGAGTATTTCCCAGAAGGTAAGATTGGTGCTGGACTCAATCCGGTAATTCCGCCCGGCTGATCCAGTGAGATGAAAATGAAACTGGTTGCCGGAGATCAGCGGCTGACTCAGCGTTGGCGGACTGTTGCTGAATGGTTGGGCAATGAAATTGACCACCCCATTGTTCGTCCCCGCGATGGAAACATTCTGGTTGGGCACCGTCAGGAAACCGCGGGCATTTACATCAGCGGAGTTGATTCCCACCGTCCAAGTGCCCGGAAAAACTGGCAACTGGTAATTACCACTATTATCCGTGGTGGCGCACCCGCTCGAATAAAGCGTGCCGTTGAGGGAGATGTTGCAAAATAAATTCACCCCGACCAAGGGATTCTGGTTGTTGTCCTTAACCGTTCCGGTGACGTGGGCAGTCGCAATTTGCGCTACCACACTAATGTTATTTTGGTCTACGCCGTCGGTGACATTGAATTGGAGATCTGGACTGACTAAATTCTGTTCGGCCCCTGATTGACATTCCAGGGCCACGCGCCAACTGCCTCCATAGATTCCAGCATCAAAGCTTCCATCATTACTGGTTTGAGGATAAATGCTGCCGCTGCCGTTCGTGTCGGTGGTTGGACTAACTACCAACTGAATGTTTGCCACCGGATTGTTGCTGTTATCCAGCACGTGCCCACGCAAATGCGCGGTGATGCGGCGCACAATAAAATTCTGCAGGACGGCTTCACCATTGGTGATGCTGAGCGTGGTGCCTGAACCGATGAATCCGGCCGCGGCCAGCGAGCTGTTGTCGGGGCCGATGTTCAAGAAGCTTGAACCCAACACACCTACTGAGTAATTGCCGTTCGTATCGCTTTGACCCACCGCATCAAAAAGGTTGCCTGAATCCTGGGCGAACAGGCTCATCAACGGAACTGGATTGGTCAGGTTGTCCTTGACGGTTCCGTAAACCAGCGCCGTGACCTTCAGTAATTGAAAGTTGGCATTGGAAACACTGCCGCTGGTGGTATTTACATTTATGGAATTATTCTGGCGGGCATAACCTAATAACGAACCGCCGGATTCACCCCCTAATTTAACCTTCCATAATCCCGCAGTTACCGGGAGGTTATAGTTACCGTTGCCATCCGTAAAGACGGCGGCAAAAAGACCGCTGTTCTGTTCAGCTTGTATGAATATTCCGGGCAGGCCTATGCCGCTCAAGCTGTCACTGACTTTTCCATTAGCGCTGGTGGTGGCCGCAGCAATCGCAAGATTCTTGGTGGCGAAAGCATTGGAACTTACCGTCACGCTCCCGGCAGCTTGATCGGAAACAAATCCCGGCTTGATGCAAACGACGGAGTAATTATTCGTTGTCGCGGCATACAACGTGTAATGGCCGGCAGCATCGGTAACCGTGCCGCCGCCCCCATCCGCATCTTGCTGAGCCAGGACCACTACCGCATTACTTAATGGAAATCCCGTGTCGGCAGCCGTCAATGTGCCGGTGACGCCCTGCGATTGGACTTTCTGGTTAATGGTGAGCGACTGGATAAGAGGCGTGATGCCATTTGTCGGGTCAGAAATTTTGATCAAATATTTTCCCGCGATGTGGTCGAGCACATGATTCAAAGCGGGATAAGATAAATCCACCCTTACCTGGCCATTCGTCAAGCTGTCGTCGTCGCCCGGAACACTGAGATTGCGAATGCCGGCGATGCGCGGCAATTGGCCGTCTGTGACCGTAAAACTCTGAACCAGCAACTCTCCCGCATCAATAATTCCGTTTGTGTTGGCATCGAAAAACTTTTCAATCCGTAACGTTTCGCCTGCGCTCAGCCCGGTGACACCAATCCTTACCGTGCCAACATAATCATTGGTAATGTTTGACGGAACAATCGTCAGCACCGGGACAGCAGGGGACGAAAAAACGAAACAAAAGCTAACCACCCAAAAGACGAAAGGAAGCACCCCGGGAAATGGCTTTTTCATGCCGGATTCCTAACAGGCCATGAGTTAACTTCAAGTTAATTTTCTCATTCGCAAATGTTATGACCGCCATCTCCGGCGACACCGTGCCCGCCAGTGGCTTTTTCGACCCTCATCGATCCCAACGCTTCCTCATTCTCTCGACGCTACTACCGCGCGCTGACCGGTTCTTAGCTTCACCGGCAATCCTTCTCATCACAATTGGGATACTTACCAATGTAATTCCATTTGTGACTCATTGGCCGGTGTGAAACAATAAGTAATACGTTTATGTTTCATGCCATGCTGTTTCCGCTATTTTCTTTTTTGACAGTCACACTGGTGTTTCTTTCTGCCTCGGCACAAGCCTCGGCACAAGCCTCGGCACAAACTATCCACGAACCGTTCAGTTACTCCGTCGGCGCAAATCTCATCGGCCAGACCAATGCCACCGGCCAATACTGGACTGCCGCTGGAACTGGCGCTACTCAAGCAACCATTGCGAGTGGTAATCTCAGCGTTACCGAAATGCCTCCCGCCGCTGGCGCAGCCATCCAATTTGGCGCGGTGAACGGCCCAAGTCCCCGCTTCAATTTCGGTCAGGCCACGACCCAGGGCACACTTTACTACTCATTTGTTTTTAAAGTCACCGACCTCGGAGTGCTGGATTCCACCGGTGGCTTTTTTGCGGGTTTTAATAATTCCAGCGGCACACAAACCACCACTCCCAACGTTATTGGCACACGACTCCTCGTCCGCTCAACCAGTGACGGCTTCAATCTCGGGCTCAGCAAAAGTTCCTCCACCCCCTCTGATTTTGTCTGGGCAACCAATGTGTTTCACCTTAACGACCTCATCTTCGTGGTTGGGAGCTACACATTTAATACCAACAACAACGCGGATGACGCCGCGCAACTCTGGCTCAACCCCAGCCCTTACGATTTCGATGCCACCAATGCTCCCCCGCCCACGCTAACCTCTGGTGCCGGCAGCGACATCACGGCAAATCAGATTGCCAGCTTTGTCTTTTTTCAGCGCGGTCTGAATAATTCCCTCCAACCCGGTCAAGTAATTGCCGATGAACTACGGATTGCCACTAACTGGGCTGCTGTAGCTCCGCGCGATCCCAATGTGGTGGGTGCTGGGACACTGATTGGAAAATTACTTTGGGGTTATCAAGGCTGGCACGCCTGTCAGAACGATGGCTCGCCCTATAACAAATACGTTCATTGGGGACATCTCGATAACGCCCGGCCTTCCACCAATGATGTCGTCGATGATATCTGGCCCGACCTTTCCGAATTCGATGCCGACGAATTGTTCCCGAGCTTTCTCACGCTGAATAACGGCCAGCCACTTCAGGTGTATTCCTCCTACAAGCAAAAAACAGTCATGCGCCATTTCAAATGGATGCAGGACTACGGCCTGGACGGCGTTGTCTTTCAAAGGTTCATCAAGGACATGTATCTCGATGCAAACTTCACCACGTTGCGAAACCAAAACCTGATCAATGCCAAGGCTGCTGCGGAAACATACGGTCGTGCTTTCACCGTGATGTACGATGTTTCGGGCGAAGACCCTGCTTTGGCCCTGTCTCATTTATCCACCGATTGGTCTTACCTGGTGAATACCTTGCAACTGACCAACAGCACCCGTTATGTCCGTCATAAGGGCAAACCTGTCGTCTCAATCTGGGGACTTGGCTTCTCGCACATCCCAATCACCCCCTCACAGGCGCAGGACATTATTACTTTCTTCCGCACGAATGGCTGCACTGTGCTGGGCGGCATCCCCACTTACTGGCGCACGCTGAGCGGCGATTCCCAAACCAACGCGGCATGGGCGGATATCTACCACTCGTTTGACATCATTTCTCCCTGGATGGTGGGTCGGCTCAATTCTGAATCGGCGGCGGACTATTTTCGCGCCAATACCCTGGTGCCGGATTTGGCCGCAGCCCAGGCGGCGGACATTGACTACATGCCAGTGATTTACCCGGGCTATTCCGCACACAATCTTGGCGGCACAGCGGCCTTGAACAGCATCCCGCGCAAGGGCGGGCGTTTCTTCTGGCGGCAACTCTATGACAACCTGTTCTCCGGTTGCAGCATGTTCTTCGGTGCGATGTTCGATGAGATTGACGAGGGCACAGCCATGTACAAATTGGCGCCCACGCCAGCCACCATCCCCCAAGGCACCAACTTCTTCGCACTGAACGTGGATGGCGAAGCCCTTCCGGCCGATTGGTATTTGCGCGTCGCTGGTCAGGCCACACGCATGATCAACGGGAAATTATTTCTTACCTCCACCCTTCCCATTTCCCATACCAATAGCCTGAGCCTCCTATCTCCAAATGGCGGTGAAACCTGGCTCGCCGGCAGCCCGGCTACCGTCAGTTGGAACTCCACCGGCCTGATCAATGGAGTAAGAATTGATCTTTCCACAGACGGCGGACTCTCTTGGCGCGGGCTGGCATACAATGCTTCGAACAGCGGTTCATACACCTTCACCGTGCCCTCTTATGTGAGCGCCAACTGCCGTGTTCGGATCATGGAGTTGGATGGCTCCCCGGCGGATAATTCCGGCGCCAATTTCAGCATCCAGTCGAACGGCATCAATCCCAATCAACACTTGGAGCCATTGTGGAACCTCCTTCCCGGCAGCCGCTCTTATTTAAGCAGTGCTGGTAACAGCAATGAACGGGGCTTGGCGTATAATTCGCTGACTGACGAATTATATATGGTCCATCACGGAACGGATGGCTTGAGCGTGACCGTCTTGAATGGCAGTACCGGTGCCGGCCTGCGTATTCTGAATCTCACCGGTATTTCCGGCGGATCCTTTGTGCTTGATAAAATTGGCGTGGCAGATGATGGAACAATTTATGCCGCCAATGTCGTCAACCCCATTTCCAGTTCCAACCCGCTAAAAATTTATCGTTGGGCCAATTCGAATTCGAACACGATTCCTGTTTTAGCGTATTCCGGAACTGCGGGCTTCGGCTCTGGGCCGAGAATAGGCGATGCACTATCAATTCGGGGTGCGGGAACCAACACTCAGATTTTGATCGGCACGCGCAGCTCCGGTGCCAGTTGCATCTTCACCAGTACCAACGGAACTAATTTTACCGCCACACGCCTTTTTGTCACGGATCTCGTGGTAAACCAGACCGGGCTTGGACTCGCCTTCGGCATCGGAAATACTTTCTGGTGCAAGAGCAATGGCTTGCCCCTTGTCCAAGCTAATTTTAACGTGGCGGGCAGCAGTGCTATGACTGCACAAAGCTTTTCTTCCAGCCTTTTTCCCGACAACATAGGCGCCCTCGATGTGGACGCGACCAACAATCTTCTCGCGGCGCTCATGATAACCGAAGGATCGGATCAGCTTAACCTGTACACCATTTCCAGTCCGTCCAATGCGCCCGTATTGCTGGAGAGTTGGAACTTCCCGGTGAATAACGATAATCCATTTTTTGCGGGCAGCGTTGTCCTCGGCGGCGGACGGCTTTACGCACTGGATGCGAACAACGGCATCATGGCCTTTAGTCTCGTTCCCGCATTTGTCCCTTCGCTCAAGATTAACCGCACTGGCAGCGACCTTGTCCTTTCCTGGACCAACGTGGTCGCCGGTTACTTACCTGAAACCACGCTCAGCCTGTCCCCTTCCAGCCTTTGGACGACCCTGACTCAATTGGTCAATACCAGCGGCGGCATCTCTTCTGTGACTGACAGCGTTAGCGGCGCGAGCAAGTTTTACCGGCTGCGAAAGCCTTGATTTAGAAATCACTTACTGATTCAGCAAGGTCGATAACCCAAGCAAACTACTTACCTTGTAATTCCATTTGTGACTCTATTTTGATTCAGATAAATTGGAACATACGTCTTATGATTTTTGCCCTGCCGCGCCTCATCGTCCGCCTCAGCGTTGTGCTGTTGATGGTGGTGGGCATGGCCGACAGGGCACAGGCTATTCCGGATTTACGCTTCGATGTTGCCTGGTTCTGTTGTCCCTGCGATCCCGATAGCCATCTGTGCCAACCGCAATTTGATCATTTGAATGTGCCGACCGCGAACGGGCACTACCTCGCTACCACCACTGATGCCCATCGCGCCGAGGTCAACGCCAATGGAAATCTTCTGGCTGGCTATTACAACACCCTCACGGATGGCTGGACTACCAACAGCGGCACCGTCAAAGCTGCGATCATTGACGACTATATCACCAGCGGATTCACCACCGGCCCCAAACCGACTTGGCTTATTCTCAACGAAATCTCCTCCGGCAACTGGCCAAACAATTCCACCTACCGCGCTTGGCTGCGTGAAGTGGTGCATTCCCTTAAATTTACTTACGGCTACGAAGTCATTCTTTATTCACCTTTCCCCAACCCCGCAGCCAACAATGCCGATTGGCAGGCGCTCTCTGCCGATTGTTACATTGCAGTCGAAAATTATCTAAGCGGTCAGGAAATTAAAAACAATGGCTTCTCCGTCAGTTGGTGCCAGAGCCAGTATCAAAGTTCAGTCACCAGCTATGGCAATCGTGGCGTACCCAAGTCGCGATTGATGTTAGGCGAACACTTTGGACAAACTTCCACCAACCTCTCCGACGGCACCACGGTAACATGGGGTCGAAACAATGTTTCCTATGCTGATTGGGACAACGCCATCAACGCCCGTAGCGTTGCTGCCCGCAACGTGGCCTTTCCGGGTTTCCTTAGCTTTGCGTGGTATTCCGACACGATGCTTGCCTCCGACGCCGATCTATTGCACTTCGAAGACACCTACACCAGCAACTCGCTCCCGACGAGCAATCCCCTCACCCGACCCTACATTATCACGCAACCGCAAAGCCAGACGGCTGCGCCCGGTGGGACTGTCACCTTCAATGTGGTGCGCGCAGGTTTTGCCTCGCTCACCTATCAATGGCGATTCAACGGCGTCAATCTTTCCGGAGCCACCACCAATTCTTTGACGCTCACAAATGTTTCCCCTCAAAACGCCGGCAATTATGATGTGATGCTCAGCAATGCCACTGGAACAACGAACAGTGCCATCGCCATTTTGACCATCAGCATTCCGCCGCCGATTGCTTACGATTCCTTCGCTCCCGCCGTGACGACTTACGCCGTCGGCGCAACCCTGTACGGACAAACCAACGTTGCTGGCAGATATTGGTCCGCCGCTGGGCCTGCCGGGACGAATATAACGATTGTGACGACTAATCTTTCAGTGCTCGGTTTGGCGGCATCTACCGGCCGAGCCATCCAATTCGGTGTTTCAAATGGTCCTTCCGCGCGATTCAATCTGCCCAACAACATCACCAGCGGAACGATTTATTATTCATTCGCCCTGCAAGTTACTGACCTGGGCGCATTAGGAACAGGCGGAGGTTTCTTCGCCGCCTTTAACAACGGTTTAGGCGGCCAGGGTAGCCCTCCCAACGTCATTGGCGCGGGTGTGCAAACGCGGCTTTCGGGCAGCGGGTTCAATGTCGGTTTGAAAAAGGCCGGTAGTGGCAGCCTGTTTGACTCCATCGTGCATGCGGTGGGCGAAACGGTCTTCGTCGTCGGCAGTTATACCTTCAATACCAATTCCACCAGCGATGATGTCGCCAATCTCTGGATAAATCCCGATCCCGCCTCGTTTGGAAATGCCATTCCTCCCACGCCGACTTTATCTTCTTCCACTGGCAGCGATTTCAGTGGCAGTGCAATTGCCAGTTTCGTGATTTTTCGGCGTGGCGATACCAGCACCGCCTTGCAGCCTGCCGCCATGCTCGCCGATGAACTGCGCATTGGCAGTTCCTGGTCCAGCGTCACGCCGCCCAACCTTGCAACAGTTCTACCCGCTTTAAGTGTCAACCTGTCCGCAGCTAAGGCCGTGCTAGCCTGGCCAACCAACGCCACCGGCTTCCTCCTCGAATCATCGCCTTCCCTTGCTGTGACCAATACATGGACTACCGTGCCCGACTCCGTGCAAGTTGTCGGCAGCCAATACACCGTTACCAACAGCGTTTCCGCCGGAGCAAAGTTTTACCGGCTGCGAAAATAGTGGAGAGCAGAGCAAATGAATTTTGTTTCCGCCGCAGAAGTCAAAAGCAACAATTCCAGTTCGTGAAAAAATCGTTCGGTCACCTTTGGCTGCTTGGCTGCCTGTTCACAACGTTTTCGTTGTGCGCAGCCGCTCCGTCGTCTGATCGTGCCGATTCTTTCGCCAAGGAAATCCGCCCTCTGCTGAATCAATACTGCATCAAATGCCATGGCCCCGGGAAAGTAAAAGGTGGAGTCAACCTGAACCCGTTCACAAATTCCATCAGCGTTTATCGTGACATTAAGTTATGGGAGCGCGTTGCAGCCAAAGTTCGCGATAAAGAAATGCCCCCGGAAGACAAGCCTCAACCCGCCGAAGAACAACGCACTCAATTGGTGGAGTGGATCGGGCAAACCATCAAAGACCTGAACGAAGGCCACCTTGCCCAAGACCCGGGACGAGTCATGATCCATCGGCTCAGCAGCATGGAATACAATTGCACCATTCGCGATTTGCTCGGTGTGGATTCGCATCCAGCCGACAAATTTCCCAGTGAAGGCGGTGGAGGTGGTGGCTTCGATAATAATGCGGATACTTTGTTCATTCCGCCCATCTTGATGGAACGATATCTCGCTGCCGCAACTGAAGTGTTGGCCGCCGCCAAACCGGAAATGCTTTTCGTCGCGAACAAAGGCCTGCTCGCTTCGGAACGTTCCATGGCCAGAAAGGACATCGAACGGTTTGCCACGCGCGGTTTCCGTCGCCCCATCGAATCCGCCGAAGTGGATCGGCTGCTGAAAGTTTACGACCAAGCAAAAGCAAGCGGCCAAAACTTTCAGGAAGCGGTCAAGACTGCGCTGACGGGAGTTTTAGTTTCTCCCAACTTCCTTTTCCGCATCGAACGCGACACTCCAACCGGCAAACCGTACCGTATCAGCGATTATGAATTGGCCAGCCGCCTCTCTTATTTTCTCTGGTCATCCATGCCGGATGTAGAACTATTCAAAGTGGCCGCGCAGAATCGCCTGCACGACCCAAAGATTTTGGAGCAGCAAGTCCAACGCATGCTTCGCGATGCCAAATCAAAAATCTTTACTGATAATTTCGCCGGTCAATGGCTGCGTGTGCGTGAGTTGAAAACAACTGCCCAGCCCGATCAAGGGAAGTTTCCAGCCTTCACTCCCGCCTTGCGTAATGCGATGTATCAGGAAGTGATTGAATTCTTTGATTCGATTGTTCGCGAAGACCGCAGCCTGCTCCAGGTGTTAAATGCCAATTATACTTTTTTGAATGCCGACCTCGCCAAACTCTACGGTCTGCCGGAAGTCAAAGGCGACACCCTTCAGCGCGTGAACCTCTCAGATGAAAACCGCGGCGGCATTCTCGGCATGGGCGCGGTGCTCACCATGACTTCCTATCCCTTGCGCACCAGTCCGGTGCTGCGTGGAAAGTGGGTGTTGGAACAAATCATGGGAACACCGCCACCTCCGCCTCCACCCGTGGTGCAAAGCCTGCCGCAGAACGACCACCCGATAAAAGGTCTCACCTTGCGGCAACAGTTGGAAAAGCACCGCTCCGATCCCAATTGTGCCGGCTGCCATTCCAAAATGGATCCGCTTGGATTCGGACTGGAAAACTTTGACGCCATTGGCCGGTGGCGAACGAAGATCGCCGATGAACCCGTCGATTCCTCCGGCGTGATGCCCTCGGGCGAAAAATTTCAAGGGCCTGCCGAACTGAAGAAAGTTCTGCTCAATCGCAAGGAGGATTTTATTCGCAACCTGACTGAAAAGATGCTCGCTTATTCACTGGGTCGTGGCTTAGACTATTATGATGTTCCCACAGTCAGGAAGATTTCGAAAACTCTGGCTGAGCATGATTATCGCAGCTCCGTTTTGATCATGGAAATTGTTAAAAGCTATCCATTTCAATATCGGCGCAACGAACCAATTCAACAGGCATCGAACTAAATGAAAAATTGGCAACTTTCCCGCAGAACCATGCTCAAAGGCATGGGAGCGATGTTGAGCCTTCCGTTATTGGAAGCCATGGGCCCGCTGCCGTTGCTCGCCAACTCCGGCGCTGCACGAAAATATCCCGTCCGCACAGCCGTGCTTTACATGCCTAATGGCGTGAATGGGTACGCCTGGGCACCCCAAGGTCAAGGCTCCGGCTTCGAGCTTTCCCCGACACTTCAACCGTTGGCAAAGTTAAAGAACGAAATTTTGGTGTTGTCGCAGTTGATGAACGCCGCCACAGACACCGGCGATGGTCACTACGTAAAAACTGCCGCCTTCCTGACTGGCACGACCATCACTCGAACCACCGGCAGCGAACTGCGTTGCGGCGGAACTTCCATGGATCAAATCGCCGCGCAACGCATCGGCAACCTGACGCCACTGCCTTCGCTCGAATTGGGCATTGAGCCGGTGACGACCGGTGTCGATATGAACGTCGGCTACACGCGGCTGTACGGTTCGCATATTTCATGGAGCACGCCGACCACACCCCTCGCAAAAGAGATCAATCCTCAACTCGCCTTTGATCGGCTCTTCCGCTCGACTAGTTCTTCACGCACCGTCGGCGCTGCTGAGCGCAGCGTCGTGGATCTCGTGATGGAAGATGCCAAACGGCTTCAGTCAAAAGTGGGCAAGGCTGACCAGGCTAAGGTGAATGAATATCTGGATGCCGTTCGCGCCGTGGAAAAACGCATCGAATTTGATTCCAAGCGCAAAAGTGAAGAATACAATACGGACCCGCTGGTGCGCCGTGAAATCGATAAGCTCGGCTTGCGCATAAAAGATTATTACTCGGACCCCGCGCGCGCCAGCGAACGTTCCGGCGACCACACCGAGCATGTCCGTTTGATGCTCGACCTGATGGTGCTCGCATTTTGGAGCGACTCCACCCGGCTTTCCACCTTCATGTTTGGCAATGCTGTTAGCAGTAAAAACTTTTCGTTTCTCCCGGGTGTGGGCGGTAGTCACCACGAAATTTCCCATCACGATGGCAAGCCGGAGAAACTTGAGCAGTACAAACTCATCAACATCTGGCACATGACACAATTGGCCTACATGCTGGAGAAAATGCAAAGCATTCAGGAAGGCGAGCGGACATTATTGGATAATTCCATGATCCTGTTCGGTGCGGGCATGCGGGACGGCAACGCCCATGATCCGCACAATCTTCCCTTGGTTCTCGCGGGTCGTGGCGGCGGCACAATTTCACCGGGGCGGCATCTCGTTTACGAAAAGAATACTCCGCTCTGCAATTTGTATCGCTCCATGCTCTCGCGGATGGGCACACCCGTGGAAAGCTTTTCCGATAGCACCGGCGAATTACGCGGCTTGAATGATCCTGCCTTTAAAGGCGTGGTTAGCTAGAGCCAACTCTGGCCTTGTTTGCAAAAGCACCCAACAGACGGATGATTTTTCTATTTCGCGCTTCCCGCCTGCACTCAACGCGCTTTTTAATTTCCGTCCGCATGCGAGCCAGACTCTGGTTGAACTGATTGGATTTCACTTGAGTAATCTTGGATATGACACGCAACCGTGATGCTGCGTATTATGGTTTTAAATAAAGATAAAGCGTTGAAGTGGAACCGCCAGACCCGCCACCAGTGGTCCCCATCGAGTAACTGAAAGTTTGGTTGTAAAAAGTCGTGGAATTATAGACGCCGCCAAATACCAACATCTCACTTCCTGTCCAGACCGCTGAATGCCAATTCCGCGCCGAAGGTTGGCCGGTGGTAACGAGCGGCGTCCAGGTGTTGCTCGAAGCATTATACCGCCCGCCATCATCCAAGCTCCCAAAATTATATCCTCCCCAAATGATCATATCCGTGCCGGTCCAAACCCAGCTTTGCCCAAACCTCGCCCCCGGCGCATTGGCGGTTGGCAGTGCCGTCCACGTATTGTTGGATGGATTGTAACGCGCCCCGGTATTTAGGTAACCGCTCGCATTGTAACCTCCCCAGATAATCATTTCCGTCCCCGTCCAAACCGCTGCCTGATAATAGCGCGCTGAAGGTGCGCCCGTAGTGCTGATGGCGGTCCAGGTATTGTTAGCCGGATTGTAACGCGCTCCGGTATTCAGAAAGGCGTTGTCGCCATTGGAGCCACCCCACACGATCATTTCCGTCCCCGTCCAAACCGCCGTGTGGAAATAACGAGCTACCGGCGCATTGACTGTGGCCATCGCGGTCCAGGAATTATTTCCCGGATTATAACGTGCGCCATCACCCAGATAGTGTCCGGTATTGTTATTGTACCCCCCCCAAATAATCATTTCACTGCCCGTCCAAATGGCCACTTGCGCATCCCGCACCGAGGGTGCGCCGCTGGTGGTTACGGACGACCATGAGTTGGCGGCTGGATCATAAAGCCCGCCATCATTCAAATAAGTGCCGTTATCATAACCACCCCAGACAATCATTTTGCTGCCGGTCCAAACCGCGGTGTGATATTGACGCGGCTCAAGTGAGGCATTCGCTGCAATCGCAGACCAGGTCTGGTTACCCGGGTTATAACGCGCTCCGTCATTCAGGTAATTCGCATTTAATCCGCCGTAGATAATCATTTCACTGCCCGTCCACACTGCCGTGTGACCATGGCGACTGGACGGCGCACCATTATTTGCGCTTTGCGTCCAACCCTCCGGTCCGCCAGATGGCGGCGGCGTTGAAGTCCCGGGAATGGAGCCCACCATTTGATAACCCGCATTCAACAAATTCGCAGCCGATGAACTTGTGGAAAGAATGATGCCTCCGCTTGGAACACCAATCTGCCCGCTGGCCTGCAAATTTGCCAATGCCGCTCCCGAAGAAAGGTTTGCGGAAGTGACTGCCGTTCCAGACAGCTTGGCCGATGTGATCGAGCCATCCGGAACACTGTTTGCCGTGTTGGCATTCGCGGCAGTCATGGCATAACCGACCGAGGCGAGACGTTGGTCGGGAGTCATTTGCTGGAAGCCGTGCGACGCATCGTTGAACCAGATGCGCAGTCGGACATCGCTGTTAGCAAATACCCCCGATGAAATTGCCGTCATGTTGGCGAGCGCCGTATCGCCCAACATCACGTTAAAAAGTCCATTCGTAACCCCAATAGTCACAGCATTATTCGGCTGGCTGCCATTGTTGCTCGTTCCATCATTGCTCCAGTACGTCGAGGAACCATTCGCGCTAACCAAAGCAAACTTAAATGAACCCGAACCCGTAAAAGCATTGCCACTTACCGCCACCCGTCCTTCATAATGAATCACCTGTGGCACCTGAGCTGAGATATGCCGCGTAAAAGCACAGAACAGCAACGCACAAAGCAAAAGACGAAAACGTTTCATAATACTTCTCAACTCAAATCAGCGAATCCAAGACACCCTTGAATTCATTAAATCTGCGCAAAGTTGTAAGTGTTTATGCTATTGCCGCCTATGGAGTCCTACCCGTTGGAAGGAAGGGTAATGCACCCCATACAGACGAAGTTTCTCGATGAGCTCAAATGCGGATCCCTCAGGGTTGGACAGTCTATGTCAATACACATGGCTTAGCTTTACCGTGGAAATCATGTTCACAATGGCCTTGGTGACGCACTAAAAAGTCCTGTAAAAACATGCAGGAAAAAGCACTTTCACTATTGGCAATTGGACCGATTTCTTGAATATTTATAGATTCTAAATATGGCCGAAAACAAGAAACACGTTTACGACGAGAGTAAGATCAAGACGCTTTCCTCGCTGGAGCATATCCGGCTCCGCACCGGTATGTACATCGGGCGCATCGGCGATGGCTCCCATTATGACGATGGTTGTTACATCCTTCTCAAAGAGGTGATCGACAACACCATCGATGAATACATCATTGGTTACGGCAAGGAAGTGCAGGTAACCATCGAAGGCAAAAAGGTTTCCGTGCGCGATTTCGGACGCGGTATTCCGCTGGGTAAAGTGGTGGATTGCGTTTCCAAGATCAATACCGGCGCCAAATACAACGATGACGTGTTTCAATTCAGCGTCGGTCTGAACGGCGTCGGCACCAAAGCTGTAAACGCCTTATCGAAAGATTTTTACGTTCGCAGTCATCGCGGCGGTGAATTTGCCGAAGCTTCATTCAAGCAAGGCAAGTTGAAGGGCGAGAAAAGCGGCAAGGCTAATGGTGAACCCGATGGTACACTCATTCAATTCGAGCCCGACCCCACCATTTTCAAGGAAACCGAATACAAGACCGAATATATCGAACGGCGTCTGCGCCATTACAGTTACCTGAACACCGGCCTCAAGCTGATGTTCAATGGGCAGACTTTTCAATCCCGCAACGGTTTGCTGGACTTGGTGATGGAAGATTTGCGCGCGGACAATAGCGAGCCGATTTATCCGCCATTGCATTATTCCAGCAAGACGTTGGAATTTTGCTTCACGCATAGCAATAGTCGCTACGGCGAAAGTTTCTTCTCCTTCGTCAATGGCCAATACACCTCCGATGGTGGCACGCACTTGAGCGCATTCCGCGAAGGCTTGCTCAAGGCGGTCAACGAATACGCCAAGGGTAAATACGAAGGCGACGATGTCCGCGAATGCATGGTCGGCGCGGTTTCGATCCGATTGAAGGATCCGGTATTCGAATCGCAGACCAAGAACAAGCTCGGCAATACCGAAATTCGTTCCGACCTGGTGAACACGGTCCGCGAAGAATTGCTGCACTTCTTCAATCGTAATAAAGAAGTCGCCGAAAAAATTCTCGCCAAAGTGGAAGACACCCGGCAACTGCGCAAGGAATTGCAGGATGTCAAGAAGCTCGCCCGCGAACGCGCCAAGGCCATCACCATCCGCATTCCGCAACTCAAGGATTGCAAGGTTCATTTCAACAAGGAGAAGGATAAAAACAAAGGCTCAATGATCTTCATCACCGAGGGTCAATCCGCTGCCGGCTCCATTGTGAGTTGTCGTGACGTGAACACGCAGGCCATCTTCGTGCTTAAGGGCAAGCCGCTGAATGTCTGGGACCTCAAGCGCGACATCGTTTACAAGAACGACGAAATGTACAACCTGATGCGCACGCTCGATATCGAGGACAACCTCAATGGCCTGCGTTACGAGAAGGTGATTCTGGCGACTGACGCTGACGTGGATGGACTGCATATTCGCAATTTGCTCATCACTTACTTTTTCCGGTTCTTCGATCCGCTCGTCCATGATGGTCATCTGTATGTGCTTGAGACGCCCCTGTTCCGCGTGCGCAACAAGGAGAAAACCATTTATTGTTACTCCGAAGCCGAACGGGATACGGCCTCAAAAGCCCTGGGCAAAAGCTGCGAGATCACCCGATTCAAAGGTCTGGGTGAAATCTCGCCGGCGGAGTTCAAGCAATTCATCGGCAAGGAAATGCGCCTCAGCCGCGTGGAACATGCGACGAAGCCGGACGCGCAAAATATCTTCGATTTCTACATGGGCAAGAACACGCCGGAGCGCAAGGATTACATCATGGAAAATCTCGTCGTGCCGGTGGAAGATTGATCGGCTTAACTCTGCACCCTTTGCCTGATACAAATTTTTTTTAACATGAGCGCAGCCAAACGTAAAAAAAGCCCCGATCAACCGGAATTGCCGGTCGATGGCGCAAAGTCGGTCAATGGTGAGCCGGAAAAAACCAAGCCTGCTAAAAGTGCTAACGGCGAAAGCCATGTGCTGGCCGAGGAAGTTCCCGCCGTGGCACTGCGGCCGTTCGCGCCGGGCACTATTGAAATGCCGTTGCATCGGCGGGTGAACACCAGTTTTCTGGAATACGCCTCCTACGTCATCCGCGACCGCGCGATTCCGAATCTTGACGACGGCGTAAAGCCGGTGCAGCGACGCATCCTTTGGGCGCTGCATGAGAAGGACGACGGCCGGTTTATCAAGGTGGCCAATGTCGTCGGTCACGCGATGCAATATCATCCGCACGGTGACGCTTCCATTGGCGACGCCCTCGTGGTGCTGACTAATAAACGGTATCTCATCGAAGGCCAGGGAAATTTTGGAAATATCTTCACCGGTGATGTTGCCGCCGCGTCGCGTTATATCGAATGCCGCCTCACCGAACTGGCCCGCAACGAAGTCTTTAATGACGAAATCACCGAGTTCGTTCCCAGCTACGATGGGCGTAATCGGGAACCGGTCACCCTGCCCTGCAAGCTCCCTTTGTTGTTGATGCTGGGCACGGAGGGCATTGCGGTCGGGCTTTCGTCAAAGATTTTGTCGCATAATTTTCCGGAGTTGCTCGAGGCACAAATTGCCATTCTCAAGAACCAGCCCTTCAAGTGCCTGCCGGATTTTGTGACCGGCGGGTTGATGGACGCACGCGATTACCGCGATGGCAAGGGCACCATCAAGGTCCGGGCAAAAATCAAGGCGAAGGACGATTCGACGGTGGTCATCAAGGAAATCCCGCCCACTACGACGACGGATTCGTTGATTGGTTCGATTGAAGACGCGGCGCAGAAGGGCAAGATCAAGGTCAAGACCATCAATGATTTCACTTCAGAAGAGGTGGAAATCGAAGTCAAGGCCCCGAACGGTGTCAGCGCGGAACAACTGATTGATGCGCTGTATGCGTTCACCGATTGCGAAGTCACAATTTCGAGCCGCCTGATCGTCATCAGAAACAACCGGCCGGTGGAGATGACCGTTACCGAGGTATTGAAGGAAAACACGCGGCAGTTGGTGGAGATCATCAAGCGCGAGTTGGAACTGAAGGAAAAGAAACTACTGGATGAACTGCACTACCGGACTCTCGAACGGATTTTCATCGAGGAACGGATTTACAAGAAGATTGAGCTTTGCAAGACCAACGAGGCGGTGCATGAAGCGGTGCATGACGGGTTCAAACCATTCAAAAAGGAACTGGTTCGTGAACTCTCGAACGAAGACGTCGATCGGTTGCTGCAGGTTCGCATCCGGCGCATTTCGCTGTTTGACATCAACAAGCATCGCGAAGAAATGGAAAAGGTGAAGGCTGAACTTGCGGAAACACGGAAGAACCTGAAGAACCTGACCAAGTTTGTCATCGCCCGATTGGAGGGACTGCTGGAGAAGTATGGTCCAATGTATCCGCGCCTGACCAAGAGCAGCCGGTATGACGAAGTGGATGCCAAGGAAGTCGCCTTCAAATCGTTCAAAGTGGCTTACGACCGTGAATCCGGCTACATCGGCTACAAGGTTTCGGGCGAAGAGTTTCGTGTGGACTGCACCAAGTTCGATAAACTGCTCCTCGTGTTTAAGGATGGCCATTACAAAGTCATCGAGTTGCCGGAGAAACTTTTCGTGGGCCCGGATTTGTTTTACTGCGGATTGCCTGAACGCGAGCGCGTCTTTACGCTGGCCTATACGAATCGTGATGCCACCTATTTGAAGCGCTTCACCTTCGGCGGCACGATCATGAACAAAGAGTACTTCTGCATACCCGAGAAATCCCGAATCCTTTTCTTCGAGCCCGATACACCCGCGCAGATTTATATCAAATATAAACCGGCCCCGTATCAAAAGGTCACTCAGCAAACGGCCAATCCTGCCGACATCGCCGTGAAAGGCGCGAAGACTCGTGGCAATCAAATCTCAATCAAAGACGTGCAGTCCATCTACAGCAAGCCGTCTCGCGGTTGGGATCCGGAAGCGCCAACCACCAAGCTAACCTTCGCTTAATCATTTGAGCCGTGTTGTAAAAACACGGCTCAAATATTTTAAGTCACACCCCGTGCGGAAGACACTCTGAGAGCCAACCGTTCAGCCAGCCGTTGCAACGCTGGCGACCGGTCTTGCGGATCGAGTTGCACGTCAATCAGGCAGAAACAATGGTCGCATTTTTTGGCCTCGCGCAATGCTTGATCAAATTCCACTTCCGTCTTCACCAGAAAGCCCCGCCCCGAACCGAGCAGGTCCGGCAACCGACTGTAATGCCAAAGCAGCACATCATTGTAAGCGCCGTCCTGCATTTGCCGCTCCGTGCCATAACCAAAATTGTTCAACAGGATGACAATCGGGTTCAGCCCATAACGCGCCGCCGTGGACAACTCCATCCCCGTCATTTGAAACGCTCCATCGCCCACCAACACCAGCGGACGCAACTTGGGATTGGCCATCTGTGCGCCAATGCTCGCTGGCACGGCAAAGCCCATGGAAGCATAGTAGGCAGGTGCGAGAAACTCGGTGCGATGTCTGATGAATAGATCCGTCGCGCCAAACAACGCGTCTCCCACATCCGCCACCACCATCGTGTTCTCACCGATAAAATCGTTTAGCTTTTGAAACAGTCGCTTGATGGTGACTTTCGTCTCGCCCGGCTTCGCGCGAAACGCACCAATCGGCGGCGGTGTCGGAATTTTGCTCAGCTTGCGATGACGTAAACGCAATTTCAACAATCCCCGCATGAAATCCTTGAACCGCACGTTTTCGTAAGTGTGATAACGGATGGACAACTTTTCGCTATTGGCATAAATGGTACGCATTGGATCCAACTGCGCCGTGTAAATGCCCAGATTAATATCCGTCAAAAATGCGCCCAGCATGACCACGCAATCACTGCCTTCAACATACCGCCGCACATCATCCCGCCCCAACGCCCCTTCATAAACTCCCAGGTAAAACGGGTGCTGCTCGCCGACGACGGATTTACCCAACACCGTTGTGGCCACGGGAATGTTCGTTTTGCGCACCAACTTCAGCAGCGCGTCTTGCAAATCGAAGCGATGTACCTCCACATCCGCCAGCAACACCGGCTTCTTCGCTTTATTAATCATCGACTCCGCTTCCGCCAGCGCGGCTCGCAATGTCTCAGCATCGCTCTCCTCATGAATTTCCTGCGGACGGTGATAGGGAATGCCAGGCATGAATACCACATCCCGCGGCAGTTCGATATAAACCGGTCGCTTGTATCGCAACGCGGCATGGATAACGCGATCAATTTCCTGAAAAGCAGTTTGCGGATCGCTCAACACCGTGGACGCAACAGTGAGTTGTTCGAAAACTTTTTTCTGCGTATCAAAATCGCGCACCTTGTGATGCAGCAGTGGATTCTTCTCGCGTTCATTCATTCCCGGTGCGCCACTGATAATTACGACCGGCGATTTCTCTGCAAACGCCTCCGCCGTCGTATTGGCCACCTTTAGTCCACCGACGCAGTAAGTAACGCACACCGCACCCAACCCGCGCACGCGCGCATACGCATCAGCGGCAAAACCCGCCCCCTGCTCATCACAAGTGTTAATGACCTGTACCAACTTGCTTTTGGAAAGCTGGTCATAAAATCCCAGCACATAATCCCCGGGAATGCCAAAGACATGCCCCACGCCATGCGCGTGCAGTTGTTGAATGAGATATTCACCAATCGAAATGCCCTTTTTCATAGTGGCGACCCTTTGGTATACTATGGCATAGAAACCGCCTTGGAGCCTATTGAAAAACTACAAGGGGTGCTGTTTTCGGAAAAAAGGCCGACTGGCTGCGTTGCTCCTCAGTCGAAGATCCACCAGGGATATTCTCCTTCGTAGCGCCTTGCCATCCGGCCTTTTTTCCGAAAACCCTCCGGGCGACGGATCTTTTGACTGTGGCCAACGTTGGCTCGGGTCGTCACAGCCCACTGCGGGGATGCTCCGACCTCGCCGCCTTGACCCCAGCCAAAATCTCTCGTCGCAGCGCCCCTTGTAGTTTTTCAATAGGCTCCTGACCGGAAATTCTTTGACATCAAGGACACCCCTCCTACATTGACTGCAACGGTTATAGTTCTTCAACGATGCGCCAGGTATTTTTAGACCACCAAGCCACGACCCCGGTATTGCCGGAAGTGTTGGCCGCGATGATTCCGTTTTTCACGGAACATTTTGGCGCGCCTTCCTCTTTGCACCATCACGGCTTGCAGGCGCGTGAGGGCTTAGCCAAGGCCCGTTCTCAAATTGCTCAACTGATTAATGCCGAATCGCCCGACGACATCATCTTCACCTCGGGTGCAACCGAATCCGCCAATCTCGCGATAAAAGGAACTGTCTATGCCAATCAGCGTCGCGGCAATCACATTGTAGTCGGCGCCACTGAACACATTTCCGTCTTGAACTCGGTCGAGTTCCTCGAATCGCAAGGCTTCATCTGCACAAAGGTGAAAGTGGATGCCGAAGGAATGGTTAATCCGGAAGACATCCGCGCTGCTTTGACCGATAAAACTATTCTGATTTGCGTGCATCATGTGAATCACGAATTGGGCACCATTGAGCTGATTCATGAAATTGGTGCGATTGCCGCCGAGCGGGGCATTTCTTTATTTGTTGATGCCGTTGCGAGTGGCGGTTGGCTGCCCATTGATGTTCAAGTCATGGGCGCAACGTTGCTATCGCTTTCACCGCATCGATTTTACGGACCGAAAGGTGTTGGTGTTTTATATCGTAACCGACGTGCGCGTTTAACCGGCATTCAACAAGGTGGCAGCCAGGAAAATGGCCGCCGTGCCGGCACTGAAAATATTCCGGCGATTGTAGGTGCTGGGATGGCCGCAGAAATTGCCCTGCGCGAATTGCCCGAACGCATCGCGCACATCGCCAGATTACAACAACAACTTTGGGACGGACTGAAAGCCCGCATTCCTTACCTCAAATTAAATGGCCCCGAACCCGGCCCCAAGCGAATCAGCACTTCGCTTAACATCAGTGTGGAATTTGTTGAGGGCGAAGGCTTGCTGCTATTGCTCGACATGAAAGGCATTGCGGCGGCCAGTGGCCCGAGTTGCATCAGCAAGGCGCTCAAAGTGTCACATGTGCTGGAGGCCATCGGGCTTGACCATGCACTCGCGCAGGGGAACCTTATGATGTCGCTCGGTATGGGCAATACGGAAGAGGAGATCGATTACGTGTTGGATACCTTTGAACAAATTGTCACCAAGCTCCGCACCATGTCACCATTATGGGATGAGTTTAAACGAGGCTCGATTGATTCTGTCATTCATCCGCGTGGATTGGCCAAAGCATCGGAGGCCTCTTAGAATTGAATCGCCGGAATGTCCTTTTTATGTTTCCATCTCCAGCCCGTCTCAATGAAGGGCCAATTTAAATGATAACTGAAGATCAAATCAAAGAAGCATTGCGTGCAGTGAAATATCCCGGTTACAGCCGCGATATTATTTCATTCGGTCTGGTGAAGGAAATTAAGGCAAGCAATGGCGCGATCAGCGTCAGCATGCAGCTCACCTCCGGCACCGCCGAAGTGGTGCAACAAATCAAAACCGAAAGTGAGCGCGCGTTAAAAGCATTGCCGGGCGTCAATGCCGTGCACGTTGAAGTCAAAGCCCCTGCCGGTGGACAAACCGGAGGCGCGCCCAATCCCTGGCAAAGCCAGAACAAAGTCCCAGGCATCCAGCGCGTCGTGGCCATCGCGAGCGGCAAGGGTGGCGTTGGCAAATCCACCACCTCAGTGAATCTCGCCTGCGCACTGACTCATTTGGGCGCGAAAGTCGGCCTGCTCGATTGCGACATTTACGGCCCTAGCATTCCTTTGATGATGGGCATTCACGACCGCCCCACCGTAAGTCCGCAGGAGAAACTAGTCCCGCCTGTCAACCATGGGGTGAAGCTCATGAGCATGGGATTTTTGATCGAAGGAGATAGCCCCGTCATTTGGCGCGGCCCGATGATCATGAAAACAATTCAACAATTCGTCACCGCAGTTGAATGGGGTCAACTGGATTACCTGCTCGTCGATTTACCGCCTGGGACGGGTGATGCACAACTTTCCCTTTGCCAAACCGTTCCCTTGGACGGTGGCGTGATTGTTACCACTCCTCAAGAAGCTTCATTAGGCGTCGTGCGTAAAGGTATTGCCATGTTTGAAAAGGTAAACGTGCCTATTCTCGGTATCATCGAGAATATGAGCTACTTCACCGCTCCTAATGGCGACCGGATAGAGATCTTCGGCCACGGCGGCGGACACGCTGAAGCCACCCGTCAAAACATTACTTTCTTTGGTGAGATTCCCATCTTTACCGAAATCCGTATCGCTGGAGACGAAGGAGTTCCGGTAGTAGTCTCCGCCCCAGACAAGCCTGCCGCACAGGCTTTTATCCACATAGCCGAGGCGCTTCGCCAAAAATTAGGGTAAAATCACCCAATTACTTGCCAAATCTACTTTCACGCTACATTTTTGTGTAGGACGATTTGACATGCATTACGCCAGTTTAAGATTGTGTTGCCAGGCGCAATGTTACATAGTGGTGACAAATCGACGTTGCAATTATGTCTAACGACACTAAAGACACTCCTACTGGAAGTGACTTACTTAAGAATTCTTCTTTGTACCGCGAATTTCAGGCCGAGCGCGAAGAGATCCTTAAACACAAATGGATTGAGTCGGAAAAGGCAGGTCGTGACATCGGGTTCGAACGCGCCTTGACTGATTGGATCGTAAAACATCGTTCTAAATGGCGCAAAACTCGTCACGCTTTCAATAGCCGGGCGGAGTTACAATAAAATTTAATTTACTCCTTTAAAGCAATCCCGTGAGGTTGCGAAGGAAGTCATGAACTACCACTCTTTTTTTGAGAGGCGATCCAGCACAATGCTGGTTCGCTTTTTTTATGTCTGAATCCACCCTCATTCTCAACGCCTCCGCCATCCAACGTGCGCTGACTCGCATCGCTCATGAAGTTGCCGAGCGGAACGATGCCAGCAGTGATGTCGTAGTCGTCGGTATCCAACGTGGCGGCGTCGAACTCGCGCATCGCCTCAGTGCTCTCCTTTCCGAAATATGGAAACACGCGGTGCCCACCGGCAGCCTCGATGTGAGCATGCACCGCGACGATCTCGACCAGCGCATCTCTCCCAACATTCATCCCACCGTCATTCCCTTTGACATGACCGCCAAGACCGTTGTGCTGGTGGACGATGTTTTATTCAGCGGCCGCACCATTCGCGCCGCGATGGATGCGCTCAATGATTTTGGCCGGCCCAAGCGAATTCAACTAGCCGTGTTGATTGATCGCGGCCATCGCGAACTGCCCATCAAAGCCGATTTTGTTGGCAAAAATGTTCCCACTTCTCTTAATGAGAATGTTCACGTGCGCATCAAGGAAGCTGGCGGCGAAGACTCCGTTCACCTCGAAAAGAAATGAGCTGGAACCGTAAACATCTACTCGATATTGAATCCCTCTCTGCCGAGGAGATTATCACTGTGCTCGACACTGCCCGCGCATTTAAAGCCGTTGGCGAACGCGCCATCAAAAAAGTCCCGGCGCTCCGCGGCAAGACGGTCATCAATCTTTTCATTGAACCTTCCACCCGCACTCGCATCAGCTTCGAACTGGCCGCGCAACGGCTCACTGCCGACATCATCAATTTCACCGCCGAAGCTTCTTCGCTCAAAAAAGGTGAAACACTTAAGGACACCGCGCGCAACTTGGAAGCTCTCAATGCAGACATTATCATCATTCGGCACAGCGCGACCGGTGCGGCTCACTTCCTCTCGCGTTTTTTGAATGCCTGCGTGATCAACGCTGGCGATGGCGCGCATGAACATCCCACTCAGGCGTTGCTTGACACCTTCACCATTCGGGAACGAAAAGGAAAAATCGCGGGCCTAAACGTAACCATCCTGGGAGACATTCTCTACAGCCGCGTTGCCCGCTCCAACATCTGGGCGTTGTTGAAACTCGGTGCGCGCGTGACTCTCTGCGGCCCTTCAACTCTTGTGCCGAAAGTTTTTGAGCAAATGGGCTGCCGCGTCACTTACAATGTGGAAGAAGCCATCGCGGATGCGGACATCATCAACCTGCTTCGCATTCAACACGAACGTCAGCGCAAATCCATGTTCCCGAGTCTTGGCGAATATTCCAGTTTGTTTGGCTTGAATAAAAAGCGTTTGGCGCTGACCAAGCCGGACGCCTTGATCATGCATCCTGGTCCCATCAATCGTGGTGTCGAGATCGACAGTGAAATTGCTGATTGTGGTCGCTCCGTCATTCTGGAACAGGTCACCAACGGCTTGGCCGTGCGCATGGCCGTGCTGTTTTTAGTAAATGGTGGTAAAGGGCCGCAGGAGGTAGCACCCGGTTAATTTCGGAGAGTGACCATCCTCGGACGCAGCAATGCTTAATCGGCATAATTCTTGAATTTCTCCAGAATTCCCTTCTCCGTCTCTCCCACATTGCTTCTAATCTGCCTTAAATTTCTTCTCGCCGATTCTTGTGCCGCAAGCTATTGTTTTTTTTGCCTTGGATAGGGATTCACTAGCTTGGCATGAAATAAAGTCTTTTACGTCGAATTAATGGTTATAACGCAGTTGGCCTTTTAAATAAATCAGGAAGAAACATGCAGTTACTCGCCAAGCTCAGCGCCACCACACTTTTTCTTCAGGAACTCGTTAATTGTCCCCGGCAAGTAGGCGCCATCCTGCCGAGTTCGAAAAACCTGGCAACCGCCATGGCCCGCTGGCTTCCCACGGATTCCGATGCTTACGCCTTGGAACTGGGCCCTGGCACCGGCGTTGTCACCCAAGCCCTATTGGAACGCGGACTGCGCGAAGACCGTCTCGTGGCCATTGAAAAGTCTCCGAAAATGGCGCATCATCTGCGCAACCGTTTTCCCCGCGCCCGAATCATCACCGGCGATGCCTTTGAGTTGGATAGTCTGTTAAAAATGCATCTACCCTCGGCGCACAACATCGGTGTAGTCTTCTCCAGTTTGCCGCTGCTCAATATCGAACCCGAAACCGCCGATCGTCTCGCCCGAAAAATCCGCGCCGTTTTGCAGTCCAAAGGCAAGCTGGTTCAGTACAGTTACCATCTCGGCAACAAACAGCCCAAAGCCGCCGCCCATTTCAGCTATCTGGCTTCAGATCGTATCTGGCTGAATCTTCCTCCCGCCCGCGTCAGCGTTTATCAGAAGTAGAGCGAAATCAGCAGGAACGCGGCGTTGACGCCGCTTCAATGGTGATTTACTCAACCGCGTTGCTACTTCCAGGTGCGAAACTATCCGTGATAGTCTGAGACTGAACTATCCACAAAGGTTTCTGCTTTCCCGTTTGAGTATCCTTCTTCACTTCTATTTTTTAACCGTAAATAACCGTAATTAAGTGAAATTATCCGCCATTAACCGTAGTTGCCCGGATATAATTTCCGCTCACTTCAAACTTTTTGGTCAACTCATAACAACTCGCAATAGGTCGTACAAGCTCATATCAGCTCAAAACTCGCTTGGTGGGAGCCGCCGTGAGGAGGCTCCAATCAATTCCCTGGTATATATTAGGATTGTCAAAGAACCACGGTACGCTTCGGCCTTGCGTCACCACGTGAGGCAGCCGTTGCCACAGGCGACATTAGATAACAGGAGTTATCAACGGATGTCAAGCCGTTCTGGTTTGTCTCTTCTAAAGAGCCGCCGGAGCCGCTCCAAACATCATCCGGCAAATAATCACCGACATGATTATGCCCACCGTGTCGGCCACCAGTCCCGCTGGAACCGCGTGCCTTGTGCGTTTGATGCCCACCGATCCAAAATAAACTGCCAGCACATAGAACGTCGTCTCGGTGCTGCCATAAATAGTCGCTGCCGTCCTGCTCAGCAGATGATCCGGCCCAAATCGGGTGACCAACTCCGTAAAAATTCCCAACGTTCCACTTCCACTCAGTGGACGCACCAGCGCCATCGGCAATAATTCCGGCGGAAAATGTATCCGGTTCATCATCGGGGAAAGTAAATCCGTAAGCATATTGATTCCGCCCGCTCCACGAAACATCCCAATCGCCACCAAAATGGCCACCAGATTGGGAATGATGCGGATGATAACTTGAAGACCCTCCTTCGCCCCTTCCACAAACTCCTCGTAAACTTTTATCCCTCGCACCATCGCATACAAAGGGAAGAACGAAAGCAGCATCGGAATTGAAAGTAGCGACAATGTTTTGACAATCCGGATAAGCGGGTTGTCCTTTTGCAAATCTTCCGCAGCCGGTTTGCCGAATATTTCTGGAAATCCAAGCGACAGGAACAACCAGCCAAAAAATAAAAAATAAGCACCCATCACTATCATGCCCCACCATTGCATCGGTTGGACCGTTACTGCTTTGGCCGCTTCCTCTTCACTTTTTGTTTCTTCACTCTTCTTCTTTTTATCTTCCTCGGTCAAAGGCGGCAGACGAAACATGGGCAGTTTCTCCAAAGTCTTGACCATAATAATTGCAGAAATTGCCGCGCAGAGAGTAGCCAAGAAAGAGGTGCCAATGATTGAAGAAGGATTCGTTGAACCTTTCACCGCGAGAATTCCGACTGCCGTCACCGGAATCAATTGAATCGAACTCGTGTTGATCGCCAGGAAAGTGCACATCGCGTTGCTGGCCGTGCCGGGGCGCGGGTTCAGCGATTCCAAATCTTTCATCGCCCGGATGCCCAAAGGCGTCGCCGCGTTCGAAAGCCCCAGCATGTTGGCCGCCATGTTCATTAACATGGAACCCATCGCGGGATGCTCGGCGGGAACATCTGGAAATAAACGCACCATCATGGGACGCAACGCTCGCGCAAGCAACTGCACCATGCCCGATTTTTCCGCCAACCGCATGATGCCCAGCCAGAGTGCCATGATGCCAATCAACGGAAGCGCAATATCCATGACCGCCGTCTTGGCCATCGTGAAGGCTCCATCGGAGACTTCCTTCATGTGGCCAGTAACGCCGCCAATCAAAACGGCGCACACGATCAGGCCGAGCCAAATATAGTTGAGCATTGACGGAAATTTATACGTGCGCCAAAGAAATGAGCGAGAAAAATTTCTGCGCTCCCGTTGGGAGTTCCGCCAACATCCGCAATCTATGAAAGGCTTGGCAAAAAAGCGCATGGAACAAAATTATGTTCCATGCGCCTAGTCACTGTCCGTTCCCCACCACCTCTAAATTATTGTTTCTCTGGAATCTCAATCACATCGCCGTCGCGCAGCCACAAGTCGTCCTGGGCATTATACTGTTCGTTAACAGTTAATACATTGGCCGACAGGAAACCCGGAGCCGCAGGCTGACGAAGCGTTCGGGACGGAATCGACAATTGGTTGGCATACTGAAGGTTGGATAAGCCGCCGGAAGCTGATTCGAGATTAAACACCATCTCGTCCGGCTTGTTCGTGGACGGATTCATCCGCTTGACCTTGACGCGGGATAAATCGGATGAGGCCAGAATAACCCCGGCCATGTGAACAACTTGATTCAGTCGAAAATTAGAAATTACAGGGAGCGCATTGGTTTCTGCCGCACCATTTGAAGCCCTAGTCGTTATTTCTTTCAACTTAGCCTCAAAAGAGGCTGCTGCATTTTTTAAATCGGGCTTCAAGATGACACTATTAGTTTGGCCTTTCACAACTATGTCCACCCTTGCAGCCAGGCAATTCTCCAAGGTCCTTCGCGCGTTCGATGACAATCCACCCCACGTCTCGTTCAGCTTGTGATCCAGCTCGGGAATTTCCAGAACATCGCCCCACTCCAGCCATATATTCTTTGAGCAATCCCCTGATTCCAACGCCCCGGCAAGCGCAATTTTTAGCTTCTGTTTTTTTCCCGAAGCGGAATCTTTTGTTTCGATGGTCACATTATTAAAATCCGGGAAAACCCATCTTCTTTCATTGGAGCCGAAAACGACGGTCAGCAATTCAAACAAGGTAAATCGATTTAGCGAAGCCTTGTCCTTGGTAAGCAGCACTTCGGGGGCTGTCAAGCCGGGGCGGATGATGCGAACAGTAGTGTTTTCCATCCCGCTTACGCCACCATGCGCGCGCAAGAGTCGCCTGACCTGCTCCACCCATTTGGAATTTTCATAACTATCATGCACCCCATCCAAAGGCGTTGCTCCATTTTTATCGGTCGCATTCACATCGGCGCCCCGCTGAATCAACAGCTCGGTTATCTTAAGCCCGCTTGGTGCTAGACTTCTAAAAATTGGCGTCACGGAGTGTTCACCAACGGCATTCACATCTGCCCCGTGATTGAGTAACAATTCGACCATATCCTTATCCGATTGTGTTACTGCCAGATATAGAGGTGTGTTTCCATTTTTGTATCGCGCATCCACGTCAACTTTCTTATTCAGCAACAATGCTGCGATTTCTTTTTGGCCATTCGCTACCGCCAGTTGCAGCAAGGTGTTTTGATTCTTGTCCAAGACGCTCACATCAGCCTGATGATTTACCAGCAATTCAAACAATTCTTTGCTGTTCTTTTGTTGCGCCAGGACCAATGGTGTTCTTCCTTCGCTGTCGCTGGCATTAACGTTCGCTTTGTATTTCAGCAGCAGCTCGGCGGTTTCTTTTTGTTTCAATGACGTGGCAAGGTGCAGCGGAGTGAAATCTGTGCATACAACTGATCGGTATGGGGAAGTTTCAATATAATTCTCGGTTACCTTCAGATCAGTTTTTGCTCCGCTCTCTAGGAGCAGCTTCAGCATATCATTCTGATTTTTTTTGATGGCATAATGCAGCGCAGCCCATTCGCTCTGAATTCCTCCGTCTTTGTGGTCTAACCGGGCATTCACATCTGCGCCATGGGCAATCAGCACCTTGGCCATTTCAACTTTTCCAGCCTGCGCCGCCTCCATCAGTGGTGTCTCGCCCTGCTCGCCTTTGGAGTTTACGTCAGCTTTATTATTAATCAGTAGTTCTGCGATGATTGTGTTGCCTTTGCTGGCTACCAAATTCAATGGGGTCTCTTTTTTATTACTTAAAGCATTCACTTCGGCTCCTCGACTCAGTAACAATTCTGTTACCGCAGTGAATCCCTTCTCTGCCGCCACATGCAATGGCGTTCGGCTTTGCTGATCGCGTGATTTAACATCTCCGCCATTGGCAAGCAACAATTCCACCATGGCCTTATGACCCGCAAAGGCGGCTAGATGCAGGGGGGTAAAACCAGTGGTTCCTTTTCCATTAATATCGGCTTTATTTTCCAACAGAAACCTCGCCACAGTCAACTGGCCTGCCCGGGCTGCCTTTTGCAACGGAACTTCTCCGTCCGTTCCGGCTGCGTTGATTAAATCCGGGCTGTTGCGGATCATGGTTTGAATCCGCTTGATCTCTTCAGCTTCTTCCGAGGTGGTGGGAGCCGAAGCCTCCGCCGAAAGCACTTGGTTTGCCGGTGGCGAAGAACTTGCCGCGTTGCCTACATACCCTTTGCTCAGTTTCACCAACTCCGGCTGGTCTGCAAACTCCCGCACAATCCGTTCATATTGCGTCGTGGCTTCGTTCGTCTTGCCTTGCTTGCGATAACATTCGCCCAAACGGAAAATCGCGGTGGCCGCAAATCGTCGTTCCTTGTCGGTTTGCGCCACGACCGACTGATAAGCTTGAATGGCCGCGTCAAGATTGTGGTTCGCCTCCTCTTCAAACAAACCCCGTTGCAACAATGTCCCGACATCATTTGTCCCCGCACTGACAGTATTCCCGACAAGCACCATTGCGAAAATCAACAAACCGTATTTTATATTTTTCATATCGATCCTTTTCTATCCTGTCCCAGACTGCCACATCGCCGTTTTCAAATTGTCACGCTTTTGCAAAATCAGTTTGGTTTCCGACCTCTGGCTTTTTACATTGTCAAAGGCACGGGCGACCGTTTTCTTCTCACATACTCACTCACTCGCTTACCCACCCACTTCCAACCGGTACCCCACTCCATGCACCGTCTTGATCCACCTCGGTTTATCGGGGTCAGATTCAATCTTCGCCCGCAAACTGGCGATGTGATTATCCACCGTGCGCGTTGTCGGAAACGAAGCATATCCCCAGACCACATCAAGAAAACGTTCCCGCGACACCGGTTCATTGGGCGTTTCACTTAAGAGCCGCAACATCGCAAACTCCTTCGCGGTCAAATGCAATTCTTTCCGCCCGCGCATTGCGATCTGCTTTGCCAAATCAATTTGTACTTCACCCAGTTTCAGCATCGTTGCCGCTTTCGTATCTCGCTGATATCGGCGCAGCATCGCCCGCACCCGGGCAAGCAACTCTTCCGTGCTGAATGGTTTCACCAAATAATCATCCGCACCCGCATCCAAGCCGGTCACGCGATCTTCAATCTGTCCCTTGGCCGTCAGCATGAGAATCGGCACTGGTTGCGACAGCCTTCGCAATTCGGCGCACACCGCAAACCCATCCAGCTTGGGCATCATCACATCCAACAAAACAAGGTCCGGCTTCTCCTCGACGGCGCGCTTTAAACCCGCCTCACCATCCGCCGCCGTCAACACGCGATGCCCCTCCGCCTCCAGGCAATCCTTCAGCGCCGTGCGCATCGGCAACTCGTCTTCGATGATTAAAATGCGCGGCATACCTAACCGTTCCTCCCTACTGGCAATTCAATCGTAAACCGGCTCCCCTGCCCCACCTCGCTCCGAACCGTAACTTTTCCGTGATGCGCCTGAACAATGTGTTTCACGATGCTCAAACCGATTCCCACTCCTTGCGTCTCCCGGCGCAGTTCCGAACCCAGCCGATAGAATCGCTCGAAAATCTTTTCGTGTTCTTCTCTGGGAATTCCTTCGCCATGATCTTCCACCCATAAGCGCACCCGGCTTTCATGAAACTCCAGCCCAACCTCCACCGCTGCTCCCTTCTGCGAATGTTTAACCGCGTTATCAACCAGGTTCACCAACGCCTGCTGGATCGCCTTTCCATCCACATCGATAGGGACCGGGTTGCCAATAATTTGAAGTGTGACCTGAATGTTCTGCTCCGCTGCATATGTCTGCATGAGCTTCACCGTTTGTTCCACCAGCGCGACCAAATCGGTTGGCTCCGGTTCGTATTGCTTGCGACCTTGTTCAATGCGCGAGAAATCCAACACATTTTCAATGAGTGAAGAAAGCCGGCGACACTCCTGCACGATGAACCGAAAATACTCATTTTGCTTTTCCGGAGCCTGAATTTTGCCCCGCTCCAATCCTTCTGCCATCAATCGCACCGACGCGATCGGCGCGCGCAACTCATGCGAAACACTCGAAACGAAATTGCTCTTCATTTCGCTCAGATAGAGCTGCCGTTGAAATGCCCGTCGCGCAGCAAAAAAGCCAATCAAGGCAGCCAGCGCCGCGACTCCAATCAGCGAACTCAACCATAATGTCCGCATCCGTTGACGAGCGTACAAAAGGACTGGCTTATCCAAAAGAACCTGCACGGCCAAACCATCGAGTGTGCGTTGATATAGGTTCCACTTGGTGGCTGTCTCGGCTAAAACCGTTGATCCCTTGCTCTGCGGGTTAATTGATCTTCCGCTTAAATTCACAGACACCAAGGCATATTCTGGCACCGATACGCGCGTGGAAATAATTGTCTCCCATACCGCCTCACGCACCAGCAACTCAGGGAAGACGCACAACTGGTAATAACCCGTGTCATGAGGTTGCGAGTTGTCATCGAATGTATCAATGCCTTCGACAATCACGAGCCAGCTCTGGTCGCGCCAGATTGTCCAGAAAGCCCGGTCACGCATTTGCTCTGGCCCAAACTCCTTGCGGTTCTCTTCATAAAATTCGCGGGAGCTCTCGTCTGCCTCCCACGCACTTTGCCATCCCCATAACATTGCCAATGCTTTGTTCCCCAGCCCAGCGCCACCTTGCAGTTCCCGCACCCGACTGAGAATGGCCGGTGTGATCGCCGAAGGCTGGCTGATCGTGTTCGAGCAAAGCGACTGCAGTCCGGTTGTGATGTCATTAGTATGTTCCAGTCCTGAAGTGTTTCGTTTATCACACCACATCTGCACTTGTTGCAATTGCGCCAGTAAATGAAGTGGCAGCCCCGCTTCCGTGGTAAAGTTGGTTGTCTCCTCAAGCGTTTGAAACAACTCTTCCGCCTTGGCGATTTCACCCGCCTTGGCCAGCAACATACCCAGCGAATATTGCGCGACTGCTGCGAAGGAAGGCGGCGGTGAAAGCTCGAGAAACTGTCTGTATAATGCAATCGCCTTTTCAGGGTTCGCATTGGAAAATTCCGCATCACGCGCTTTATCCCAAAGTTCTCGTTGCACCTTTATAAGCGTGGGAGAAGCCAACGGACTCGGCGTTTGCAAGTAAGCCGCTGGGCGCGTCGCGCCTTCCCAATGTGTATCCCCTCGTTCATCAATTTTGCAACCTACTGAAACGAGCCGCCCCCCTGCATCCAATTTCATCCCATGATAACTCCACAACTCGCCATACATCGATTCCGGCCACCGCTTCAAAATTTCTTTGCGCATCGGCGCATCGATACTCGTCCCGCTCGCATTTCCTGAATTTTTCCCCGGAACCTGAATATGGAAATAAGTATCTGTATATGGGCTGTTTTGATGTTGATTGGCCCTGGCGTTTACCGTGTCGAAATAAAGCCGCGACAATTTTGTAAAAAAATCCTTGGAAAATTTGCCCGATAAATCATCCGCCAGTAATTGCGCCCGCTCCCTGGCTTCATTCTCCGCCAATTTTTTATCTTGCCGCAAAAAGGAGAACCCAAAGCCAGCCAGCACCATCACGGGCAAGACGATCAGCAACCCCTGCCAGAAGAAGGTTGGTTTTTGCTGTTTGTCGGGTCGGGCCATCTTGGTACGCGCTCGTTTTTACCATATTAGCCTTTTGCAGGGAGAAAATTGTCACGGTTTTGCAAAATCAACCCTGAATTCACTTCCGCATCTTGTGATTCTTGTGATTCAACCGATATAGCATCCGATTCTTCTTTATATTTAGAATTATTCCAAATATTGACATATTCCTCATCTTTGTTAAGCTTTTCTTGTGATGAATGCAGGCGATAACTCAGCATTAGATAACCGTTTGAACGAACGGCTGGCAACCAGCGGCTTTCGTTTCACGCCGCAACGTCAGCATGTTTATAGTGTTTTGCTGGAAAAGCGCGATCATCCCACTGTGGAAGAGGTCTTTATCCGTGCCAAGCAAGGCATGCCAGATATTTCCATGGCAACGGTTTACAACTGTTTGGATGCTCTGGTTAAGTGCGATTTGGTCCGTCACGTGAACTTGGATCGTTCCGCCACTCGCTATTGCCCAAACATGAAGGAGCATTGTCACTTTTATTGTGACACCTGTGGCGGCATCTACGATATTGATTATGCTGCTGGTGCAAATACATCAGGCCTGCAAGTCCCTGACGGCTTCAAGGTAAAGCAATTTGACGTTTCTCTTCGCGGCATTTGTCGCGATTGTGCCGGCAAAGAGTAAAAAAACGCCGCCTTCTGATAATTTAAATTAGATTTTTATGAGTACTGCCACCGAGACCATCGAGGAATTTGTAAATAAGGAGTATCAATACGGCTTTGTTACCAACGTTGATACGGATACCATCCCGCCCGGATTGAATGAAGATGTTGTCCGCCTGATTTCCGCCAAGAAAAAGGAACCGCAATTCATGCTCGATTGGCGGCTGAAAGCCTACCGCCATTGGCTGACCATGACGGAGCCCAATTGGCAGAAAGCCCATTATCCGCCCATTGATTATCAGGCATCCATTTATTACGCCGCGCCCAAGCCCAAGAAGACTTTAAACAGTCTCGATGAAGTAGATCCCGAACTGATCAAGACGTTTGATAAGCTCGGCATTTCCCTCAACGAACAAAAGCGTCTTACCGGCGTTGCAGTGGATGCCGTCGTTGATAGCGTTTCTGTTGCCACCACTTTCCAGAAAGATCTCGCCAAGGTCGGCGTTATTTTTTGTTCCTTCTCGGATGCGGTCCAGAATCATCCCGAATTGGTCGAGAAATATCTCGGCTCGGTGGTGCCTGCCAGCGACAACTTCTTCGCCGCTTTGAACGCAGCAGTTTTCAGTGACGGTTCATTCTGCTACATCCCCAAAGGCGTGCGCTGACCAATGGAACTCTCGACTTATTTCCGCATCAACACTGCCAACACCGGCCAGTTCGAGCGCA
>JAQGPC010000053.1 GCA_028293285.1 Pedosphaera sp.
GTTTGACGATAACCGGGAAATGGTAGATGCCGCGTTCAATCAACGCGCGACGATATCTTGCGTCAAAGTCAGCGTTGTGATTCTCGAGAATGTCCCACCAATCCTTTGGTTCCTGGTCAGTGAAATAAACACAACTGGCGCTGCCCACGCGGGAAATGACCACCGGGATATGGTAGCGGGCGAAGAGTTCGCGCTGGCCGGATTCGAGCTTTTGGGCGAGGCGTTCGAGGTGACCGTAAACATCGAGCTTCGGATCCATCAACTTTTTCAAACAGACAATAGCGGCTGCGACTGGAACCGGGTGACAATTATAGGTTCCCGCAAGAAGCACCTTTTTGTTTACGTCAGTACTGACGGCAAGATCCATGTAAGCGGCTTTGCCAGCCATTGCCGCGAGAGGGAAACCGTTCGCGACTGCCTTGCCGTAAGTTGAAAGATCTGCAGTCACTCCAGCCAACGCTTGATACCCGCCCAGGCTCGCGCGAAAACCGGTTTTTACCTCGTCCAAAATGAGGAGGAATCCATGGCGGTCCGCAAGTTCGCGAAGTCCCTTCAGATAGCCTGGCCGCGGTTTCACCACGCCGATATTTTGGAGCACCGGTTCAGTGATGAGCGCGGCGATGGAATATTTTTTGGCCATCCGCTCGACGGCAGCCAGATCATTAAAAGGGACTGTGTGCGTGAGAGCTTGTTCTTCAGGCGGAATTCCAGCCGTGATGGGAACACTCGGATATTCGTCCCCGTGAATTGCCCTGCCGCCGAGTTGCTCCCGCGAGCTCATCAAGTTGGTGGCAACGGAGTTATGATGTCCGTTGTAGCCGCCTTGCATTTTAACGATATGCGACCGGGCGGTCCAGGCACGAGCGACGCGAATGGATTGCGAAGTTGCCTCTGAACCAGTGTTGAAAAACTGCACCTTGTCTGCGTGTGGAACCGCTTTCAAAAACAAGCGCGCCAATTCGCCTTCTTCAGCAGTCGGTCCGCTACCGTAGTTTGATAAACTGTCCTGCATCACCTTGATCACGGCAGCGGTTTGATCTCCATCACTGTGACCGAGAATGTAAGGTGCGAAGCCAGCGTGGTAATCGATGTATTCATTTCCATCGACGTCCCAGAGCCGCGAACCTTTGGCGCGGGCGAAAGCGATGACGGGATCGGCTTTGCGGTTAAGTGACGCAAGACCGCCGGGGATGAGTTTTGAATTTTCGGAGAGAAGGTGTTGTGATTTGGGCCAGTTCATGAGGCGATTTCTGTATGTTTAAGCGAAGAAATGACAGGCTCGTCCGTGTTGCCACTTGGGTTTGGCTTCACGAAAAATAAAAGCACTGCGGCAACGATGAGCCCCGCAGCGGAAAGTTGAAAAATTCTACTGACGTCAACTTGTGCGTCGCGCAATGCGCCACCAGCATAAATGGTGATGCCACCAACAAAACACGCGAACATGTTCAGGATTCCATAACCGGTGGCACGATAACGTGAATCACTAACCAGGCAAAGAATGGGCATCATGTTTACATCCGCGAGCGAACGCATCAACCCGTAGAGCATCAAGCCGACCACCGCGACCGTGATCAGGCCAGTGTTTGCCGCCAATAAAATTCCGGGAGCGGCGAGAAGAATGGCTATCAGAGTAATGGTAATTCTGCGGCGTTCGCCAGAGCGACTCCAGCGATCCGTGAGAATTCCGCCGACAATGACACCGACCAGGGCAGCGGCCTGAAGATATCCAGTTGCCGAGAAACCTGCAGCGCCTTGGCTAAGATTGAATTGCTCCTTGAAATAAGTTGGCATCCAGCCATTCACACCCCATCCGGCCAAACCCAGCAGCCCCCAATAAATCAACGCGATAAAAAACGAGCCACTACTGAACAGACTTTTAATTGCAGAAATAAAACCAGGTTTTGCTCCAGCCATTGGACCCTTGGCGGCACTCATTTCCCCTGATAAATCCCGCAAAATAAAAATGAGTAGAACTGAATAAATGACCCCGACTATGCCAAATAATTTGAAGGCATAGCCCCACTCATGTCGTTCCGCAAGCCATCCACCAAGGCCGCCAAGGCCAGAACCCACAAACACGCCGCTGACATGGATTCCGTTGGCAAGGGAGCGGGTCGGACCGCGATGATAATCCATGATCAACGCCATTCCGGCGGGGATATAACACGCTTCGCTGATACCCATGAGCGCACGGGCGAAAAGAAGTTGATCAAATGTTTTGGCGTGACCTGTGAGCCAGGTTATGGCGGACCACGCAAATAGACTTCCAACTATGACGCGGGATCGGCCGAAACGATCTGCGAGAAACCCAGCGAATGGGCTCAGCGCGCCGTAAACCCAAAGGAATACCGAGGTGAGCAAACCGAATTGCGCATCGCTCATCGGAATCGCCTCCGTAATCGAGCTGCGCATCGTTGTCAGCATGATGCGATCAAGGTAATTCAGACATGCGACGAACCAGAGCAGGGCCACACACAGCCACGCTTGCGTCATCGATGTCGAGGGGCGCGTCATTTTATGAGTCGCAACATTCCGTTCGCCGCGCCGATGCGCGCGTCCGGTTCAGGGCTGTTCAACAACGGTTTCAACAATTCCACCCCTTCGCTCCTGCCGCGCAGGCCGGTGACGATTCCTACTTCGAGTTGTTCGTTGGCCTTGCCATTCAGGTAAGGAACCAATTGCTTTTCCAACCCGGCAATTTCCGCTGAGTCCTTTACATGAAGCAGCAAGGCTGTAATGAGATAAACCCGCGCGATGGAATCCGTTGGCTCAACGATCAACTGCTGACGGACTTTTGCGACCGAAGTCGCGGAAAGATCTTTCAATCTGCCGAGCGCAAATGCCACGCGCAGGCGTGCAACTGGATCGCTGGAACTTAACAAGTTTGCCAATCCGGCTTCATCGTTCTCGCGTTCGGCAGGATTACTGGACAACACCAAAAGCCAGCGCGGAAAAGGCGCAGCGGCATCGTCCGCTGTTTTCAACCAATTGAGAATGAAATCCCGGTCGGCGCGGTTCACGGCATTTATCTTGCCGAGACTCTCAGCGGCTGAAATGCGGTCGATCGCTTGCGAATCGCACATTGCCTCGCGAATTCGCTCAACATAACAATTCCGTTCGTCGCCGGTTGTCGAGCGCGCCAGCACGCGCCAAACGCCAATTCGATAAGGAGGGGTAGCTGTGCCGGCTTCTGACTGAAACAGTCCGGCAATATTCCCGGATTCGCCATTGTCCAACAAGCCTTCGGCAGCATGAATGCGCAGCCAGCTAGGGTTGGTGAACATCTCGTGTTCCAGGTTGGCAATAAGTTGCGAACGATCGATTTTCATTTTGTTTTCGGTAGTGCAGCCAGCGAGCAACATGACGACAAAAAGAGTGTGGAGAAAAAGAGGGAAATTACTCGCGAACGGTAACGAATGGAAAAGGCTCCTGACTTTAAGGTCATACTCGGAAATAGGCTGCAAAACAGCACTTGAATTTGTTTTTTCTTCGTTCGTCGCGACTTCTGTAATCCAGGATTGTGACATATCACGCCGTTGCACGTTGTCTTGTTGGCACCGGCCCCAATGTTTCCCCGCTGGCCCAACTCAGCGGCATGACAATTTCTGTCGAATCGTTCAATGGCTTTTCATGTCGGCGCATTTCTTCGAGCAACCTGGCGGCGTTGTGCCCTAATTCCTCCTCGTCCACGGTTACCGCTGCCAACCGCCGGGTCAGCGCACCCTCCCGCCAGGTTCCACCGAAGCTGACCAGGGAAACCTGGTCCGGAACCTTTATACCCATCTGATTCAAAAGCAGATAAACCAATTCTGATTCCGAATCGAAAGGACAGAAAATCGCCGTGGGTGGATATTCACTGCGCAGTACCATTTCCAGGTTTTTTTTCAGAAATTGTTCGTGCGCAGCAGTGACCTTGGGAGAATCGTCATAACAAACGAACTCTACCGGCAATTCACCGCCGCCCTCCGTCAGCGCCTCGCGAAGTCCACGCTCGTATTGACTGCCAAGTCCGGCGCGTTGAAAGGCAAAAAATGCCACCCGAAGATGGCCTTGCTCCAACATCGCACGGCCAGCCAGTTTACCCACTTCCAACGCTGAAAATGAAACCAGCGGCGCAGGAATTCCGTCGACACGCCGATGGCAAAACACAATGGGAATGCCCCGTTCGTGCAGCGGGCGAATTTGATGGGCCGGGGTGGCTGGACTGGTTGTTGGAACGATGGCGACACCTGCAATTTTTTTATCAATCAGCTGCAAGAGAGCATCGGCCTGGCGAAAAGGGTCGTTGTCCGTGTCACAAATAATCACTTGATTATGCCGCTCTGCTGATGCGGTGTGAAAACCGCGTTGCAGTGAGGGATAAAAACCGCCGCGTGTGTCGGGAATCACCAGCGCAAAAATATCGAGGCCAGACTTGAGCCGCTCCATCGCGGATTCGTGCACGAAAGTTCCGCTGCCGCGCACCCGCCGGATCAACCCGCTCCGTTCCAACTCGGCCAATGCGTGCCTCACCGTGTTGCGCGAAACTTCGGCAGAAGTAGCCAGTGCCAATTCCGTTGGCAACGCGTTGCCTGGTTTCAATCGACCTCGACTTAGCTCATTCAAAAGATAAGCACGCAGTCTTTCATGCTTGGGAATTCCTCCGAGCGCGGCTTCGTCTGTTTGCGAATGAATTGTCATTTGTAGGGACTTAATAGAACATACGTTGTTTATTTGAATGAACGTCATGATGCAAGTAAAATTTAATTTTTTACTTGAATTATTGACAGCATTCCCTTTTTGTTATCTCCGTAGTAGTTGGAACAACTCTGGAGCTACTTATAAACTTATAATATTGATTAAATGCGAACGGACGCTACATCCTCCGCCTGGTCTCAAGAAGTCAGCCCTCGGGTGCGCGGGCTGTTCCTGAAGAACCTCGGCGAGTTCCAAACTGAACTTGCGCGAATCATGGCTGGCTTCGTTCCTGCGCTTGTGGTTTGGCGGCAGCGCAAAGAACTGCCGGCACTGATTTTTCGTTCCATGCGTCGCGTCCAAGACCTTCGGCAACGCAGTCGGGAACTCAACGTTTCCCTTGAAGAAATGCACTTCAGCATGCATATCGCCGGACGTGAGTTGCTCGAAATACTCTGTCATGCCCCCACCCCGGCTGACTTGCTTCAGGGAGGAATGATCCAGGTTCACAGTGTCCTCATCAACGCAATCGAAGATTACTTGAAAGTCAACGAAGGTATTTATGATCTGCCGAGCGTGGCGTTGTTGGAAGCTGATCGGGATGAAATGAAAGCGCAGGTCGCGTGGGCACAAATAGCCTTGTCCGAGTTGGCTGAAGTCGGTGTGAAACCGGATGAAAACTTCGTTTGTCGCATCAAAACACTTTGTGCCGATTTGCCTGCCAAACTACGCGAACATAGCATCCGCGGCGGCGTTCCAGTAAAGCTCGGGCGTCGGATCGGTGTGTTGCCATTCGCGGACGCCAAATTGCCACTGGGCTTTCATCATTTGGAATTCGGCCCGGAACCGCTGCCGAAAGCTTCGGTCTATATAGATCGCGCACGCTATCACGCGATCAATTTTCTCCAGGAAGTGCAGGCGGCTGATTCATGTGCTTCGATGTTGTTTGAGGCGCCTGACATGCCGTGGAATTTCTTTTTTGATTTGAGCCGACACATGTGGGACGAGGCAAGACACGCGATGTTCGGTGAAGTAAAATTGCAGGAACTCGGAATAAATGCGTGTGACGCAGGCCTTTCCACAAAAGCTTATGCCATGCGCCAGACACTCATGCCGCTCGACCGTTATGCTGCACTTTCCACACAGGAAGCCGATGCCTTTCCCGGCAAACACGCTGGCCTCAAGGATTCTGTTGCCCATAATGACTCATTGAGTGCCAAAGCCTGGAGCTATGATATCGCGGACGAGACGCAGCACCTGCGTTTTGGCACAAAATGGATACCGGTGATGATTGAAACAATAAGCGAACCCCGTAGCTACGAGCAGGTAAAGGATGACGCCTGCAATTGGCGTGTCAGCGTTCTGGCCGAAGTCTACAAACCTGCCGCCGCGACGCTTCGCTAAAATATGAAGTCATTTTCTGAACCGTTTTCAAGTCGAGCGCCAAAAACTGGCTTCGATGATTCTGTGCGTAGCCGTGTTAGATTCCGGTGGAAATTGTATTTTATCCTTTTTTCTTTGTGTTCCATACTTTTTGCATCAAGCAGTTCCGGCGTGGAGACGTTGAACATCGGCAGTCGACGTGAATTGTTCGTCGACAATTTTCTCATCGCCTCAAAAACCAATGTGCAATTTACGTTGCACGAACCGCGCGATGAAGGCTCGGTGCTGCAATTCAACGCACCCTGGGAAGGACAGTTCTGCGCGTATGTTACGGTCATTCGTGAGGGAGATCGGTTTAAGACGTACTACCGTGGCAAATCAGCGTCGGCCAGAGACGGCATCGGTGAGGTGACATGTGTTGCTGAATCAAGTGATGGCCGGAAATGGACGAAACCGCAACTCAATTTGATTGCAGTCGATGGGACCAAGGAAAACAACGTAATTCTTGCTCAAGACCATTTTTCTCACAACTTCAGTCCATTCCTCGATGTCAATCCGAAAGCGAAGGCCGACGAAAAATATAAAGCGATTGCCGGATATCAAGACTCCGGACTTAAGGCGTTTGCATCCGCCGATGGATTGCGCTGGAAGCCGATGCAGGAAATACCGGTCCTAACCACCAACGACGCCCCCTACAAATACATGTTTGATTCGCAGAATGTGGCGTTCTGGTCACCTGCCGAAAACCGCTATCTAATCTATTTCCGAGTGTACAAAGATCATTTCCGCCGCATTGCCCGCGCAGAGGGCAAGGACTTTTTACATTGGGAAAATGTAAAGCTGATGGAATATCACGGGGCTGACGGCCAAGCCACGCCGATTGAACATCTTTATACGAGTCAGACGCATTCCTATTTTCGTGCGCCGCACATCTATGTGGCGCTCGCCGCACGTTTCATGCTCGGACGCCAGGTGCTCACCGCAGAGGAGGCGAAGGTGATTGGCGTGCATCCATCTTATTTCAAGGACATTTCAGACGCCGTTTTCATGACGTCACGCGGCGGCAACATCTACGACCGCACTTTCATGACCGCTTTCATCAAACCCGGTATTGGCGCGGAAAACTGGGTTTCACGCACGACCTATCCGGCTCTGAACACGGTTCAGACCGGTCCGAACGAAATGTCCATCTACGTGAACCAAAATTACGCGCAACCCACCGCCCATTTACGCCGCTACAGTTTGCGACTGGATGGCTTTTCTTCGCTGAGAGCTGCCTACGAAGGCGGAGAAGTAGTGACGAAATCACTCATATTTTCCGGCAACCGGCTGCTGCTGAATTTTTCCACATCCGCGGCTGGCGGAATCAAAGTCGCCATTTTAAGTGCTGCTGGAGAACCCCTCCCCGGCTATACTTTCGAGGACAGTGTGGAAGTCATCGGCAATGAAATTGAACGGGCAGTTCGCTGGAAAAATGGCGCGGATATCGGCCAACTCGCCGGTCGCCCGGTGCAATTGCATTTTAAAATGAAGGATGCTGATCTCTACGCAGTTCAGTTCACCGGACAAAAATGAAAATTGAAGTTCTTAAGGACTCTAAAAGCTCCACGGCTTCATTGCGCGAACTTCCCACACCGGCGGTGATGATCGATGGTGCCGTGGTTCAACGCAACATCCAGCGGCTCGCCAGTTACGCCGCGCAACATCGGCTCGCGATTCGTCCCCACACAAAGACACACAAAAGCAAATTTGTTGCGGGGCTGCAAATTCAGGCTGGTGCAATTGGTTTGACGACCGCGAAGGTGGGTGAAGCCGAGCAAATGCAGGTTACATCCAATGATTTGTTGATGGCTTATCCGGCAGTTGATTCTGCGCGATGCGAGCGCCTCGCTGAACTGGCGCGCACTAGAACGATGCGCGTCGTGGCAGACAGTTTTACGGGTATTGAAGCATTGGCGACTGCGGCGCAAAATGCGCACACCACGATTGGCGTGTTGGTCGAAATTGATGTTGGTATGGGTCGCACCGGTGTCTCAACGGCGCAGGAATCGTTGAAACTGGCGCAATTAATTGAACAAACGCACGGGCTTCGATTGGACGGAATTCTTTGTTACCCCGGCCACATCTGGAATCCCGCAGACCAACAAACTGCTCCGCTCGCCGCCGTTTCCGCCAAACTTCAGGAAGCTATTGCCTTGTGGACAGCTAGCGGACTCGAAGCGCTAATTGTTTCCGGCGGTTCGACTCCGACGGCGTACCAATCACATTTCGTGGAACAATATACCGAGATCCGTCCCGGCACATACGTCTTCAATGACATGAACACAGTTCACGGCGGCTATTGCAAAATTGAAGATTGCGCCGCCCGAATCGTTTGCACCGTTGTCAGCAACGCAGTGAAAAACCAAATCGTCATTGATGGTGGAACCAAGACTTTTACCAGCGATATCTGCCTGCCTGCGCGAGAAAGCGGGCACGGTTACATGCTCGAATATCCGCAGGCGAAACTTACGCGATTGAGCGAAGAACATGGGCAGGTTGATGTTTCCGCCTGTGAGAAGCGCCCGAAAATTGGCGAGCGCGTCTCCGTCATTCCCAATCACATTTGCCCCTGTGTTAATTTGCAGGATGCGCTCTGGTGGCAGGAAACCGATGGCTCACTTCTAAGAATTAACGTGGATGCACGCGGGAAACTCTCATGATTATTGATGTTCACAGTCACACCTGGAAATACCCGGGGCATTTCTCGGAGGACTTTTCCCGTCAGGCAAAGCGAGCGCGCGCAGGGATGGAAGTTGATCTGACGGTACGTTACGAAGACTATCGCGCCACAGCTCCCGCCGAGACCAAGACAATCGTCTTCGGTAGCAAAGCGAAGCTGAGTGGAACATGGGTCGATGACGCTTATGTCGCCGAATATGTCGCTGTTCATCCTGACACCTTGATCGGTTTTCTTTCGGTTGATCCGACACAGGAGGGCTGGTATCGCGAAATGGAAGTGGGCCACCAGGAACTGGGTTTGCGTGGAATAAAATTGCTGCCAATGTATGCGGGATTTCGTCCGGATGAGGCGAGTTTGGATCCGCTTTGGCGTTACGCTTCAAAACATCACCTGCCGGTGCTGCTGCACACTGGGACGACTTTTATTGCGCAAGCCCCGTTGGAATGCACTTTGCCGCGCCATCTTGATCCAGTGGCAATCCGTTATCCTGACGTGAAAATCATCATGGCGCATCTTGGCCATCCTTACGAAGGCGAATGTATTGTCACGATTCGCAAGCATCCGAACGTTTACGCCGACATCAGTGCGCTGCATTACCGTCCGTTTCAACTTTATCACAGCCTGATGCTGACGCAGGAATATGGCGTCTGGAACAAACTTCTATTCGGCACCGATTATCCGTTCACCACTGTCAACGCGACAATCGAGGGATTGCGAAAATTAAACAAGATGACCGAAGGAACCGGTTTGCCGAAGCTGAACGAAAAGGCCATTGAAGAAATGATCCATCGCGATACGCTGACCATTCTCGGCTTGAACAACAAATGAGCGACCAATCAAACAACCAACGTGTTGCTGTAGTTGGCCTGGGTCTTTTGGGACGAGGCATTGCCGCCTGTTTTCTCGGGCATGGATTCAATGTGGTCGCCATTGATCGCAGCCAGGAACAGCACGCTGAGGCGCGTAAACAATTGGCCATAATGATGGGAGAACTCGTCGAGTTGGGCGGTTTCAACCCACAAGTTCGTGACGAATGGACAACGCGTTACACCGCCGCGACAGACTTCAGCTCCGTGAAGGATTGTTCGTTTGTCGTCGAGAGCGTGACCGAAGATATTGCAACCAAAGAGGCAGTTTTCGACTCACTGGAAAACCTGCTTTCCGCCACCACTGTCATCGCGACAAACACCTCCGCCATTCCCATCAGTCAGTTGCAACTGCGGCGCAAAATTCCTGCGCGATTCGTTGGCATGCATTGGGCGGAACCAGCGCACTCCACGCGTTTCATGGAATTGATCCGCGGCGAGAAAACATCTGACGAAACATTGCAAACGGCTGCGGCCATGGCGCGTCGCCTTGGCAAGGAACCCTGCATCTGCCAGAAGGACATTCCCGGTTTTATAGTGAACCGGATTGGCTACGCGATGTATCGTGAAGCATTGAATGTTTTGCAATCCGGCCTGGCGGACGCGGAAACTATCGACTGTGCCATGCGCAATGCCTTTGGCCTCTGGGCAAGTGTGTGCGGACCGTTACGTTGGATCGATCTCACCGGAGGACCGGAACTTTACGCGAAAGCGATGCAGCACGTTTTGCCAAGCTTGAGCAATTCGGCCAAACTTCCGGCACCCATGCAACAACTCGCGGCAGAGGGCGCACGCGGCATCACGAATGGACGCGGCTTTTACTCTTACACGCCTGAAGAAGCGCATCGCTGGGAGGAACTTTACCGCAGACACGCGTGGCGCGTAGCAGAAATGCACAACCAATATTTTCCATTGAACAAAACAAATGAGTGATCGCGAAACAAAACTGGAAGCGCTCGGCTATCTGCTGAGCAAACGCACGCCCGAAGGCACATTGGTTGATCCACTGGCCATAGCGGGAAACATGCTTTACGCGTCCGGCCAGGTGCCGTTTGATGGCGATATCCTTACCAGCAAGGGAAAGGTTCCATCGCAGGTGAGTGTAGACGACGCCACACGCGCCACGGCGCTTTGTGCCGCAAACGTTTTACGTGCTGTTTACGCGCACATCGGCTCGCTCGACAAGATTCAACGCGTGGTGCGTATCACAGGTTACGTCAATGCCGATACTGATTTCACCGATTGTCATCTTGTCATCAATGGCGCATCGCGACTTGTCCGCGACGTTTTTGGTGAAGACGGCCGCCACGCCCGCACTGCTCTCGCCATGGCCCAATTACCATTGGGTGCGAGTGTCGAAGTGGAAATGATTTTTCAATTGAAATCTTAACCCAAAAAAACTATGCGATTCAGCCGAGTCAAAGCCAAACTGCGCCGGAACGAACCGGCGCTTATCACCACCCTTCATTACACTGATCCCACTCTTTATGAAATGACCAGCCTCATGGGTTTCGATGGCATTTGGATGGATCTCGAACATCACGCCTACAGCGTCGAAACTGCGGCGAAGCTCATGTGCGCTGCGCGCGTTGGCGCATCCGATATCATCGCGCGTCCGGCCAAAGGGGAATACATGCGCATGGGCCGGCTTTTGGAAGCGGGTGCGCAAGGCATTATGTATCCGCGTTGCGAAAGCGCCGAGGAAGCGGCTGAAGTTGTGAAGTGGGCGAAATTCGCACCGATTGGCGAACGCGGGCTCGACGGCGCCAATGCCGACGCGCCGTACTGCTGCATGCCCATGAAGCCTTACTTGAAAATGGCCAACGAGGAGACCCTGGTGATCATCCAGATCGAATCGCCGCGCGCATTGGAAAATGTCGAAGCCATCGCGAAAGTTCCCGGTGTTGATGTCCTCATGATTGGCCCCGGTGATCTCAGCGTTCTCGCCGGCATACCGTACGAGTTCGACCATCCGTTCATGACTGACGCCATTAAGCGAGTTGCCAAAGTTGCAAAGGACGCGGGCATTCATTGGGGCATGCCCAGCGGCACTCCTGAGCACACGTGCAAACTGCTGGAACTTGGCGGGCGATTTATTTGTCACGGTGCGGACATCATCATGGTCAAACGCGGCCTCGAACAAATTCAGCAAAACTACGCGGCGCTCGGATTTACTTTCGATAATCGCATCGCGGCAATGACCGCTGAGCTGGAGAAGTCCTCGGAAAACCTTTACGCAAAAAAATAACCGGTCGTCCATGTCGCGTCGCAAATCCATTTTGATCGTTGGCGTCGGCTCCATCGGAGAGCGCCATCTTCGTTGTTTTCAAGGGACAGGACGCGCAGACGTTTCACTGTGCGAGCTGAATCCTTTACTTCGGAAAACTGTCGCGGATCGTTATCAAATAGTTAAAGCCTTCGATGATTTGACTCGCGCACTGGACGATAAACCCGACATGGTTGTCATCTGCACGCCCGCGCACCTGCACATTTCAATGGCACTGGCGGCGGCGCAAAGAGGCATTCACCTTCTTATCGAAAAGCCCCTGGGCACATCCTTGGAAGGCATCAATGCACTGCGCAAAGAAGTTATCAGCAGGAAAATCGTCGCTGGGGTCGCTTACGTTTATCGCGCCCATCCGGCGCTGGCTTCAATGCGTGAGGCCATACATAGCGGTCGTTTCGGCGAACCTGTTCAAATCGTCTCAACGTCCGGCCAGCATTTCCCTTTTTACCGTCCCGTTTATCGGGAAACATATTACAAAAACCGCGCAACCGGCGGCGGCGCAGTGCAGGACGCATTAACTCATGTTGTAAACGCAGGGGAATGGCTGGTTGGAGCAGTGACAAGTCTCACAGCCGATGCTGCGCATCAAGTCCTGGAAGGCGTCGAAGTGGAAGACACCGTTCACTTGCTCACCCGGCACGACAATGTCCTCGGTTCATTCAGCCTTAACCAGCACCAGGCACCTAACGAAAGCTCGATTACTGTTATTTGCAAAAAAGGAACGCTCCGCTTCGAAATGCACAACAGCCGCTGGCGGTGGCAAATCGAACCCGGTGACACGTGGCACGACGAAGCCGCCGCCAAGCTTGAACGGGACACATTGTTCACCCGGCAGGCGGATTCTTTTCTTGACGCCATTGAGGGAATTAACCCTCCACTGTGTAATTTGGAAGAAGGCATTCAAACCCTGCAGGTGAACCTGGCCAGCCTTCGCTCGATTGAAGATCGTCGATGGCAAGCACTATCTGTGTCCCAATGAAGCCGGAATTGCCCCGTTTTACTTTGCAGGAAAAAAGGCTGTGAAAAACTTTTATCCCTGTTTCCTTTGTGACCTGCAGCTTGAATCAGGGTCTTTTTGAGAATGAAAAACGAACCGTCCATTCAGCAATTATTTGATCTCACCGGTCGGGTCGCGCTCATCACTGGCGCGAGCGGGTATCTCGGCAGTTCGATGGCTGACGCGTTGGCAGAAGCCGGTGCGCGCGTCGTCATTGCCAGCCGTGACGCAGCCACTGGGAAAAATGCCGCCACCGCTTTGGGCGGCGCAGAAGCGGGACGCCACCTGTCCGTGGTGATCGATCACATGGATGAACGCTCAATCAATCATGGCTTCGACGAAGCCGTGAGACTGGCCGACAAAATCGATATTCTCATTTGCAACGGTCACGAGGTGCTTGGCGCCGATTGGCGCACTGTCACGGGCGAGCAATTCAACCGGCATTTGCAGAATGCCACCGGGTATTTTCTTCTCGCCCGAAAATTATACGATCACGCTACAAGTCAATCCAGAACCGCCAGCGTCATCATGCTTGGCTCAATGTATGGCGTAGTTGGGTCGTACCCGGAGGTTTACGAAGGAGTGGGCCCCGCCAACCCGGTCGCCTACCAGGCGCTCAAAGGCGGAATTGTTCAAATGGTCCGCCACCTTGCCGTTTACTGGGCTAAAGATGATATTCGAGTGAACTGCCTGAGTCCCGGCCCATTCCCCTCCCCTGCGGCATCAACTCAAATGGTTGAGCGACTGAAAACACGTTCGCCAATGGGACGCATGGGAAAACCACACGAACTG
>JAQGPC010000132.1 GCA_028293285.1 Pedosphaera sp.
GCTTTTCACGGAGAAAGCAAAGCTCCTCTGGGTTGAGTTTGCGGGTCCTTACTTTGAATTGTATATCTGGGCACTGGCCACGCTACTCTTGCGTCTGACGTATGTGGAGACGTGTATAAACCGCGTGGCTTTCGTGGTAATGGCGAGCTCCGGGATTAAAACGCTCATCAATTTCAACCCATTGATCAAGCTGGATGGTTATTATTTGTTGAGCGATTACCTGGAAATCCCGAATCTGAGAAGGAAGTCTTTCAGATACATCGGCACCTTGCTAAAACGCCTCATGGGATCGGCCATGGAGGGAGTCCAGCCGCCCGCGCCGCGAGAACGAAGGATTTATCTGGCCTATGGTTTGGTCGCGACCGTTTGCTCATTTTCTCTGCTGGCATTTGTCGCTGTGAAGGCGGGAGGCTTTCTGATCGAGCAGCATCACCCGATGGGCTTTGCGCTGTTTGCGGGTTTGCTTGGGGTGAAGTTGCGTCAGCGGTTGCGCAGGCTAATCGGAAAGTCGGCGCGATCGACCGATTCATCCGCTGATCCCGATGATCCCGATGACTCGGATTCTCAGGATGCCGCCATTCCGGCGGAACCGGCCAAGCCCAAGAAGAGGAAAGGGCGTTCATGGTGGAGGCGTTCCATCAAGTGGTTGGTGCTTGCGGGAATCGCAGCCGTTCTGCTGCTGGGAAAGGCCGACCTCAAGATTGCGGGGCAATTCAATATTCTCCCGATCCAGAACGCGGACGTGCGCGCGGGGATCGAGGGGATCATCGAGAACATCTGCGTAGATGAGGGGGACAAGGTACATGAAGGTGATCCGATCGCCCGGATTTCCGGCCAGGAAATGAAGGCGGAGTTGGCTAAAACCGAGGCGCTGATTCGCCAGACGCAGGCGAAACTTAAAATGCTTGAGATCGGTCCGACTTCGGAGGAAATCGATGTGGCGAAGGCCGCGGTCACCAAATCCGAAAACAGCGTCAAGTATGCGCGAAGCCGCCGCGACAGGGACCAGAAGTTGTTCAAGGAAAAGCTCGTGTCCCAAAAAGACCTCGAAGACGTCGAGGAGTTGGCGGCCACGGCTGAAAACGGTCTTACTGAGGCCGGAAGCAAGCTGAAAGTGTTGTTGCGAGGCAGTCGTCCGGAAGAATTGGATGCCACCAAAGCGGAGCTTGATGGTTACGAGGCCCAACGCCGCTATCTGGAGGGACAGATTCAGCTCCTGAACATATGCAGCCCTGCCAGTGGCATCGTGGCAACGCCGTCGCGCCAGTTGAAAGAGTTGAAGCACCAGCTTGTGAAGAAAGGCGATCTGATCACCAGGATTTATGATATCAAGACCATGGCGGTCGAAATTATCATTTCGGAAAAGGAGATCGCCGATGTCAAACCTGGCCAGCGGGTTGTGCTCAAGGTCCGGGCGTATCCAGACCTGGCTTTTGAAGGAACCGTGAAAGCGGTCGCCACCACCGCCCGGGGTGGGTCCGGGTCTCTCGGGCAGGCATCCGCGAGTGCGACCTCGTTCAACACCAGTGGAGGAACGAGCAAAACGGTCCTGGTGACGACTGAAATCGACAACAGCTCCTTTCTGCTCAAACCGGAGATGACCGGCCAAGCGAAGATCATTTGCGGGGAGAGGCGGTTCCTCCACCTGCTGAAGCGGCGGTTGACCCACATAGTCAAAGTTGAATTCTGGTCGTGGTGGTAGCGGAAGAACGATGAGCACTGCGTGCCTGGCACAACAAATAGAAAGATTAAAAAAAATGATTGCATCGGCCCCGACACTCGAAGTCGAATCCAAACCAGAGTCGGAAATCGAAACCGACCCAGCCATCGCGGTTGAACCCAATCGAAACGGTCCAACAGCCCGTGATGAAGAGTGCGAGAATTTGTATCTGACCGGACGTCCGGCGCTAAAGCAATTCCTTCGTTTTGTGAGAAGCGAGGCGGTGAATCCACCCGGTGAGGGAACTCTGGCCGACGAATGGAAGGCTGCAAACGATTACATCCGGGATCTTGAAAAGGGAGAGGCTGGCATGGCGGACGATCCGCCGATAGGCAAGCTGGGCCGGGAATTTGAGTCCCTCCTCATCGAGTTTCTGAAGAATCCGCTGGTGCGGCACGGTTTCAACACTGTGCCGACCGAGGTTGCAATCGTCGAATTGGACCGCCTGGTTGTGTACCAGAAGCATATTGATTTAACCTTTGTTCGCCAGCTTCAAAGGAGACTTGGTCCCGCGCCAAGCGAGGAAGATATCTTCCGCACCTGCCTGCCTGCCGAACATCGAACCCCGCCGGTAAAGTGGTCGCAGGTGCATCGGGATAAATTCGTGATCATGTCGCCATCCAACGATCTGCGGTTTCTCGGCACAATGACGTTGAGGCCTGAGCATATCAGGGATTATCCGCCGCCTGGCAATCTCGCGGGTGTCATCGGCCTGGCCCTGGGCTTTAGCTCCAACTTCCTGAATGCCATTTATGCCGAAAAGCGCCTCATCCTAAACAACGGCAGCCATCGTGCCTACGCCCTTCGGGAAATGGGCATCACCCATGTTCCCTGCATTGTCGAGCATGTCTCCTCGCGCGAGGAACTGGATGTTGTGGCCTCCTCCGAGGTGCGACGCAATCCCGATCTCTATCTGAAACATGCGCGGCCTTCGATGCTAAAGGACTATTTCAATCCGAAGTTGCGCAAAGTGATGCCGGTGCATCGGCGCCTACTCCAGCTCACGGTGAAATTCGAGGTTGAAGAAGCTAATGTTCCGGCCCTGTGAACGCTCGCAAGCCTGCAGAAATAATTAAATTCAAAAGCGTTCAGTCAATGAGGTTATAAGATATTATTGACGCGGAATGACGCAATTAGCCATGCGCCCGCGGCTCGGAAGCTGTGCCTCCAATATCCCGGAAAAGGGTCAAGCACCCCCGATTTTGAGGCCACTGAAGGTTCAGGCATTTGGATGCCGCTTCAAATCAATCGCCTTGAACCTGCACCAAACCAAAATCCACATACTGTCCACCGCCATTTTGCCGACAATGAACGGCGACGAGATTTTTGCCGGCTTTGAGCGCAGCTCTGCCAACCGCTGACAACGTGAAAGCCTCGTAGTTCATCGTCCACCCCGCACACCGCATTGCTTCCACGCCGTTGATGTAAATCTCCGTGTCATCATCGTGATGCAGCCAGAGTTCAAGGTTCTGTAGCTTGTCCGCCGGAATCTCCACTTCACGTCGCAGCCAGATGTCGCTCGTCCGCCAATCCGTGCCAACCACCGCGCCGGGTGTATCTTTCGTGCCGAAACCACTCCAACCTTCCTGCCATGACAAAGCATCAAAACTTTCCTTCACCCAATCATTTCCCGGTTTTGTGATCGTATAACGCCATTTTGCGGCCCCCTTGTCCGCAGCGGAAATAATGGTGGTGATCTTTGGAGCTTTCGGAATTGGCGCCCAGTTGGTGGCTTTGGTCTTGTCGCGGCCCGCCCATTTTTGCCACACAGCCTTGTCGTACAGCAATTGCGCGAAGACGCCACCAACAACGGGCCGTGCGGTGAAGCCTACCTTCCTTGCGTTCTTCGTTTCATACCAGTCGGTCATCGGTGAACGGTCCGGAGTTTCATTCAGGAACGTGAACACTGGATTGATCACCGCCTCGAAGTCTTTGCGATTTTGGGTGAGCGTCGCAGTCCAGGAAATCCAATCGAGCTTGGTATAGTCCTTGCGATTGTCCAACGGCAGGCCATCTTTATTCTGCATCTTCTTGTAGAAATCCATTTCCTTCCGGGCCACCTCGGCGGGAAAAAGATTCAGGCCCAGAATACGGTCCCAGATCAGATTGTATTTCTGGCTCCATGTGCCCGGCCGATCGAATGCGAGCCGGAAATGATCGCCATCGGCGGATTCCTTCACCCAACGCGCTGCGTACTCGCGCGCGATTTTGTAATACTCATCCGCCATCGCCTTATTGCCACGCATCTCACACAACTTCGCGAACGAACCAAGGCCGCAAATCGCCTTGGCCGACAAATTCACATTGTGAGCGAGGTGACCGGCAAAGTCGTCGGTGCAAAGCTGGTTCTCGGGATCAAATCCTTTGGTCCTGAGATATTCGGCCCATCGTTCCAACTGCTGCCAATAAAGGCTGGCAAAATTGGCGTTGCCTTCCATCTGCGCCACAGCGGCCATCAGGATGAGCAAATTGCCGCTCTCCTCCACAGGCATCTGATTTTCCGCCGTGCGCTCGCCGCCGCCATAGACCTGGCCGTTCGCGTGAGGGTAAGTGCCGAGATCGTGCGGCGCGAAGGGAAAATTCCAGCGCTCACTCGCGGCATAATTCATGAATGGCACGAGAAACGACTTGGCCAACGTTGGGCCGAACAGTAGAAACTGCGGTGCCATCGGATAAAAAACGTCGGACGTGCCAATGCAGCCGTTGGAATGATTTTCTTTGCAGAATTGCAACGGCTGGCCGTTCTTGTCGGCGACAAATTTGCCCGCCGCGAAACACTGGCGATACGCAAGCGCGACAATCTTTGCGTATTTCTCGCCGCCAGCCTGGCGCAAATCATTCATCAACTCAGCGTCGAACTGCTCGCAACGTTGCTTGAGCGACTCATAATCGGCAGCGGACTTTTTCAACAAATCCGCCGCGTCATCGCCGTTCCGACGCCAGTACGGACGCAGGTTTTTCTTCATGTACTGAATGGAAAATTCGTCGTCGTAGGCAAGCATGAGCCACCGGGAGACGGGCTGGGAACCAACTTTCATTTTTGCCTCGCAGCCTCGCGGTTTGGCCACATACAAGTATCCCCAGTCAATCTGAATATCATCACCCTTCTTTTGCAGGACGGGTTGTTCCTGCGAGCCAATTTTGGTGATTACGAAATCGCCGTTGGTGGTTGTGGAACTGGTGGTTTTCTGATTTCGATCATTGATGGTTATTTCCGCATTCGCCGTAAAATCGAACGATACCACGTGCTCAACTCCATCCACTGCCTGAAACTCCCAAGCCAGATATGTCACCGGTCTGGCCAGTACCTCAAGATCGTCAGGCAGTGCCGGCGTGGTAAAAGTTAAATTTAATCGAATGCCCTGCCCTTCAAACGTGTAAATTGTCCGTGTCGGGAGCACTTCGAGATTAGTTTGTGGAAACGCGGACACACTGGCCGGTTCTTTACCGATAATGCGAAATGTTTTCCCATCAATTGATATCCGGCTTGCGAGCCGGTTCGGTTTCCCCGTCCAGTGAGTGGGGTCAACATCCGTCAACTTGTCACCCTGCGACCAGATGCTGAAATAAGGATCACAGGCAACCAAAGGCACGGCGGGCGGGCGGAAGGATGCCGCTAAAGAATCGCCGGGGTTTTGCGCCCGAACTGTTAATGAGATGACAATGGCAAAAGTCGAAATGGCGCACCGGAGCAACCTGCAGTACACGAGAAGAGATATCTTTTTCATTAAAAGTAAAAACTGATGTCGTTAAAGTTCAGAATGGATCAACGGCGGCGCGTTGGGCGGGCGTTCCGCTGTAGCCATATTGGGAAACGTGGTTTTGATTGTCATTATTCCAGCGTCGCGCCCAGGTATCGTTGTTTGGATCAATGACTGCGGAACGTTTGGCCGCTTCCGCGTGACCATCGCAAAACATCAAGGTGGTGCGCCCGTTGTGGCGGCTGGACGGCCACTGATCAATTTCCCGCGGGTCAATGTTTCCATCCCAACTCCCGTCGGTCTTGGCATCCGCCAGCATGATCATGTCTGATGGACGCAATATGCGATTCTCAGGCAATTCCAACTGACCGGGCGGATTGATGTCACCACCCAAACCAAGTTGACTGGCCAAATCCATCACAACCGGTCCACCGCCCCAATCGTTGTAGCCGTAAGAGAAAAATGACCCGATACCGGCACCGTCAGCTTTCACGGCCCAAGGATCAAAAGCGCCGGTTTCGGTTACCGAGCCCAAACGGTTCGGGTTTCCTGTTTGAATTTCCCACTGATACTCAGGCTTGGTTGAGGGACACGCAAAAACGGCACGGTTCGTCCCCATCTGTGTAAAGATTTTTGACGGCCAGACATAATAAAACTGCGGAACACGGATGCAGCCCGGATATTTTTGCGACTCGTTGACGTACATCGCGGCGCCAATCCCAATCTGGCGAAGATTGTTTAGGCACGAAGTCTGTTTCGCTTTGGCTTTGGCTTTGGCCAATGCGGGCAATAATAGCGCGGCGAGGATGGCAATGATCGCTATCACGACCAGAAGCTCGATCAAAGTGAATGCCCTGTTCCTCTTCCGGCAAGAAATCGACAGGTGCGGTCGGGAACCTGTTCGAGTCGAATTACCCAGTTCCGAAATTTGCGCTGACTTGGCGTTGTTTTGCACTTTCATAAATTCTTTCACATTACTTCTGAGAACAGCCTGTGTCATGTGGTATGGAACGACCACAAATCATCAAGCCTTACCAAAAAAGGGGCGTCCTTACGAGCACGCCCCCTCGTCATTTATCCCAGAAACTTATTACGGCGTTTTCAACCGGAAGAACCGGCTCGCCTCCGAAGTGACCGGAATGGCATTCGAGAACGTGCCGGTGCCGCTAAACACACCCACGCTGTTCGTGATCCAGTTCGCCATTGGTGCCGCCACGTTGGTGGAGGTGAGCCACGTATAACTTCCGCCGGGTGTGCCGCCAGTGCCGGTGAAGATCAGGTTGCCACCGGAAACCTTCGGCGGATTTACCACTGGAGGAGCGGATGAAGTGATGGTCAACTCACCCGTGGTGGGATTGAATGTGCCTGTACCGGTCGGCAGGATGGTAACCGAGCTGAAGTTGCCGCTGCCCGCAGTAGCGGAGTTGAACAGCTTGAAGACGCTGCCACCCGCCAAGGCGTTGCTGCCAACATTGGTGACCACCAACGAGCCAGCATAGGTCACTGCGCTCAGACCAACAACCTGGTCCTGATTGGTCACGCCTCCCTCGAGGCTGATTTCCATCAATGTCGAGCTTCCTGCTGACAAGGTCAGCGTGTTATTGATGGTGAGCGTTCCAATAGAAGCACCGGGGGCGAAGGTCGCGCCTGAAGCAACGTTCACCGGACCAGCTATGGTTCCCGAGCCGCCCAAGGCACCAGCGTTCACCAAGGTTGGGCCGACGTAAGTGTTGACTCCGTTTAAGCGCAGTGTGCCACTGCCAATTTTGGTCAAACCGCCGCCACCGGTGCCATCGAGCAACGCTTGTGCGATCGAGATTACATTCGTGCCGCTGTTAATCACTACGCCGCCGGTCAAGACATTTGCCGCAGTGAGATTGTGCAGGAAGTTTGTGTTGTTGGCGCCGGCAGCCAAGGTGCCACCGTTGAGATTCAGAGTGCTGGTACCACCAGTGTTGCCAGTGGTCAATTCGACCGCAGTCAACGTGCCGCCAGTAAGATTAATAATACCCGTTGCGCTGCTACTTTGTGCCAGGTGAACGACACCGAATGTTGCCGTGCCACCACCAAGATTCCAGGTCCCCGTGTTTGAATCCTCGCTTATCCATGTCTCGCCGGTCGTGCTCGTAAACGCACCGCCGGTCTGGTTTATGGTGCCGGTGCCTCCGCCATGGGCGATGGAGATGTTGCCGCCACCTCCCTTGGTCATGGATCCACCACTGATGTTCAAGGTTCCGTTGGCTCCCTCGCGGCCGATTGCAATCCAGCTATTAATGGTAACCGTACCGGTTCCACTCAAGTCATATTGGCCGGTGGCCCCACCCGCCTGGCCAATCCACAAATCGTTGCCTGATGTAAGTGTACCGCCAGTCTGGTTGAAATAGCCATTGCCGCCATCACCCACGATAAAGTTTCCGCCGCCAGTCTTGTTAATCGTGCCTCCAGAGAAGTTAATGACGCCATGTCCGCCACGACCGATGGACATCCAGTTGCTCAAGTTGAGCACAGCACTACCGCTGATGTTGTTGGTTGCTTCAGTGCCGCCATTTTCAGCCAGCCAGTATTCGTTCTGTGAGTTAATTGTGCCTGCGCTCTGTTGCAGCAGGCCAAAGCTGCCAGCGCCGCCGGTGCCGATGATAAAATTCCCGTTGCCATTTTTGTTGAACGTTCCGCCCGACATGGTAAACGTGCCGTTCCCACCGCGGCGACCGATCGCCAGCCAATTGTGGAGATTGATGACGCCGCCACTCAAGTTATAGGCGCCAACCCCGGATGTATTCTGGCCGAGCCAAAGCTCGCCGGCTGATTCAAGTGTACCACCGGTCTGATTGACCACCCCCGCGCTCGGAGCTCCACCACCATCGCCAAGGGCCATGGGGCTCCCCTGCGCACTTAGCACCGCACCGCTCTTGATGGTAAGCGTGCCCGTTGCGTTGTTGCTGTTGCCTAATTCAATGCGGCCGCTGACAATCAAGGTGCTATTGGTCAAGACCAGTGCAGCATTAATTCCTGGCAGGCCGACGACGCCCAACTGGCCTTGAATCGTGTTAGTCTGTGCGCCATTGGAACCATCGAAGAGCACTGTGCCATTTTGCACGAGATACCCGGGTGAAGCGCTCCCTGAAAGTGCGTTGCTGCCAACGGTGGCGTAGGTAAGTTGTGCCGGACCCGCCTTGGTGAACGAACTGCCTGGATTGGCCACCGCAAGACCGCTTAATGTCAGGTTGTTCTCAGTGTCAATCGCACTGCCGGTGCCTTGGAGAGTGTAACCACGATTAACCGAGACGGATGGTCCAGCGTAAGTCAACATGCCGTTTGCGAGCACCAGATTGGTTGGACTTGCCGAGGAAGCGCCAATGGCACTGGGTGAACCGCCGTTGGCAAGGTTGGTGACGCTCACCGTTCCCCCCGAGATGACCGTGGGGCCGGTATAATTATTTCCGCCACTATTGACAATGGCAAGCGTGCCGGAACCCTGTTTGCTGATTCCAACATTGCCGCTAATCTTGCCCGCACCGGTAAAAGTGTAAGGGAGAGAACTATTGTTAACTGTTATGGCACTAGGATTGACGGTGGTGGTAATGTTCACGGAGGTCGTTCCCGCCGCGCTGTCATTAAATGTGACAGCATTGCCCTGACCGAATGTGGTCGGTTGGTTGTTGCCTATGTTGACCCAGTTAGTGGTGAGACCGATGTCCCAATTGCCCCCAGCCAGGCCATCCCAGCGTGGCAAATTGACTGAGGTAAATTTAATATCAACGGAATTATTTGCTGTATTGTTAACGATGGTCGCAGCGACACCCACCGGCAGTGAGCCGATAACGAAATTGCCCGAGCCAGTGCGGCTGCCGTATTGGATCAACGGGAACTGGCCGATTTGCGGCAAGGTGTCTGCAATGTTGACCGTGATAGTGCCATTAATGGTCAATGTTCCGCCAACATTAATAGGGGCGGAAGCGGGATTCCCAAACGCGCCAAGGTCAACATCCAGGGAAGCTGCCGGGGAACCGGTAAGGGCCAGATTCGCCATACTGATCTGGGCATTTGCGTATGGCACGGTCACACCAAGGTCCGCATTGTTATTCAGGCTGTAATTACCCCCAGCGGCAGAGCCGGTGGTGATCGCCAACTTGCCGGCGTTGACGATGGTTGGGCCGCTGTAGCTGTTCGCACCAGTCAGTGTCAGTGTGCCGGCGCCGTTCTTGGTCAACCCGCCACCGTTATCGATCAAGGCTTGTGGGACGGTGATGTCGAAACCGGCCGTATTGAAGATGGCACCACCGGCACTGACGAACGCCTGGCTCAAGTCGTGGAGAAAGTTTGCGCTGCTCGAGGTCGGGCTCAACACGCCGCCATTGAGATATAATGCGCTGTAACCACCGGCGTTGCCGGTCGTTATTTCCGCTGCGCTGAACGAACCACCGTCGAGATTTAACGTGCCAAGGGCACCGTTGTTGCGGCAGATCTGAACCATTCCCACTAAGGCTGTGCCGCCGCTCAGATTCCAGATGCCGGTGCCGCCTTCCGGCAACCAGACCTCACCGCTGCTGCTGGTAAACGAACCACCGGTCTGATTGATGATGCCGAGACCTGAACCTGAAACCACGATATTGCCATTACCGGTTTTGTTGATCGAACCGCCGGAGAGATTCAAGACGCCCACGCCACCGCGGCCAATGGCGATCCAATTATTCACATTCAATACCGCCGTACCGCTCATGTTGTTTGTTCCGAGCGAACCGCCGCCATTGCCAATCCAAAACTCACCAGCGGTCGTGGCGATTGCGCCACCACTGTGATTGAGCGTGCCCGTCCCTCCGTCTGCGACGATAAACGCGGGCGTCCCACCACTGACTTGAAGCATTGAGCCGCCGTCCATGTTCATCGTGCCATCAGACCCGGAACGTCCGATCACAAACCAGTTAGTGGAATTGATCGTGCCGCCCGCATGAAGATTATAGATGCCTGTCCCCAAGGCGACCTGGCCGATCCATATTTCACTGCTGGAATTGACCGTGCCGCCATTCTGAGTCACCGTGCCGACGCGTGCTCCTGAACCGTTCCAGCCGCCGTCAGCGATAACAAAAACGTCGCCCGCTTTGTTCAGCACCCCACCATTAATTGTCAGCGTGCTGGTGCTACCTGCACCTTCACCCAAAAACAGACGACCACTCAGCACGTTCAAAGTCCCTCCGTTGAGAGTATAAAAGCCGGTCGAGTCAACCCCCGCGCCCAAGTGAAACCAGCCATTGGCGGTCACGGTCTGGCCATTTTGCTCGAAAGCTCCCATGGCTGATCCGGTGCTGCCAGCAGACAAATCCGCGACTGTCCAATCGGGGTTGCCGAGATTGATCTGCACCACGTTGGTCGCTCCGTTGTCATTAATGGCATTATCCGTCGCGCCTGGAACGATGCCGCCCCAGTTCGCAGCGTTGGTGTAACTGGCGGTGTTGCCTGACCAGAAAATATCGGCAGCCCGGGTGACGGGAGTTGGCAAAACAGCCAGCGCGGCCAAAGTCAAAGCACTGATTCGGAGGAAGCACCCAGGCTGTGATTTCATTAAGTTTTTCATGTGGGTTTTATGATTGATTCTTGCTTATCCACGTCAAAGAACAGGCCTCCAGATGAAGGCATGAGACAATTAGCCTGAGGGCTCTTTGCGTTGTGGAACATGAGCAGACTATAATCTCAACCGTCAGACTGTCATGTGGCATAAATTGGCCACAGGACATGGTCCAAAGATTACTGACGGTTTTCACTAACCAGTGAAAAAGGAAGTCAAACCAGAAGCTTTTCCCGGCACCGTTGTCGGCGTACACCTTATTCTCGAACCACATCCTGATTTTATTTGCCGGTCGTTGGTGATTGATTTGGCTGCGGTATCAAGATCCCGACATCAATGCCTTGCCCACCGCTGGTCTGATGACAATGCACGGCAATGCTGTTTTTACCGGGCTGAAGCGTTGCTGCTGCTTCCGGAGAAATTTCGAACTCTTCATAATCAGTGATGAAACTCTTCAGCTTCGCAGCCAATACGCCGTTTAGATAAATCGTAGCATCCTCATCATGGAAAACCCGTAACTTCAATCCGGATAGATCGTCGTTTCCGAGGCTGAACTCGCATCGCAACCAAATGTCCGATGTTTCCCAGGTTGTGTTCGGGTACGATCCTGGTGTTCCGTCGGTGCCAAATCCCCCGAGACCTTCTTTCCAAGCCGCCGTGTCGAAGTCGGCCTTGAACCAATCATTCTTGGGCTTCTCAAAAGTATATTTCCACTTCGTGCGCCCGAGCATGGCATCGGCCAGTATGACTTTCATGGGCGAACCGGAAAACACTCCACGATTGGCCGCCAGCAGGACTGCGGGATCAATCTTGTTTACTGCGCGGTCGTAAGTAAGCAGGCCGTTACACTCGGTTTCCACATCGGCAGTTTGCGTATAGACCGCCGCGCTGAGGCCTCGCACGTTGTGCAGTGCCCAGACTTGTTTGAAAGCGCGAGTGTAGCGGGCTCCAAGTTCCTTCTGGTCGGCCAGCATGAGATAACCCCAACACCGGGTTGACCACGAGTGGCCAGCCACAGGCAAACCCAATCCACCAAACTCACCCAGAACCGCGGCGCGCCGGGCTTCGGGAGACGGAGAATCAGGCCCGGGGTAACTATGGATATCGATGAAATCCCCCACGCGCATGTCTGTCCAGCCGCTGGCGTTGTCCACGAGCCGGGACGGGTCCATTGTTTTGAGCCACTGCGTCAACCGTTCCGTATCATATTGCCCCCAGCCTTCGTTGAAGAGCCCCCAAATTGCGATCGAGGGATGACTTTCCAAATCCCCGACCATGCGCAACAACTCGGATTCAAAGTTACGACGCCCTTCCGTCGTCGCGTTATTGCTGCTGGGTATGTCCTGCCAGACGATCAGGCCGAGTTTGTCACACCAGTAATACCATCGGTCCGGTTCGACCTTTACGTGTTTGCGGGTGAAATTAAAACCCGAGCTCTTCAGGAATTCGATGTCCGAACGCAGGGCTTCATCCGTTGGCGCCGTATAAATTCCGTCCGGCCAGAAGCCTTGATCCAACGTTCCCACCAAGAAGATAAATTGATCATTGAGCGCAATCCTGGTGATCCCCTGCCCGTCTTTGCGCAACGCGATTTTTCTCATTCCAAAATAGCTCGCCACCGAATCCAACACCTTGTCGCCTGCCTTCAACGTTATTTGCAGATCGTAAAGAAAGGGATCTTCTGGCGACCAAAGTCGGGGTGCAGGTAGGGCAATAACTAATTCCGCGTTTGCCAACCCGATGCCACGAACCACTTCCTTCCCGTCTGCTAATACTACGGCTTCAACACAAAGGTTCTCAGAAAGACTATTAGCCGCCACGTGAAGGCGCAATGATTTGGCTTCAACATCCGGCGTGGTCTTAAGCCCGTCGATGCACACCTCGGGCACAGGTTCCAACCATACCGTCTGCCAGATGCCCGAAGTCGGTGTGTAGAAAATGCCCTCCGGCTTGCGCGATTGTTTGCCGCGTGGCTGGTCGCCTTCGGTAGGATCCGTCACCTCCACCACAATCTCCTCTTCGCCATCCCAACGAAGCTGGTCAGTGATGTCAAAACTGAAATGGTCATAGCCACCACGATGTTGACCCACCCCCTTGCCGTTGACCATCACACGTGCCTGCCAGTCCACTGCACCAAAATGTAAACGCACCCGTTTTCCGCGCCATGCCGCCGGAATGATTACACGCCGCAGATACCAGAGTGAATTGGTCTCTTTCAACCCCTGCATGACACCCGACAGCGCGGATTCAATTGGAAATGGAACCAGAATTTGTCCCTGAAAATTAGTCGGCCGATAGGAGCTTTCGGGCAAAATTGCGTATTGCCAAAGTCCATTCAGGCTTAGCCAGTTGCTCCGGGTCAGTTGCGGGCGTGGGTACTCCGGGTGCGCGTTGGTGGGATTTACTTCCACGGCCCAACGGGTCATCAGCGGTGTCTTCCTCGGCGACCATGCCGCAGTCTCATCCCCCTTCGCCGAAACAATGACTCCCACCATTAAAATGATAGGGATAAGCAGTCTCATGCCACTTATAAAGCCGAATTTCATGACGCTACTGCTGGCAGGAAATGATTGCGTGTTATGCGACACGAAATGGCCATCAATTCGGAACCCGTCGCCTAGTCTGCGCAGCAGGTTAATCTTCATTTGCGTAAAAACTTTGCCACTGCTTCCGTGCGCGATTGCACATGCAGCTTTTCGTAAATGCGACGGATATAGTTTCTTACCGTATGAATGCTCACGCCCAGTTGATCGGCAATTTGTTTGTAGGCCAATCCTTCAGCCAGGCCGTCGAGCACCGAGCGTTCGCGTTGCGAAAGATCTGCCGAACCATCGCCGTGTGCCGGGGTGGCTTGAAACGACTGGACGACCTTGCGCGCAATGGAAGCCGACATCGGCGAACCCCCGTCACAGACTTCCGTAATGGCATCCAGCAGTTTCTTAGGCGACATCCGTTTCAACAAGTAACCGCTGGCCCCGGCGGCGAGTGCGCGAAAAATTTTTTCGGTATCCTCGAAAACCGTGAGCATCAATACCTGCGCTTCCGGCATTTGTGCTTTCAACCGGCGGACGCATTCGATGCCATCCATGCCGCCAAGGTTGATGTCCATCAACACCACGTCTGGTTTGTCCTGTGGCAAATGCTCCAGGGCTTCTTCCGCGCTGGCATATGCACTTTTACAGCAAATGTCCCCCGCAGCAGTCAGGTAACCGGCGATGTGCTCGCGCAAATCGGCTTCGTCGTCAACGATTGAAACAGTGATGATCTTTTTCATGGCTTCCTTGTCGAATTCTGGTTCAGGCGAATACTCATTGAGATGGTGGAACCTTCCCCCGGCTGGCTGCAAATACGGCACTCTCCCCCAATGTCGGCGAGCCGTTGGCGCATATTTTTCAATCCATTACCCCCATTCGTGGCACGCGGGGAAGCATTTAACCCAACCATCCCGGGCACTTCGAACCCGCGACCATTGTCGGTAATGTTGATTTCACAATCCGCCGGGTTGACAATCATTTCCACTTTAACCGCCGTGGCGGCCGAATGCTTGAGCACATTGTTTAACGCCTCCTCAAAAGCCAGGAACAGATTATGTCGCGCCTCCGATGACAATGGAAAATGAGGAATTGCACGCGGCAGCCGCAGGTCACATTCGACACTCGTATTTTGAAAATACTCGACTGCGTGCTGGCTCAAGTATGCGGCCAAATGCTCGAGCGTGTCGTTGCGCGGATTGACCACCCATACAATTTCATCCATCGTCTGTAACAGTTCGCGCGAGGTCTCAGCTATGGATTCGATTTGGCCGGCGAGCGGCCCGGACGCTGTTGAGTCCACCTTAGCGTGCTCACTCAAAAAGGAGATTTTCGTCAGTTTCGAGCCGATTTCATCGTGCATGTCGCGGGCGATCCGCATGCGCTCGCGTTCGAGTAATTGCTGCTGCTCCAATTGTGCCAGAGCCGAACGCAATCGCCGATGGGAAACAACTCGCACAATCCCTGCCACTACGACAACCGCCGATATCACGTATAGAAAAATAGCCCAAGGTCGAAAATAAAGTGGGGTCGGCACTTCCAGAGGGAACGTTGTAGTCGCCTCCTGCCAGATACCGTCCACCTTCCGGGCGGCCACTCGAAGCTCGTAGTGTCCGTAGGGCAACCGCCCGTAACGAGCAACCCGCCCCGTCCCATCATCGATCCAATCAGGATCAAAACCCTCCAGCTTGTGCCGAAAGCGGACTTTTTCGGGCGCGGAAAAATTCAAGGCGGTGAAGTAAATTTCCAATGACCGCAAGTCTCCCCGCACAATTGCCGGAGCACTGTCCGAGACGGCGGAAGACCACGCCGCACCGCGCAACACAGAAACAGGAGGCTGTCCGTTGAAAGCAACGCTCTCGATATAGACCGGGAGCGAAGCTGGCTCGATTTCAGGTTGGCGCGTATTCACATTCAACACCCCCTCAGCGGTGGCAAACCAGAGCGTCCCCTCCGGCGAGAGCAAGGCGCGCGTACCGCCGAAAACCGTGGCTGGGTCGTATGTAGTTTTGGCGTCTGATGTCAATTCACAAGCGAGCGCGATTCGAGGATCGTTGAGTGACTTTTGAATAGTGTTTCGACTAATGCGATAAATTCCCGCACCAGTGGCCAGCCAAATGTTTTGTTTGGCATCTTCCACAATGCCGCAGACAAAGTCGTTCGGCAGCCCATTGCCTGAGTTCCAATTCACGCGGGCACCTTTCATGAGGCAGGCCAATCCACCACCGGCTGTGCCCGCCCAGAGCCGGCCCTCTTTGTCTTCATGCAAGGCAATTATTGGATGGTGTCCCACCTTTTCCACCGATTGCGCGGGCATGAACCTGTCTTGTTCACCATGTAGAATTGAACCGTCTTCTGTTCCCACCCAAAGGCCTCCCGATGATGACGGCACCAAAACCGTCACCGGCGACCCAGGCAAACCATTTGAGATATCGTAGCGGGTTGTTGTTTGTCCGGTGAAACGATGCACGGTGCCCGCCCGGGTGCCAGCCCAGACACTTTCCTCCACGTCAACACATACAGACAACACTGCATTATCAGCCAAACCGTTGGCCGTTGTGAGTTGAAACCCGCGTCCATTCAGCAATCCGTATAAGCCACCTCCCAACGTACCTGCCCAAACAGTGCCATCACGCGCCACGGAGAGCGCCGACACGAAACCCTGCACTCCCCGACTGCCGCCGTTCCCCAATCGTTCGAAACGTCCGGCCTCGCCCACAAACAATCCACCGCGGGCCAACCCCACATGCACCCGCCCGCTGGCGTCCAAGGCCAGCGCCGTAGCCGCACCGGACGGCAAGCCTTGTTCGATTCTCAGGCTGTGCACGGGTTGTAGACGCATTTGCACCAGGCCGCCTCCGGAAGTACCGAGCCAGAGATTGCCTTCACGGTCTTCGCAAATGGCCCGGACATCGTATGGCGAACGCAGTTCACCAAGAATCACCGGTTGAAACCGGTTATCGTCAAAACAGAACAACCCCCGCCCGCTGGTTCCGATCCAGAGTCGCCCATCGCGTCCTTCACACAAACTCCAAATGCGCACCGAGGCTGCCTCGTTGCCGCGGAAATAATTAAAGCGTTTGCCTCCGGCAAGATTTATCAGGTAGGTGTCACCAAATGCCCATAAATTTCCGCGCCGATCTTCATAGGCACCCAGATACTCAGGACTTCGGCCCTGGCTTTCCGTCTGGAGAGCGTACTGCGTGATATGCCCGTCAAGGAACCGGCACAGGCCACCGCGAGTCGTAATCCAGACGGTTCCGGAACGTGCCACATGTACGCTCGAAACCAATTCATCGGGCAGTCCATCGCGCATGGTAAACGATTTGAACTCCTTTCCGGTAACTAAATTCAAGCCGGATTTGGTACCAATCCAGACAGACCCCTGGCTGTCCGCGGCCAGACTTGTCACACTATCATCCAACAACCCGCGCGCCTTGGTGTATTGTCGCACCGTACCCTTGGCCAATTCAAACAAGCCGTCCTGCTGAGTGCCAATCCACAAATGGCCATTACTGTCCTCGCAAAGCGCAGTAACACGAATCGGAAGATTCGTGGAAGAATTGATCAGCTTCGTCTCGGTAAACTTAACTCCATCGAAGCGAACCAACCCCGCACTCGTGCCTACCCAAAGGTATCCATCGCGTGTCTGGATGATCGCAATGACGGAATCTGCCGGCAAACCTTCAGTGCTACGCCAGGTGCGAACCGAACTCTCCGTTTCTGTCAGGCCCGATTCGAAGCCGCAGGCCCGAGCAACCAAAAGCCAAATTCCGGCCAGGCACAAAACCAGACTAGTTGGAATTTTTCGCATCACGGCGTCTGACATCTTAAGCAATTCGCTCCTCTCGTAAAGAGCCGTCTTCAATGGTAGGATTTGCCTTGCCCATCAGAAATTACGTATTTCTCACGCAGATGGATCAAGGCTCCACCAATTCCACTTCCAGACGGAAGAAGGCGCGTTGTGAATCCGTTGCAATTGTTTGCGTGACAATTTCCAGAGATTTGCCGGGCACGCTTTGCACTGATTCACCCAAAACTCCATCCCCAATGGGCGACCACGTAATGAGATCGTCTGATTTCAATATGCCGTAGCGCAGCCCGGAAAAGCCAGTGCGCCGGGGATAGCTGAGTTGCAAGGAACCATCTGCGGCGCTGATAATCGTGAAGGTGGAAGTGCTTACCGAGAGCGGATTGGTATCCAGGGCAAACTCGAGAAGATTGATCTGACCATCGCCGTCCGGATCCGAAGTTGGATCGGTTAAGGGCGGGAGCAACCCAGGCATCGTGACTGCGGCCCAGGATTCATAACCGCCAGCGGCGGCGAGCGCAGCCACCTCGGAATCGGAGAGTGCGCGATTGTAAGCGCGCACTTCGTCCATCCATCCCCGGAAATAATGGCCGTCCAATGTATTCCCGCCGATATGAATGCTGGGATTCGCCGAAAGGAAACCCGTACTACCTGTGCTCGCCGCCTCAAGCACGCCGTTCACGAATAGCCTGCGTGCGCCCGTGGACTGGCGGCGTACAATCGCAAGATGCGTCCATCTGCCACTGGAAATTTCCCGACCACCGTTCACCGAGCTACTCGGGTTTCCCGTGAAGAATGACAGACGATTTATTCCGGCAGCGCTGCGCGTCCCACCGAGAACAAAGTCGTTCGCGTTACCACTTACATCAGACCAAATCAGACCGGTGCCGACAAAAGTAGAATCTGTTTGTGGAAATGTCTGAGTGCTTTTGATCCAAAGCGAAAGTGAGAAATCGCCCCCCAGAGTGTTGCTGATGGCGACGTAACCATTCGTGCCGTTGAACCATAGTGCATTGCCCTGCAGTCCAGGCCCTCGATTATTGTTACCCAAGTTGACCAGCGCCCCGTTATTTCCAGCCACGGAACCATCCAACGCCGTCGCGCCATTAGTTTCATTGAATGACCAGTAACCCACCAATCCCAAGCTGGGAATCGAACCATCCACCGCTGTTACGGCCAATTCCGTGGAGGCGAGATTGCCGTTGCCGTCACTGTCCATTATGCGACCCGCAGGAATTTGCATGGTTACTGGCCCGGGACTCGTCGGGGCAACTGTGATGCTATACACGCCGCCCGAACCGCTGATAGCGCTCACATAGCCGTTCACGACCATGACGTCATCCACCGCCAATCCAGAAACAACTTTGCTAAATATAGCCGTGACCACAAAAGTGTTCGTAACCATGCTGGCAGAAGTGCCAAGTGTCACCGTGGGCGGTGCCGTCGGCAGCAAGGAGCTGATTTCCCCTTGGTTCAACACCCGCGAGTAAAAGCGGACGTCATCAATCAGCCCATTAAAATAGCGCCCATCGAGTGTGTTCCCGCCGATATGAATCTTGGGATTTGCGTTTAGCACGGTCAGTCCTGCCGTGGCGGAAGCATCGAGTGCGCCATTCACATAGAGATTGACCGCCCCACTCACCGCATCTCGCGTTACGGCGAGATGTATCCATTGTCCCGTGCTGATTTCCTGCATCCCGCTGATGGAGGTTTCAGAGCCGCCCACGAAGAATGAGAGTCGGTTAATGCCACTTGGGCTTTGGGTGCCACCCATGATAAAATCATTCGCTGGCCCACCCACATCAGACCAGATAATGCCGGTACCGGCGTAAGTCGGATCTACTTGTGGAAAAGTCTGAGTGGTCTTTATCCAGCAGCAAATGGTGAAACTTGCCCCAAGGTGATTACTGATCTCGATGTAATCATCAAACCCGTCGAAGGAAAGTGCATTGCCGCTGATTCCCGTGACCCAGGCGAGTGGAGACATGTGGTTAAGGGTGCCGGGATTGCCATGACCCGAAGCGTCGGCAGCGATTGTTCCCGAGCCGTTCTCAAATGGCAGCCAGGTGGAAAGAAATTGATTCAGGGGATCATAAAGCAATGAAAGTGGGTTGGAGGGATAGTTGCCCTGCCCTGTCGAACCGGTGACTTGATTGGCCGCATACTGGATGTTTACCGCGCCTTTCACCTGTGGATTGACCAGCATCGTGTAATTTTGGCCGGAACCGCTCAGGCTGGATAACTGTCCGTTTGATACGATGAAGTGGCTCAATGAAACGCCAGTCACCGGTTCAGTGAACTGGATATTCACAATGAATGGCCCTGAGACCGGTCCGTTGGTGTCCGCTTGGCTCAAGGTCACGCCCGGCCCGGTCGGGAGACTGTTGATCCAATCTGCGAATAGCTGCACAGCTTGGGCATCCACCAAGTTCTTGGCCAGGGGCGGCATCTGGAGCGCACCGACGCGACTGGCGCGATTGTGCAGCATGGAATGAAACAAGTCTTGCGGGCGAACCACACGATCTTCCGGACCGTTCACTGCGTCGAACACAGCGCCGTAAATAAGATTTTGCTGTTCGAGCGGGATATTGAACCGGGCATCGAAATTCGCGCGCTGGCCACCGGGCCGGTGACAATGCGAGCAATTCGCATCGATGTACGACCGAACACGGCTCACCAACGGTTGGGCGGTGTTCGTGATGTTAAACGATTTTGGGTAGTTGCCAATTTGAGTTTCATTATATTCGGAAGAGAATATTCCCAGATGCCCAAGCGTGCGCAGTTGATTATCCTGCCGACCAGTTTGCGGAAAATAATTGGTGCGGTTGAGTTGATGGGTCTTCAAGCCGAGCACGCCACGAGCGTTGGCGTTATGGCAGGTCAGGCAATCCAACCTGCTGGGAAAACTCCAGCGCTGGGTCCGCACGCCGCTCTGCGCAATGTTAATAATATAATCCTGACTGTCGCCACCGAGCAACAGATCAGCGTCCGAACCATCATCGCGCCATTTATAAGTCACGCCATAAACACCGCCATTCTGGTCGCGCACCAGAAAGCGCGTTTCGAGCCGGTGCACCGCACCCGGATTATTCTCGTTCACTGGCAATTCGAAATGTTTCACAAAAACCGTTCCCGCCGGGAACTGCCACTCGTTCGTTGGTGAGAATATGATTTTCTCCGCTGCCGTGTCATGCGTGCCATCGTTTGGCAAGGCCAACCAACGCTGCTTGCCCGCGCCATCCGACCACAGTGGCGTATTCACATCGTACGGAATCAAGCCCAGCCGGGGAGCGAGCGTGGCAAGATTGGTGAATGCGCCGACTTGCGAAAGCAACGCTGGTGGCTCTGGAACGACCGTGGTTGTGCGGACAAGTTTGAATACGCGCTGTGCGCCGTCGCCGCCGAACTTGAGGAAATAAATCTCCCCTTGCGCATCCAGCCCACAGGACGAAGTGCCGCCATATACCGAACCGGAAGGCATGTTTGCCAAAAACTCCACGTTGGTCAGCGTTGTGCCATCCGATGTGATGGCCCAAATGGCGCCGGAGACGTTGTCCACCCAGATATATTTTCCCGTGAGAAAACCCGCGTGCTCAACACCATGATAAACGTAGCCACCGATCGCCGCGCCACCTTGATCCCGACCATAATCCCAGAGCGGCAATTTCTCGAAGCCGATCGGGGTTGCGGGCGCAGCTTTCGGCCCGGGGACAGTTCCCTCGCGGTAGGCCCATTGATAATTCGCGCCCGGCACGAGAATATCAATTTCTTCGCGAGTGCTTTGACCGCTGTCCGCCACCCAGATCAGGCCCGTGACCGGATCACGCGAGAAACGATAAGGCTGACGAAAGCCGAGCGCATAATACTCTTCCAGCACGCTTCCATTTGCATTCACGAATGGGTTGTCATTCGGCACCTGATAGTTGGTGGTGAAGCTTTCCGGCCAACCGGCTGGCAGGGCGGGATGATGAAAGGGTTGCCGACGAATGGCATGGCTGAGGGACGGATTTTGATTCACATCAATACGGAAAATCCCGGACATGAGCCGCTCGCTGATGGTTTGCGTGCTGTTGAATTCATCATTCGCGCCGCCTTCGTCGCCAACCGAGAAGTAAAGAAAGCCGTCAGCCCCGAACATCATGCAACCTGCATCATGAAACATCTGCCGATCCAGCTGCTGAACCATGACAGTTTCAGAGTTTGGATCAGCTGCTATCTGGCCGTCTGGCACGGTGAAACGCGAGAGCCGCCAATAGGCGTATTCAGGAAAGGAGCTTCCGACCGAGGCGGGCCGCCATTTGTACGTGACATAAAAGTAGCCGCGATTCGTAGAGCCCGTTTGCCCGAACTCAGGATGAAACGCAATCCCCGTCATACCGCTGTCCGACACTGTGAAAGTACGCGCACTAATGTCCAAAAATGGTAACACCTCTCCCTGCAACACATCGCGCCGGTTGGGAAATGTGGAGATACGCCCCGGCTTGTGGATCATTACCAGGCGATTCGTTCCCGGATACGGGAGCATGAATATCGGTTGGTCAAAGGTTGCGTTGGTGAAAGCAATTTCCACATTCCACGATGCCGAAGAAGCGGGAGCCGTTGGGGGGAATACATTGTTTAAGTACGGGCCAATGGGTTGAGTCTGGTCCAATCCATACGGCTGAGCAAACAAGCCATTCATGGCAGATAGGACGAGAATGCAAGCGATGATAGCAAACCTCTTCACAACTGTTCTTGGAGCATGCTCACCCATGAAACTGACTCAAAAACATCGGCACGATGATGGAAGGTGCGCAAGCCAATGTGCAGGGTGGATACATTCTTCAAGACTCGCAGGGCTGCCCATTAACGTCAATGTGGCATGAAGTGGCCACACACTCCTGTGCGCATCTTGACACTGTTCTTATATTGGAGGAGTTAACGGTTCCTCGACCGGCATAAAACCAACCCATGGAAGAAATGTCTACCTATGAATACAGGAAAGAAGCCGTTTCCCAGTCTGGCCGATATCGAGCGCGAAGTGATTGCCGAGAGCCGTGAATGGGGGCGCAAGCGACTGGAGGAGCGCCTGCAGGAACTCGCCGATCAACCGGGCGAGGCTTTTCCCCCCTCGGCCAGCGCAAGCGGCGAAAGCTCACGCTGCGAAGCGAACTGGGAAAAATAAGTCTAAGGGTTGATTACGGGCTGGATCGGCAAAACGGACGGTGGGTATGCCCGGTGCAGCGGGCCTGGGCTTTGAAGCCGCATCAGAAGATCACGCCCGGGTTTGCCGAGAAGCTCTGTTTTACGGTGACCGCGACCGGTTCCTACGAGGAAGCGGCGCAGGTGGTGGGCAAATGGTCCGGCTCAATGGATGACTCCACCCTGCACGGTCTGGTGCAAAGAATGGGAGAGTTGGCCAAAGGAGCAGCGATTGGCACGATCGGCGCAGCCACCGCAGGAAAGGCAGCCCAAGCGCCCAGCCAGTGCGCTGGCGGTGCTGCTGGTGGATGGCTGGCAGGTGCGCCATCGCGGCGAAGGTTGGGGCCGGAGGAGAACGGTAAAACCACGGGTGGAGTGGCACGAAATGAAGACCGGCGTGTTTTATTTGCAGGAACAGGCCGCGCAGACCGAGGGCGGGCGTGGACTCATTGAGGACAAGGTAGTGGTCAGCGTGGTGGGGGAGCCCATGGAACTGGGGCAGCGACTGCATTGGGAGGCGTTGCGGGGCGGATTGGGGAGGGCACGACAACAGCTGTTCCTGGGAGACGGAGCCGCGTGGATTTGGAATTTGAAGCAGGATCGGTGGAACCAGGCGGTGGGACTGCTGGATTTTTTTCATGCCAGCCAACACCTGTGGAGCGTGGGGCGGACAGTTGCGGGCGAGGAGGAAAGCCGGCTGGTCCCCTGGGTGGAAGCACGCCTGCACCAACTAAGGCATGGGCAGGAGAAGCAAGTCCTGTCGGAAATAGCCGGGTTGAAAAAGAAACGCGGGGAAGCGGGCGAGCTACCGGCACGAGAGCAAAATTATTTTGCCAATCACGCATCCCGAATGAACTACCGGGCCATGGCGCGGCGAGGCTGGCCCATCGGCTCAGGGGCAGTGGAATCGGCCTGCAAGCAGAAGCAATGTCGGTTCAAACGCCCCGGACAGTTCTGGACTCCAAAAGGACTACAACACCTCCTCGCCATCGATGAAGCCCGTCGCAACCACCACTGGGACCAACTTTGGACTTCAAACTAAGAACAGTGTCAAGATGCGCAC
>JAQGPC010000095.1 GCA_028293285.1 Pedosphaera sp.
GCCGCAGGCAACTGTTAAAGCCAAGGCCGCTTAAGAAAACTAAAAACCCATGGTGTCATTAATTATGAGGCAACGAATCGCCAAACCCACTCCCATTTGGGTGTCATTTATTTATGAGGCAACAAGCGTGGCCCAACTGCTTGCGTTTGGACCACAACTCCTTCGGTTTAAAAATTCCCGCTGGCGTAATGATCCCCGTGATCAACTCCGCTGGCGTTACATCGAATCCCGCATTGAACGCTCCGCTGCCTGGGTTCGCTACGCGCACATACTCGCGTTTACCCTTGCTCGTCACGCCCCACGCGCCCAACACTTCGCTCGCATCGCGCTCTTCAATCGGTATGTCGAATCCCGATTTCATATTCCAATCAATCGTCGAAAGTGGAATCGCCACATAAAATGGAATCCCGTGCCGCTTCGCCAACACCGCCTTCGTGTAAGTCCCAATTTTATTCGCCACTTCTCCGGTGCGACCCAGCGTTCGATCGCTTCCCACAATCACCAAATCAATTTGCCCGCGCTGCATCAAATGTCCCGCCGCATTGTCCGCGATAATCTGATGCGAAACTCCCTGCTGCGCCAATTCCCATGCCGTGAGCGTCGCCCCTTGCGAACGCGGACGCGTCTCATCGCAGAATACATGGAACTTCTTCCCCTGCTCTTGCGCGGCATACATCGGCGCGGTCGCTGAACCAATATCCACGAACGCCAGCCAACCCGCGTTGCAATGCGTCAACACCTTCATGCCCGACCGGATCAACTTCGCTCCGTGCTGACCAATCGCCTCGCAATGCTGCACGTCGTGATTCGAAAATTCCTCCGCTGCCGCCAAGGCCAGCGCCTGTTGTTCCTCCACCGTCTCGCCCACGCTCATCGTCACGCGCACGTCGTTCATCGCATTGACCGGATCCACTGCCGTGGGCCGCGCCGATTTCAACGTGTGATAAACCTCCTCCACGTGCCGCTGAAACTTCTTCAAATCCGTCCCGCGAAATGCCCGCGCTCCCTGCGCCAAACCATACGCCGCTGTCGCGCCAATCGCCCCCGCGCCGCGCACGATCATGTCCTTAATTGCTTTGGTCGTTTCCTTGAAATTCTTGGTACCGATAATCTCGAAGTGATGCGGCAACAACCTCTGCTCGATCAGCAAGACCTCATTCTTGGCCGAGTCAAAGGCAACCGTACGATAATGGCGTGTGCGCCCGCGAACTGTGACGTTCATGAAATAAATTTAGCCGCGCTGCCCCATGGCGACAACCGCGCTATTTTTTGAGAGCCTTCAATTTCCGGACTGTCGCCCGGATATTTTTGTAGAGTGGATGCTGCCGCAGTTCGCTTAAGTCCGGGTCCTGCGAAAGCCATTTGAAATCCCGATAACCCAGGTTCAATGAGCGCTCCAAAGCGGCGATCGCCTGGTTATAATTCCCCGTCAGCGAATAGCTGCAGGCCAGATTGTAATGAATCAACGCATCGGTCGGCCGGAGCTGCGACAATTGTTCGTCCACCTTCAGACCGGCGACGAACTTTCCACGACGCGTGTAGTCATCCCCCAAAATCTGCAACGCCTCAACGTACCCCGGATCCCTTTTGACCACGCCTTCCATGAAACTGATCTTCACGTCCAGTTCCCGCTCCTCTTCGCGGTTCAACTTCTTTTTTACTAAACTTTTTTCGGGCATACGACGGCAGGGATTTTTCTTTAGTCCCGCGTTTAAGTCAAGTTTTTGTCCGCTTTTTTCGTGCCAAATCATCCTTGCGAACAAATTTTTATTCCCTCCTTCCTTCGAACTGCGTTTAATGCCCTCCACCAAAGCAATTTGGATTATTCCTGTGCTCACTCGACGCTCAATATGAACTGTTTCGTCACCGGTGCCTCCGGCTTCATCGGAGCCAATCTTGTCCACGAATTGGTCGCTCGTGGACATCGAGTCAAGGCACTCCTGCGTCCCGGCAGCGACCTCCGCGGCACTGAAGGCGTTGATTTCGAGCGTGTCCCCGGCGATGTCTCCGATCCCGCCACCTACGCCACCGCCATGCGCGGCTGTGATTGGTGCTTTCACGTCGCCGCCAGTTACCATCTCTGGCTCAGCGATTACGCCCCCATGTATGCCGCCAATGTGGACGGCACCCGTCACATTATCGAAACCGCCACCAAAGCTGGTTGTTCTCGCATCGTCTATACCAGCACCGTCGGCTGCATCGGTTTGCCTCAGGAAATCAACGGCACCTTCACCCCCACCGACGAAGCCACGCCCGTCTCCGAAGCGCAGATGAGCAACCACTACAAAATTTCCAAGTGGCGCGCTGAAGTTGTTGCACGCGAACTCGCCGCCCAAGGCGCACCAGTCGTCATCGTCAATCCCAGCGCCCCCGTCGGCCCCCGCGATGTCAAGCCCACCCCTACCGGCCAGGTCATCGTTGACTTCCTCAACCGCCAGATGCCCGCCTACCTCGATACCGGCCTCAATTGGGTGCATGTCCGCGATGTCGCCATCGGCCACATCCTCGCCGCCGAAAAAGGCCGACTCGGCGAGCGCTACATCCTCGGCAACGCCGATGGCAATTGGACCATGAAACAAGCCTTTGCCGTCCTCCAGGAAATCACCACCCTGCCAGCGCCCAAATTCAAAGTCCCCTACATCGTTGCCCTTCTTGCCGCCCACATTGACGAACTCCGTTCCCAATTCACCGGCAAACCGCCCAAGGCTCCGCTCGCTGGCGTCCGCATGGCCAAATACAAAATGTTCTTCAACCCCGCCAAAGCCATCCGCGAACTTGGCCTGCCCCAGACCCCGCCCCGCCAGGCCCTCGCCGACGCCGTCCAATGGTTCCACGACCACGGCTACGTCAAAAAATAAGCAGCAGGAGCGCCGACAGCTTGTCAGCTCGCATCCTTGTAGCTGGAAACGTGAGTTTTCAGAATCCGCGTTTCGCACCACTTCGTCCACTCGCATTTCGTTATTCATACAAATCTTCCTTTCCAATTCGCGTCCATTTGTGCAATTCGCGGACAAATAAATTTTTTTAACGCGTGTTAACGTTCATTAACGTCAGTTAGCGTGTGTTAACGTTAGATAGTACCATACACGTATTAATTTTCGTTCCGTTTCGGTTCTTAATCTTACTCATAATCTTAATCCTAATCTCTTTCCCAAATTGATATATCCGAGTGCCGACAGCCTGTCGGCTCGGTGCATCCCGTAGCAGAAAACGGGAGTTTTCCAGCTCTGTGTGTTGTTTGCTCTTTTTCATCGGCGTTTATCTGCGGTTTCTCCAATTCGGCTCCCGACCTTTGGCCTTTCTAATTAGTGTTAATTCGTGCAATTCGTGTCTCGTCTGCATTTTTTCAACTCGCACCAGCTCGTACTTGGTCGCATAAGCTCACATTTACTCGACTTGCCCATAGGTGCGCGGTCCCGCATGCGGGACCGCTTCATGGTAATCTTCGCACCCGTCTGGCGACCAACCTTGGGACATTTCGGTTCGTCATTCGAAATTCGACATTCGTCATTATCAATAGCCATTTAACGGTTGTAACACACCCTTCGCCACCCACCAAATGCTCCATTGACTGGGTTGGCTGCATTGACTCCATTGATTCTATTGAAATAATTTTTCAACCGTCCCTCCTATCATAATCCTAATCGTAATCTTACTCTCCGCGCTCAATCCCCGGAGCGCCGACCTCCGTGTCGGCAGAACAGATTTATTGCAATTTTTAAAGACAGGAAGCGCTGCCAACCCCCGCTAATCCCCTCCCTAATTCGACATTCAACATTTGCCATTCGCCATTCCCTCGGGGGGTAAATATCCCCATAGCGCACGCAGCCTCAAGCGCTTATGTTAATACACTAAGAGAAAGGCTAAATTATGATTACTGCACTGCTAATGACCCCCATAGTTGCCGCCGCTGGTTACTCCATGCTGTATCTCCTGTGCGGAGGCGGCGTCTTCGGCGCAATCCTCATTTTCATTGGCGCCAAAATGCTCGGCAAATGAGTTTCGCCGCATTCGAAATTCGAAATTCGTCACTCGAAATTCCCAACCTTTAATCATGCACGAATATGAAAAATAGAACCGGAACTGAAGACCTTCAGCAAGGAATCACCGACCTGAAAAATGATGCCCGCGCCCTCATAGCCGCCACCGGCGACCTCGCCAGCGATGCCATCGTCCAGGCCCGCAAAAAACTCACCACCACCCTGGAAGCCACCAAAGCCGTCCAGAGCGTCAAGGCCGCCGACAAAGCCCTGCGCAAAAACCCCTATCAAGCCGTCGGCATCGCCTTCGGTTTGGGCGCAATATTCGGCTTCATCCTCGCCCGCCGCCGCTAAAACGTACAAATGTAGCTGGAAACGTAAGTTTTCAGCTTCCCGCTATCGTAGGTAGGGTGCGCTGTCCTCAGCGCGCCGTTCCTTTGTATCCGTTCGCTCTGGAAGAGCACCGGGTCTTAGACAGTGATAGGTGCACCGACCTTTCCACTCAGACCTCGGTCCTCCGGCATCCGCTCCGCTTTCCCTTTTGGAACGTCGACAGCCCGTCGGCCAGTCTCTCACATTCAAGGTAGGGCCGCGCTGTCCCCAGTGCGCCGCCTCCGCAACCGGAGCGCGGACGTCCCGTCCGCAGCAAGGTTAAACCGGCAGGATACTTAAACCTTTCCAGATTTCAAAATGACCGGACAATGCTTTTGCAACTTTCCCGATCCGGCCTCCCCTCCTTAAGAGCACCAACCTCCATGTCGGCACCTTCTTGCTCAACGGGCACCTGAAAATAGCCCGGTGTTTTCAATGCCAATGGCTAGGTTTATTGATTTGACGGTTCTATAGTTGAAGCCCCTAATTAGATCAGACAAAAGGGAAATAAAAACAGCACTATGAAGGAGAAACGAGAAATTGTAGGACAATGGTGGCTTCCATCAACCGCGGATCAACCTTGGGTTGGAAGCTTAGTGCTGGAACCTTCTAAAGGGCCTCGTCTTAGAGTCACTGTGCCTAAGGCTTATTTTTCGCTCAGCAAAGAGGAAACACCTCCTATTCTCCATGGTCGAAATGAGTGCGGTATACCCAATACGCTTCTTTTTCCAGGCCGTCCTCGCTCACAAGGAGCCGCTGCTTTAAGCCAATTAGATTTTTCAGTTGGATATGCTGTTCTTGGGGTCGAGTTTCCCAATCGCGAGTCGTTTCTGGTTCACTCATTAGCGATTAAAATGCAACACCTTTACGAATGGGGAGGTATTACGGGCTTTACAAACGAACACCAGAACCCTTTTGAAAGTATTCACGTCCACTACAAGCAGCCAGACGAGCAATCATTCGTGATTAATTCTGACCTTTCCCTAGAACTTCAATCTCCCTTCTCGTTCAAGAACAATCTTAGTGAAAAGAATCTTCGAGAAAGTCTTTCCATTTGGTTTAACTCAAATCAAGGTTTGGCTTTTTCAAAATGCCAAGAGCTAATAGACGCCCTGCGCAGCATGCTTCATTTCGCCATTCTTTCACCGGTATATCCGTTGCAAATCAACGCTAGAATAAAAGACTATGGTCATACTTTTGAAAATAAATTTATTGCGCACGACATCGAAATTTGGAGTTCTATAATTCGAGAACCTGTTGAATCAGAATTTTTTCCAGATCGCTGGGTTTTTCAATTTAAGGACGTCCAATCTGATTTTGGAATTTTCTTTTCAAAGTGGATGGATTTAGCGCAAAAGTATAGGGAGCCATTAGAGTGTTATTTTACCACTATTTATCATCCGCTTCCCCATTCAGTTGAGCACCTTTGTTTAACTCAAGCTTTTGAAGCCTATCATGGCATTAAGTTCGGCTCTCACAAGCAACAAGATTTTAAAGGGAAGGTTCAGGAGCTCACAGAAACTTATAAAGAGCATTTAAACGGTCTAGTTGATGACGCGGAGGAGTTCGCAACTACTGTAACTCACAACCGAAATCACTATACGCATTATAATCCAAAGTGGAAGCAGGAGGGTAGAGTTGTAGAAGGTGCCAAGCTTTATCGGTTGAATGAGAAATTGCGCCTGATCTTTCAGATGTGCGTCCTCTCTGATATGGGTATTTCCGCACAACGTTTCGTACGTTTGCGTCGTCAGCTGGCGGATCACATTGTTGAATATGTTTAATTTTGTGGTCGTCTTCCCCATTCACCTGACATTCTTTCGATGAGCAACACTAACAAAAGCACAAAATCCCTACTCAGCGAATACCTTATTCCTTTCGTTGGAAGTTCGGGAGGAAGTGATTCGCGAGGCTGCAACTACGCTTTTCGTCTCCTGTGCACTCGTTGCAGTAAACAATCAAACATCTCGACTTCCGAACTACGCATCGGCAAGGTCAAATATCGCGAGAAGGCTGCTCAAAAGTTAATTGAGCAAGGATGGACTATTTGTAATGGCCCCGTTTGCTCGACCTGCCAATAAAAAGCACTTTGCTTCTGTAATTCCTTCGGATCTCCTCTGCGTCTCCAATCAAAATTCGCTGCCATCTACTTCCCCTGCTGTTTTTCCTCCGAAACCACGTCCTCTGCCGGAACCTCCACATCCCCCTGCTCCGTCTTGATGCGCGTTTTCGCCCCGCCCGACATGACGATTTTTCCAACAATCGTCTTGCCATCCTTCATATGGATCAAGTTCGGCCGGTTCTTCATCTTCGGATTATCAAAGCTCGACCAACTCTCCGGCACCATCTTCTTCCCGTCACAAATGTTGCACGCCGCCTTGCCCGATCCCTTGCAGGTCGTGCATTGCACTTTGGTCGTGCCGCCGCAAACCTTGCACGCGCCAATATTTACCGGCTCGCCATTCTGCATCTGGATCACTTCACCCACATGATGCTGATTCCAGCCCGTGCTCCCGCCCTTCCGGGGAAACTGCTGCCACAAGTCCGTATCCGGATGTCCCTCCACCTTCATATGCCGCCAGACTCCCTTCGATAATTTCATGCATGGCCCCGGACAATCCATCTTCCCGTCCTTGCAAGTCGCCACCGCGCATTTCGCCAAACCCGTCCCCTCGCAATTAAAACACACCTTCGTCTTCTCCGCCGCTGCCTTGGTCGCCGACGCAGCCGCCCCCGGCTCACCCATCGCAACGTTCATCCCCGAGCAACCCATCATCAGGCACAGCAAGCCAATGATAATTTTCTTTGGCATGGTTCTATTTAGATTCGTATTAATTGCCATCCCTTTAAGAGCATTCTTACACAGTCCAACTGATTTTGGCCAATCAAGATATTTCCGTAAAATCTCTCTTTGGACTGAACAGCAGCTTGAAATAAATCCCGGCTGCTCTAAGCTCTAATTGGCCCCGAATCAGCAGGAAGCTAATTATGAGAAAACCCTTTTGTTGTACTATTGCCATCTTGACCGGCATCTTCGCCACAGTTTTATCCACCTTTGCCCAGGGAAACGCCTTTACGTATCAGGGACGGCTGAATACCGGGGCAACTCCGGCCAATGGTATTTATGACCTCGCATTCACTCTTTATAATGACCCAACTGCGGGCGCCAGCGTCTCCAGCACAGTTACGAATTCTGCCACTGCGGTGAGCAACGGCCTGTTCACCGTTACGCTGGATTTCGGGACCGGAATTTTCAACGGCACAAAGCTCTGGCTGGGTATTGACGTGCGGACCAATGGCCCCGGTGCCTTCACCGGACTTGTTCCGCGGCAGCCGATCACTCCCGCGCCTTACGCCATTTTCGCAAACACCACGAGCAACCTCACCGGCACGCTGGCTGCCGCGCAACTCAGCGGCACCGTGCCCCTGGCGCAATTACCGGTTTCGATCGTCACGAATAATGCAACCGGCTTGACTCTGACCGGCAGTTTCACCGGCAACGGCTCGGGCTTGAGCAACGTGAGCAGTTCCTTCGCCGCTGCAACGATCACCAATACGAGCACCAACCCCGTCCCGGTGATTGATGTTCAAAGTCCGATCAACCAGACGTTTGCCACCAACCTGACAATGAATATTGCGAACGGCACCAGCGGCGACGCCGGAAACGGTACTCCACGTTTCTTCGTGCCGACCAATAAAGTGCTCGTAATTGAATGCGTCTCGGGTTACCTGTCGGGCACTGCCGCCTCCACAGTACAACATCAATGTTTTCTTAACACCATTGGCAGCATCAACGGAGGATTTAATGCTTTTGGGTTCAACTTCCCCGCACCTGTTGCTGGGTTACAATTCCCAGGCACCTTCACCCAGTCGCTAAAAGCCTATGCCATGCCCGGCACTGGCGTTATTATGAATTGTTTCCGGAGTTCTACAACTGGACCAATTACATTCGTGATAACCATTTCCGGGTATTATGTAAATTATCCGTGAGCGCCGGCGAGCGGCACGAACGGATCATTGAAAGCCGGTTCGCTGGCATTGACATCATCAGCTTCAACTGGGGTGCAACAGTCTTCTGTTTTCGTGCACTGAATCACCGTCTGCTGAATTTCGGAGAGCGACCGTCCCGGGCGCAGCAACGTTAAACGGCAAAGTTGTTTAAAATTTCCAAGACGCGTAAATGTCCTCCATCAGTCCATTTTCTCCCTCCTCCCTGTTAATTCGTGCCATTCGTGTCTCGCAGGGAGCAAACTTCGCCTCCCTTGCATTTCCCCGCCATCCTCAATCCTCCACCTTCCATCCGCAATTTTAATTTGTTCTGCCGCTGGTAGCCCCCCCGCCTCCCTGTCAGACAAACCACGACACAATTAACAGACCACTCCTACAACGGTTTCTAATGACAGATAATTTATCCGCCTTATAGGCTGTAAGGGTGAGAAAATTTTTACTGGTGCGATTTTTTTTTACGCGCCACGCGAATTTTCCAAAAACAACCTATGATCAAAAAAATGTGCCGGTATGTTCGTCCGCCTTTTTTTAAAGCGCGTTTAACTCGGAGCCTTTCTCAACAAAACCCTCAACCCTCCACGCAAACTCCCGGCCACCGGTTCGCCAAATATCTGGCGACACTGGCCTTGCTAGTCTTGGCAATGCAGATCGGTCTGGCCTCTGCTGCCGCACAAGCGCTCTTTACGAATCAACTCGGCATGCGTTTCCATCAGGTTCCCGCGGGCACATTCAACATGGGACAAGCCTTGGGCGGCTACGGCGCGTTCTGGGACAGTTCACCTATTCATCCCGTCACGATCAGCCGCGCTTTCTGGCTGGGCGAAGTGGAAGTCCCAAATTCTGTTTTTGAATTATATCAACCGACGCACGTCCGCGGAACCGATGCCGCGGTGAACGCCAACTCCTCGCCCGTCGTGAACGTCACGTGGAACGACGCAACGGGATTTGTCGCCTGGCTCAACCAGCATTATCCCCCCTCGCAACCGGGAATGGTCTATCGTCTCCCGACCGAAGCGGAATGGGAATACGCAGCCATCAACGCTACTCAATTTCAACTCAGCCAAATGCAGTCCGGCGCCGAAGAATGGACGGGCGATTGGTATGGCCCTTATTCCAGCAACGCACAAACCGATCCCGTCGGCGCGCAATCAGGTGATTTCCGGGTCAGCCGTGGCGCCAGTTATTTCCCCGGCAACTGGAATGCCGGATACAATAATCCCGGAGTGCGCATGGGCAGTCTTCCGCAGGACATCAATCCCGTGATCGGCTTTCGCCTGGCTATTGGACCAGTCTTGACGACCACACCGACACCACCAGCCGCGCCTGCACCCTGGGCAGTCAACGTGTCGCAAATAGCAAACACCTGGACGCCTCCCGTCCCGACAAATCAACCCTATTTCGCGGTACCTCTTCCCTACGTCAATTTGCCTGCCTCATACTCAGGGCCATTCTTTCCACATAATCACGTGCCCGCCGTAGCGTATTGCCCGAATGGCGATCTGCTGGCCATCTGGTTTTCCTGTATCACCGAAGATGGCCGCGAAATGACCGTGCTTGGATCGCGCCTGCGCAAAGGCGCGACAGCCTGGGATGCCCCCTCGGTCTTTTGGGATACACCGGGACGCAACGACGCCTCGTCCGCATTATGGCAGGACAGCAGCACCGGCAAATTATATCATTTCAACAGCTTTGCCATTGATGGCGATTGGAGCTATCAGGCGCTTTACTTCCGCACAAGCACCAACAACGGCGTGACCTGGTCTGCCATGGCTCCGATCAATCCCATCCACGCTTATCGCAATGTGCCCATTGCCTCGATCACTCGCATGTCCACCGGTCGATTGGTGGTTCCTTGTGATGCGGTGCCCGGCGCCAACGGCGGCACCGCCATTCACATCAGCGATGACAACGGCGTGACCTGGTCCGACCCCGGTTTAGGTCAACCTGTGCCTTCATTCATCCAGGGCGGCACCGGCGCATGGGTCGCTGGCATTCATGCCGGAGTCATTGAAGCCACGCGCAGCGGCAGCAAGGTGCTGATGGCGTATGGACGCAAAGATAATATCAACGCCACGATGCCGCAGAGCATTTCGAAGGATGGCGGCAAAACCTGGACTTACAGTGCTTCAGCCTTTGAAGGAATCGGCAACGCCCGGCGCTCGGTACTCCGTCAACTGGATTCCGGCGCACTCCTTTGCGTCTCGTTCACCTTGGGCCTGACATTCACCAATGCCACCGGCGGCACCTACACCGGCGTGGGCATGTACGCCTCACTCAGCTACGACGGCGGCGTGACCTGGCCGGTTCGCAAGCTGCTGACCGATGGTGTCACCCGCACGATGAACGGCTGGGGTTGGGAAGGCAATTTCACCATGGACGCCACCCATGCAGAGACGCTCGCGTATCTGACCGCCGTGCAAACTCCGGACTCCGTCATTCATCTGATGTCGAGCGGCGTTCATTATCGGTTCAATCAACGCTGGGTGGAAACACTTTATGGAACTCCGCTGCCACCGCCCGGCCCGGTGATTTCGAGCATTGCCAACCAAACGGTTTCACCCAATGCCGCATCTCCCGCGATTCCCTTCACGGTGACTGAAAACAGTTCCGCGACGAATCTCAAGCTCACGGCCGTTTCCTCAAATCCAGCTCTGGTGCCGAATGTGAACGTAGTCTTCGGCGGCAGCGGCGCCAATCGCACCGTGACCGTCACCCCGGCACTGAATCAAACCGGCACTGCCACCATCACGATTACCGCGACGGACTCGGCTGGCAGCAGCAGCCAGAACTTTGCGTTAACGGTGAAATATTTACCTCCCTCCATTTCAAATATTCCCTCGCAAATCATCAGTGCGAACGCGGCCACGCCAGCCTTGCCCATTACGGTCGCAGATGCCCAGGTACCTGTTACGAGCCTGAGCCTCTCGGCCAAATCCTCCAACACGAATCTGGTGCCAAACGCCAGCGTCGTCTTTGGCGGCAGTGGTGCCAACCGTACCGCGACCGTCACCCCGGCACCGAATCAAACCGGCATGGCTATCCTGACCATTGCGGTGAGTGACGGCTTTGCCACCAACTCCAGCACCTTCACGCTGAATGTAAGCGCTCCCTCTGTTCCTCCCGCTCCACCGGGACAGAACGTCTACATCGCCCTTGAAGCTGAAGCCGGAATCCTTGTTCCTCCCATGGCGATCAATACTACCTTGCTGCCTGCCAACATAAGTTATGTCGCCTCGCCTATAGGTGAGCAGGGCAGTGATACCTTTCTCGTGAATATCCCGGTCTCCGGCACTTATGCCATCTGGGCCCGGGTGCTTTCACCATCCTACGCCAGTGACTCATTCTACGTGTCGGTGGATGGCGGCCCGGAAGATGTTTACGACGATGCGGAAGGAATCTCCTCCACCGCCTGGCAATGGACAGCAGTGAATGGCCGCAATGGCACCGGCGTGCCGTTGACGCTCAACCCGAGGATATTCAATTTCTCCCAGGGAACTCATTCAATCACCTTCCGCGCACGCGAGGCGGGTGCAACGCTGGATCGTATTCTTATCTCCAATAATCTCGGGTTCGTTCCCAAGGATGCCATTGCAATAAATGTTTCTTTGCAGGCGGCTCCGAACACGACGACTCGATTCCCTCAGAGCACATTCTTGAACCAGGGCACCAACTTGTTCAGTGATCCGTTGACCATCAGCCTGACGAGCAGCAATACCACTCGGAACGGCACGGTCAGCCTGAGTGGGAACAGCCTTGTTTACTCTCCTCCAGCCGGTTTTGTGGGCAACGATACCTTTGCTTACACACTCTCCAATGGGCTGGGTGGCAACAGTTCCGCAACGGCAACTATTGCCGTGCAACCTCCGTCTGCTACTCCTCCCTTCGTCACAGTTCGACCAGACCACACCGTCTTGCTGCAACTTCAAGGAATGGCCGGCACCAATTACAACATCCAGGTTTCCTCAAACCTGATAAACTGGGTCACCATCGGCTCGGCGGTCGCCGGGAGCAATGGCATTGTCAGCTTCATCGATACAAGTGCGACTAACCACTCCCGATACTTTTATCGAACCAGGTAGTATTACTAAACAGGGGACCTTCGGGTCCCCTGCTTACCTATCTTAAATCTTCTCTCACCCTGGCAATGGCTCCTCGGTATGGCCTCCGAACTGTTGGCGCATTGCCGAGAGTACCTTCTCAGCGAACGTGTGCGGTTGGCGCGAACGAAATCGCGTGAACAACGCAGCAGCAATTACCTCCGCTGGCACTGCCTCTTCTATCGCTGCCTGAATCGTCCAGCGGCCCTCGCCCGAGTCGGGGACGAACCCGGTGAAATTCGAAAGCATCGGACTCTCGGCCAGTGCCGCAGCCGTCAGGTCGAGCAGCCACGATCTCACCACACTGCCGTGCCGCCATAACTCCGTAATCTCCGCGAGGTCCAGCTCATAGCGCAGCTCTTCCGGCAGTCTCGGCGACCGGGCGTTGAACAGGATGTTGAAACCCTCCGCATACGATTGCATCAGTCCATATTCGATGCCGTTATGGATCATCTTTACAAAATGGCCGGCCCCTGCAGGCCCGCAGTAAAGGAAGCCCCGTTCGGCCGTGCTCTTCGATGCATCACGCCGCGGCGTGCGCGGAAGATCATCGGCCTCCGGCGCGAGCGCGGCAAATATCGGTTCAAGCCGTTTCGCCTCCGCTGCGGTGCCCCCGATCATCAAACAATATCCATTCTCCAGCCCCCAAACGCCTCCGCTCGTGCCCACGTCAAGGTAATTGATCTCTTTTTCCTGAAGCATCCGGCTGCGACGGACATCGTCCTTATAGAATGAGTTTCCGCCGTCGATGATCGTGCTCGCGCCAGGAAGAAGTTTCACGAGTTCAGCGATTGTGGACTCGGTTGGTTCACCGGCTGGCAACATCAGCCAAACGGTTTTGGGCGAAACCAGTTTCTCAACCAGCTCCTCGAGCGAAAACGCAGGAATGGCCCCTTCGAATGCCAGCGCTTTCACCTTGTCAGGGTGCCGGTTGTAAACCACGCACTCGTGCTTGTATTTCAACAGACGGCGAACCATGTTCGCTCCCATCCGTCCCAACCCGATCATTCCAATTTGCATAAATCGCCTCCTTTGTTCGCAACTGTTTCGCAATCCACGGCACCTTCTCCGGGCGGCGCCCGACACAGGAGTTACAAACCCAGATCGCTTAATCCCGGATGATCATCCGGGCGACGTCCAAGTGGCCAATGATACTTACGCTCCGTTTCCTTGATCGGCAGATCATTGATGCAGGCATAACGTAAGCGCATCAAGCCGTTATCCTCGAATTCCCAATTCTCGTTGCCATACGAGCGAAACCAATTTCCAGAGTCATCATGCGATTCATAGGCAAAACGCACCGCAATTCGATTGCCGTCGAAGGCCCAAAGCTCTTTGATCAGCCGGTAGTCCAGTTCCTTTGCCCACTTACGCTTGAGAAAGGCGACAATCTCCTGCCTGCCATTTGCGAACTCCGCGCGGTTTCTCCAGCGCGAGTCTGGAGTGTAGGACAGGGCCACTTTCTCCGGATCACGCGTGTTCCAGCCATCTTCCGCCAAGCGAACCTTTTGCTTCGCAGTCTCCCGCGTGAAAGGAGGCAGCGGAGGATGTGGTTCGAGGACGGCCTTTTTCTGGTCGGTCATAACAATCCCTTTCTTCACGTACATTGGCGTTGAGTGATCCGCTGCATTTTGAACCTTCGTTGCGTCGGACTCCTTCAGAGGCCGTGTCCTGCCTCTGATAAAAACTATGTCCTGCGCTCAGTCTCGTCAATCAGGTCAGGGCACCACCAAAAGCAAATGCAGGTTGGTTATGGACATGCCGCAAGGGAAGTTACCTATATTTTAAAGCCCGCAAGAGTTCTTGCCGCATGTGTGATAAGAACAGAACGCCATTTTTTTAACTGGCATTTGCCTCATTTCACGTCCATGTTTATTATTCGATTGCCCGAAATGCGCGGGTGGTCCGCTTCACAAAAAATTTCATGACTTTGTGACCGGAACCCAAGCTCCCCTTAAGAACGAAGCGGCTGGCAATCATTACTTTTTTCATGCTCACGATTAACGATTTAAAGATGACCATGGGCGGGCGGATTCTTTTCGAGAACGCCTCCTTGCAGGTCAATTACGGTGACCGCGTTGCCCTCGTCGGCCCCAACGGCGCGGGCAAGTCCACGCTCTTCTCCATCATTCTCAAGCGCACCGAACCCGATGAAGGCACCGTCCAGCGCGATGAATGGACGATGGTCGGCTATCTCCCGCAGGAAGGCGAAGCCGTCGGCGACGAAACCGTCATGGACGTTGCCACCGGCCGCGTCAACGAACTTCCCCGCTTGGAAAAACGCCTTCATGAACTCGAAGCCGCCAGCGACGTCTCCAGTCCTGAATACCTCGAAGCTCACGCCAAGCACGATGCGCTCAACGATCCCCAGGTCGCTGCCAAGGCTAAGAAAATACTGACCGGTCTCGGCTATAAAGAAACTGATTTCGACCGCCCCGCCAAAGAACTGAGCGGCGGCTGGGTCATGCGCGCGCATCTCGCCCGCCTGCTCGTCATGGAGCCCGACCTGCTTCTCCTCGACGAACCGACCAACCATCTCGACCTTCTCGCCCTGCTCTGGCTGCAAAATTATCTTAAGAATTATTCCGGCGCTTTGTTGATGATTTCCCACGATCGTCAATTCATGGATGAAGTCGTGACGCAGGTGCATGAAATCTCGGAGAAGAAGCTCATCCCTTACTCCGGCAATTACACTGAATTTCTGCGCCAGCGCGAAGCCAACTACGAGAACCAGGTCGCCGCTTATAAAAATCAGCAAAAGGAAATCTCGGCGCTCCAGGAATTCGCCGACCGTTTCCGCGCCATTCCTTCCAAGGCCTCGCAAGCCATGAGCAAGCTCAAGCAGATCGAACGGTTGGAATTGATCGAAAAGCCAACGCCGCCCCGCAAGCCGTTCCGTTTCCAGATTCCGCCGCCACCGCGCGGTGGGCAACGCGCCATTTCGCTCGAAGGCATCCATATGGCTTACGGCGCGAAGAAAGTTTACTCCGGCCTCGACCTCGTCATCGAACGCGGTGAACGCACCGTCCTCGTCGGCCCGAACGGCGCGGGCAAATCCACGTTGCTGAAAATTCTCGCAGGCGTCGTCGAGTTCCAGCAGGGCGAACGCAAGCTCGGTCACAACGCCAAGCTCGGCTATTTCAGCCAGCATCGGGCCGATACGCTCGACCCGAACAAGACCGTCCTCGACGAAGTCCTCAGTCGTGCCCCCGAACTCCGCGAAGACGAAGCCCGCGGCATTCTCGGTTCCTTCATGTTCCGTAAGGAAGAAATTTACAAATTAACCAGCGTGTTGAGCGGCGGCGAAAAAAGCCGGCTCAACCTCATCAAATTCCTGGTCGACCCGCCGAACCTCCTCCTCATGGACGAACCCACGACACACCTCGACATCACCACCGTGGAATCCCTCACCCTCGCCTTGGAACGCTACGAAGGTTCGCTCGTTTTCATTTCCCACGACGTCCATTTCATCCGCCACCTCGCCACCAAGGTACTGCACATCAATGAAGGGCAGGTGAAATCCTATCCCGGCAATTACGATTACTTCCTGGAAAAAACCGGTGCTGCGAATGATGCCCGCGCCGCCCTTACCTCGGCGTAACTATAGTTCTTGCCAGCCGGTAATTGCGTTTTCTTAATACGAAAAATTTGCCCATGGATGGTTCGTCACCACGCCGACGCCGATAAAGGTAGGTCCGGTAGCTGACGAGCCCAGATTGTAATTGCCATTCGTGTTTCCGTGGGCCGTGTTGCGCACAATAAAGTTCGTGCTGCTCCCGCCCGCATTAATGCCTACCTGATTGAAATTAACCTGGTTATTTTCAACGCGATTATAACTGTTATTCACGGAAAGCCCTGGGCCAGCGCAAAAAGTACAATTGTTATTCTCCACCACATTGTTCCCAGAACACATGATTCCCTGCGAACAAAAACTGATCTGGTTGTTCTGAACCATGCTGTTGTCGGCAATACTCATGCCGAAGCTGGTGCATTTGTAAATGATACAATTTGCCACCCGGCTAAAATTTCCCAGGACCATGCCAATATTATTGTTTTGCAATTCACAGTTCTCCACCACCGTGCGATCTCCCCCCAGGATCCCATATCCACCTGAGCTTCCTAAAAATCCGTTGATCTGGCAACGGCTGATGCGCCCCCCTTCATACGCCGCTATGCCATAGCCGAAAGTCGCGCCCGCACCTGAAATCTGCATGTCCTCCACCACCACATTTGTGCCGGAAGCAAATGTATAAAATTCCACTCCGCCGCCAGCGGCATTCACGATGTGCCCATTGAAGACACGGACGCTACTGACCGGAACCCCTGCAAAAATAGCCGCCCGGTCATTCCCAAAAATCGTAAATCCGCACAAATCCAACGTCACGTCATTTGCCGCGATTTCAATTGCCCTGAGCCCCGAAACCATCACGATGTTCGTCGAAAGAAAATAAGAACCCGGCTGGGTAATGACGTATTGGGCATAGGGATCACTTCCCAGTTTGAGCACGTCCTTGCGCGGTTGGATTTGGTCCAGCGTTTTCATGGTTGCCGCCGGCGCTCCCGGCGGTGTCAGGCTACCCTGACCAAAAGCCGTAAAGCTCACCAGCAATTGAAGTAAAACGATCCCGTTGAAGACACCCCGTAAGTTCATCTCCACACTCTAACGGCAGTTACTGCGCTGGGAAGCTCTAAATCGATATAATGCGCTCTTCTCTTTCATGTTTATCTCCTTTAACCAGGTAATTGCCGGAACACGCTTTTTTTACATTGCTTAAAACCATCCAATCCTCCAATGATGCCTCATGGAAAAGAGGATTCTCTTTGTAGATGACGAGGGTGATTGGCGATTCATGGCGTCCACTTATTTGAAAGAGGCCGGCTATGAAATCCTGACCGCCAAAGACGGAACCGATGCCCTGATGCTCTCCCATGGAGTCAAATTAAGTTTGATCATCCTGGACGTGAACTTGGCGGGCGAAAACGGCGTTGTTCTCATGGGCCTGTTCAAGCGCAACCATCCCGGCGTGCCAATCATACTCTATACCGGCATGGACCACGATGCTGCAGCCATTGATGGCATGATCAAGCAGGGCGCGCATCAATACCTGCGCAAGGGCACCATGGAAGAATTGCTTAAGGCCGTCCAAAGCGCGGTGAAGTAGTAACTCCGGCGGGACTATCCTAGCGATTATACGCCATACAGGATAAATCTGTCCGCCCGATTTCTCTTCGCTGGCTTCTGACTTCCGTCCTCTGTCCTCCGGCTTCCGCCGTTGGGCAACAAACCCTATTTCCCAGATCCTCTTCTTTGACCATGTTCATCCTATCCGGCTTCCGCCCCACTGGAATGTGTATGGCTCAAAAGCATACAACAATTGACAATGCCACCATTGCCGAATTGCTTTGTCGCGAAGCGGAGAAAACCAAGCCTCCCCTCCAGCGGGCTCTTCGCCGGGCCGGACGCGCCGCCCTGCTCTGGCCTGAAGAAGCCGCCGAAGTGGTTCGCCAGAATCGCACCTTGCGAGAGTTTCCCGCCATTGGTCCATACCTGGAAAAAATCATCCTGAAATGGATTGACGATCCTCCTCTCGCACTCGGCCCTATCCCGGAAATCCGCCGTAATTTTCTTACGCTCACCGAAGCTCGTGCCATTCTCGCGGAAAATCCTCAATGGCGATCTCTCGTCCGCGGCGATCTTCAAATGCACACCGAATGGAGTGACGGCTCCGCCAACGTCCGTGACATGGCGCAAAGCGCTGTTCAACTCGGCCACTCCTATATTTCCATTACCGACCATGCCAAAGGACTTAAGATTGCTGGTGGCATCAACGAAGCTGAATTAAGTGAACAAGCCCGCGAAATTGAAGCGGTTAACGATGAATTTAATCAGGGCGAAAAACCACTTCGTATCCTCCACTCTATAGAACTAAATCTGAATCCACAGGGTGAAGGCGACATGGATCTCGCGGCGCTCAATAAACTCGACATCGTTCTCGGTGCATTTCATTCCGCTCTTCGCAAAAAAGAAGACCAGACCGAACGTTATCTTGCCGCCTTGCGCAATCCAGCCTTGCACATCCTCGGTCATCCGCGCGGCCGCATTTTTAATTTTCGCCTTGGCCTTTATGCTGATTGGCCACGCGTCTTTGGATTGGCCGCTGAATTGGACAGGGCAGTTGAAATTGATTGTTATCCTGATCGCCAGGACTTGGACGTGAGTTTATTGAAAGTCGCCCGCGCAGCCGGTGTGCGCATCTCACTCGGCACCGACGCCCATCATCCATGGCAACTTCGCTTCGTCGAATTCGGGCTGGCCGCAGCAAAGCTGGCTCGGATTCCGCAGGATCGCATTCTCAATTTCATGTCCAGTGAGCAGCTCCTTTCTTGGGCAGACAATGTACGAGAGTACGCCTAATCTCCTTCTCATCAGACAGTACCGAAGACAACGCTTGGAGGCAAAAAACGCCTCTTTACCACTGCATTTAACCTATTAGCTCCCAAATATTTATATCGCAAAGCAGCACTTTACCCCATTGGGGGGTTTCCAAGGTTAAGCGACTGTGTACCATGAACATAAAAACAATTCTTACACTAATCGGGTCCGCTGTCTTATGGGCTGGATGTAGTACAACGGATCACCATAACAACGCGGGCGGCATGGGTGATAGTTATTACGAAAGTTCCGGGAGCGCTTCAAGTGACTTCGCTCCAATTCCTCCCTTGATGAATACGCCTGCTGGCAGAGCCTCTGGCGCGTTGGATCCGGGAACGGGTGGTGGTGGCATCGGAGCTGGCACCGGCATTGGCTCGGGTTCTACTGGAACTGGTCACTAAACCATCTGCCAAGCATACGGGACGGCGTTGTTTTACACACCGTCCTGTTTTTTTGTACACAGCGTTTACTATTAGTTCTTAATCTTCCACTCGCCTTTAATTTTCTTCAGACGAAATTTCATTGACTCTCCTTCACTCGAAGACTTTACCCCAACTTCGACTTCATCTTCCGCTAGAACAGATTTTTCAGCAATTGCATAACCCGGAAAATTTTTCATTTTTTTCAACATGTCCTGGCGCATTTGCTCTTCCTCCTCAGTTTTTACCTGCTTTGCATGCTCATCATTCATGCATTGAAAGAATCGTTTGACGTTTCCCTGACGCATCGCGCAGAAAAAGGTCTGCACCGTCGCCTCTGGACTGCTGAGTCCAGCATCCACCAGGAAAGCTTTCGCAATATATCCCTCCGGCAATGCGGCAGGAACCGGCGCAACGGAACCCACTTTTTGCTGCGCTAATAATCGTTGGTTTTCATTTCTAAGTTTTTCCAGTTCCTCGGTTTCCCGATGCAGTTGCCGCACCTCGTTACGCAGTTTGGGCAAGTCTTTGTTCTCCTGCTGCAATTTTTCGATTCCTTGCAGCTCCTCCCGCAATCTCGGAATCTCCTTGTTCTCAGCCAACAGGCGTTGCGCTTCCGCCTTCTCGTTTATCAAGATCTGATTTTCCTGTTTGGCTTGTGATATAGCTTTTTGGTTGGCAACTATCATTACGGCACCCGCAGCCAAGATCAGGAGCAATAGTCCTCTCAGTATTAGTTTGGAGCGGGAGTTCATGGTGCCACCACGGTTCGTCCTTCCACCTGTTTAAACTTGAGTTGTTTCCGCCGCTCTGGACTGTACTGCTCAACATGGCCATCCAGAAAAACTATACTGCCATGAATCGGACATTGGACAAAAATCACATTGGTGCTGTCCGGCACAAGTTGAGATACGCCTGGTGAAACCATTTTGTAGCTTAAATTCCCTGCGGCCACATCAGACCAACTCTTGATGTCTCTCGATTTATCACTGGGACATTTAAGAACTTTTATGGTCGCCAATTCGTTGGTCATGCAAACGAAATCAGAAGGAAATTTATCCTCATTGTCATCCGCCCAAATCCTGCCCGCCAAACCGATCTGCTTGAGATTATTAACGCACTGTATCCGCTCGGCCTTATCTTTTTCCTCAGCAAAAAAATCATCCTCCGCAGTTGGAGCCTGCTTTGCTGCCAACGCGTTGGCAACTGCAAGCCTTTGGTTTTCTGCGCGCAATTTTGCCACCTCTTGCACCTGCGCCTGCAATTTCCCCACTTCCAGTCGCAGTCTTTGCAAATCCGCATTGTCCTTGCGCAATTGTTCCAATTCCTGGCTTTGGGCTTGCAGGCGTTTATACTCCTCGTTTTCCTGGCGTAACTGTTCCATGTTTGCCACCGCGCCGCGCAAACTTTCATTCTCGTGCTTCAATTCCGAAAGCATCCTGGCCTGCACCCCAATCGCCACGAGGCACACAATCAAAAACGCGGCAAATGACAACGCCGGCATCCATCGTTTAAACCACGAACCAGAATTCAACTGCATTTCGCGACTCGTTTCCTTGCGCGGTAACTTGATTTCCCGCTGCAACTGCTCGCGTAACCCGGCGGGTGCCTTCACTTCCGGCGCTTTCCGCAATAATCCTTCAATCCTCTCCTCGTTCATATAATCCTCCTGTGGTTTAGTTGGTTGAAAGTTTTGGCTCTGCCGTTTTGGACTTCATAAAATTCAATGCTTCGCGCAGCCGATATTTCACCGTGCTGGTGACAACATTTAAAACTTCCGCCGTCTCGCTGATCGATAATCCTTGATAATAATGCAGATGCACCGTCTCCCGGCTGCTCTCCTCCAATTGCTCCACCAAGGCGTACAGTTGATTGGCTATCTCTCGCTCCGCGGTATCTTCGAAGGGGCTCGGCCCCTCCGCCACGCACGATTCCCACCACTCATCTGTTTTGGCGTCAAATCGATTCCCCTTGCGCCGCCAATCCGCGTAAACATGATAGCCAATCCCATGAATCCACGTCGAAAAGGAGGAACGCGCGCTATACGTCGGCAACGATGACCATACCTTGGCAAACGTTTTCTGCGTCAAATCCTCCGCATCCTCCTCATTGCCAGACAGTCGCCGCAGAAAGGCGAATACCCTCTGATAGAAAAGGGTCACCAATTCTGAGGCCGCCTCCCCATCCCCCTCCCTGGCGCGTTCACAAAGTTGTTCCACCTGATTGCTCATGTTTCAGCTTCTTATCTACTTAGTCGCATTCACTCCTTCAACTGGACAAAAATATTTCAAATTACTTTCCCGCAAAAATTACCCATTCAGTTCCTGCCTGTCCTGCACCACTGTAAATTATGAATGTTATAAGACGATTCTTTATAATCCTTGGAACCACATTGTTGCTGGCCGGATGCAGTTCGCTTGATAGTAGAAACAGTGGCACGGGGGACTCTGGTGGCATTGGCCCCAGCATAGAACTCGGAACACCCACAATCGGACGTCGGTGATGAGCACGAAAGCTCATGCTGGCCAACCAGCTTCTACTGTGTCGGATATTGCTGCGAGGCGAGTTGAAGAAATTTTCGGACTTTGGGAACAGTTTCCGTCGCCAGTAATTCGTGAAGAAATGCCTTATTATCCTGACCGGGTGCCGCCAGTGCTTGCGCCGCCATCAGGCGTTCCTCTTCATTGGCAGCGGACTTGGCATCCTGCTTAAGCCAATCCGTTACGTGTGCAATCAGCCCGGAATCAACCGCCGCGCGGGGCGCGAGCTTGAACAAACCTTCCGCCGCATTAAACCGATCCTCAGCCGATGCACCAATGGCAGTGAAGGCCATCTCCATAAATTTTACCGATTCCCCGGTGGGCAGATTGGACATGACCTCCAGAATTCGCTGGCGCTCTTCCATGTCAGTCGCCCGCTGATAGTCCGCCATCATCACCGGGCTTACGGTGTCAATCACTGGAACCGTCGCCCTCATATAGCCCAGAATCAATATGAGTTGTTGGCGCACGCTGGAATCCTTTTCAGCTGATAAAAGGTCCGTCATGATTTTGATGGTCTGCGGATCATCAAGTTGGACCATCTCGGTGACAATTTCCTGGCGCAGCAACGGATCAGGTTCCCGGTTAAAACGCGCAGCCCAATCCGCCCTCGCCTTCGCCGCGCCTTCCGAGTCCAAGGTTAACTGTGGTTTCAATAGATTTTCCGCCATCCGCCGCATGCGCTCCCGCTCCACTGCGGGTACGGCATTCGTTTCTGAATTTGGATCAGGAGCCGTCGTGGAACCATTGCGATATTTTTTTCGGCGAACTTTTACTGGCTCTTTTACTGGCGGAGTCGCTTCGGCAGTCGTCATTTTCTGCTCCGGCAAGGGAACAGCAGGCGGAACAACAGGTTTATTTTTGAGCAGTATTATTGCCAGAAGGACTACTGCCGCAACCGAGAGCGTGAGGAAAAATTTCTTTCCGATGGAAGGCATGACGTTGGGGTTATCGCCGGGAAATTAAAATGTAGCTTGTGCTGCCTATCAAGGATAAGGACGAACACACGGGACAAGCGGTTGACCGGTTTTTTGATAGGAGTGGACAATCCATCCGTAAATCCAACTGCCACTCGCATCCGCGCGAGTCTTGCCGTAAATGCTGGTCACCGTTCCGTTCTGCGCATTGTTCGTTCCATACGAAATCGCGTGGATGGAAGAAACATCACAACGATGAAAAACCTTGTCCCGCTTGCCAAGCGCGCGCACCAGACCGCCGCCGCTGGTCACATTTCCAGGATAAGTTGGTCCACCGTTCTGCACGCAGCTCCACACGATGTATGTCCAATCACCCCGGCCACCGGTCTTGTCGTAACCGGGATTGCCATACGTGTACCACCGCGGACTTCCGCCCACTGTCACCGGCGGTTTATAATACATATCCGTGGGGATTCGCGTCGGCATGAGATAATAACTGAAATCTGTTCCCGGGGTGGTGGATGCCACGCAGCCTTGGCCATTGATGTTCTGCGGCCGCAAAGTGGGCCGGGCATTCAGATCGGTCACCCAGATATGTCCATACTGACCGTCATTATTGTCATCATTGTAAGCGCCCGGTCCACCGCCTGGATGAAAATAGAGATCCCAGCCTGCGGCGTTGAAGAGAATCTCCTGCGCATCGATTTCAACATACCCGGTTCCACAACCCGCATCCTGACTCGGATCATTCGCATAGGCATAAAATCCAGTCGCAGTGCCATCGGGAAACCGCAATGTCGCCGTTGCATTCTTCATGGGGGCACAGGAGCGCGTGCGCACTTGCCCATCATGGTTCCACGCCGACGAGGGATCAGTAGCGAAACTCTGCGTTGCATTGCCGGCCACGGTTAAAAGAAGCAGAGTGCAAATCTTCGACAAGATCTTCATAGCTTTTGGGAAGTGCAATTACCCTAGTTCTGTCGCATGCACCGGTCAAGTTAAATTGGAAAACCGGCAGCCCTTTTCAAAGATTCCGCCAGCGGCTACCTCCCGCACTTGACACACCCGTTCCTCCACTCCATCGTCTCTCTGACCACTGGACCATTATTCATCACGAAGGAATTCTATTATGAAAAAACTGGTTCTGCTTCTCCTCTCATTTGCATTGGTGCCGATGCTCCAAGCCGCCGCCCCTTCCGACGATTATAACTTCAACGGTGCAACTCACAATTTGCAGTGCATCAAGCTGAACAAAAGTTCCGTTCAACTTTACGATGGGGCGGGCAATCCGCTGGGTCTGATCGCCAACAATAAGGCCAATTCGGATTGCGCCAATTCCGCTCTGCGCTTTCAAGGCATGGAGGCGATCACCGCTGGCGGGAGGACTTATTACTACTCCTGGGGTCTCGGCGGCAGCGATGGTCAATCCGGTCACATCTGGATAGCCGACATGGTCAGCCGTCCGGTCATTGATTCCAACGCGCGTGGCGGCTCCGGCGGCCTGTTCAACGGCCGGGCAGCTCCTGATATCATCCTTCCCAGTGGCGCAACCAAATCTTATTTCATCTCGCCCCAGCCCATTCCCTCGGCCATGCACTACGTCGGCCCCGGCACCGGACTCTCTTATTCCTATGGTAACTACGGAACACCCGGCTCACCTTACGGCACCAACTACACCAATCTGAGTTGGAGTTGGATCAACAAAACCGGTGGTGGCATTGTCCGCTGCATGATGAAGAGCGGCGAAGTGTTTTATCCAAGCGATGTCTCCACCATCACCATGAGTTCCTACGACAGCAATGGTGTCGTGAACGGTTCGGTGAAGGCCATGTACGGCTCAATCTGGAATGGCACCCAGCGCATCTACGGTTGGATGGTTCATTCTCATCATTACGGAAGCACCTACGTGGAACATATCATCTGCCGCACCTGCCAGTAATTATCCGAACATAAATTAACTCGGAGAGGCCACGCTTTTATGAGATGACCTCAATTTATGTCTTCATGTCCTTTCCATCTGTGTTTATTTGCGCCCATCTGCGGTTGAAAAGTTGTTTTCACACTTCGCGCTTGCTATCCGAGTCCGCTTGTGAAAACTTTCACATACTTTTATGGCACACGTTAAACTCCACATTCCGGGACCCGTCGAAGTAAGCGAGAAAACCTTTCGCGCTTTCTCTTCCCCGATGATTGGTCATCGCGGCCAGGGCTTCAAAGATCTTTACGCCAAAATGCAGCCCCAGTTGCAGTCCCTGCTCTACACAAAGCAACTGGTTTACCTCAGCACCTCTTCCGCGTGGGGTGTGATGGAAGGGGCCATTCGCAATCTCGTCACCAAAAAAGTTCTCAACTGCATGTGCGGCGCGTTCTCGGACAAATGGCTTGATGTCTCCCAACGTTGCGGCAAGCAGGCCGAAGGTCTCAAGGCTGAATGGGGTTCGCCCATCCGCGCCGAACAAATTGATGCCAAGCTCGCCACCGGCCAGTTCGACGCCCTCACGTTGATCCACAACGAAACTTCCACCGGTGTGATGAGCCCGTTGGCGGAAATCGCCGCGCTTAAGAAAAAGTATCCCGACGTCATGTTCATCGTCGATGCCGTCAGTTCCCTGACCGCCACGAAAATCGAATTTGATGCACTCGGCATTGATGTACTGCTCGCCGGCACACAAAAAGCCTTTGCGATGCCGCCTGGCCTGGCAGTATTCGCCGCCTCCCCCGCCGCGCTGGCCAAAGCTGCCACCGTGAAAGATCGCGGTTACTATTTTGACTTCGTCGAATTCCAGAAGAACGCCGAAGGCAGCATGACCCCGAGCACCCCAAGCATTGGCCATGTTTACGCCCTCGCCTCCAAGCTCGAAGATTTCTTCGCCGAAGGACTTGAGGCCCGCTATGCCCGCCACGCCAAGCTCGCCAAAATGACTCAGGACTGGGCCGCACGTAACGGTTTTAATTTGTTCCCGGAAAAGGGATTTGAATCCGTCACACTCACCTGCGTCAGCAACGGTGCCCGGCCCGGTGGCCGCACCGTGGATGTCGCCAAGCTCCAAAAGTTGGTGAAGGATCAAGGCATCCTGATCGACGGCGGTTACGGCAAAATCAAAGGCACCACCTTCCGCCTGTCCAACATGGGCGACGAAACCGAAGCCACCATGAACAACCTTTACGCCGCGCTCGACAACGCTCTGAAGCAGCTTTGAAGGCGCTCCACTTTTGTAATTACCGCTTTCCCAAGCGATTGAACCATATTTGCTTTAGTCCAGCACAATGAAGGGCTTGTCGCCGTAGCCGGCCCAGGCCTCTGTTCGTAAGGCTTTAAATCGCTTATGCATGAGTGGGATCACCTGACGCACCATCTTTGCAATCCTTGTCCGCTGTCTCAGCTCTTCTGAGCCATCGATCTCCACATCAGGCCGGAAGTAATATGAGACGGTATGTGTTTCCATTTGCAGAGAATCGATGGTTTCCTCGTCCTCTGAGAAGACAGCAATAACATGGATTTCAGTGTTATCATCCAAACCAGTTGCTGAATACCCGAACGAAACTCTCCACGCTCCCTCATCGGTAGGAGCCCTTTCGAGCGCCTTGTGCCGGTCATGAAGGCTATATCCTTTTCCCCCTTTGAGGGTCAGGCTATGATGATATTCAACCGCGGCAAAACAGGCATCAAGTTCGCTGAGAAAAGAACTGTCCACTCGAACCTTCTTCAACTTGAACCTGACGTAAACATGATCGCCCATAAGTAAACTATATCCAAACTACTCAGCAAACAGCAGCACAAAAGTTTTGCATTAAGCGCCCGTCTTTCCCAAGTCTGCTTGTTCCGCACATTCACCTCCTCGCCACCGGCAACAATTCGGCAGCAACACCCACCGATCATATCGCGACGCAAACAACAACGCTGCCGTCATAAATACATATGAGGCATTATAAAACACCACTGGTGCTTGATGCTGATGGATCATGCCGAAGGTAAGCGCTATCAAAAGTAATCCCGCCACGAACAAAACCCAATCCCTTGCGATTCCCAGAATCAACAAGATTCCCAAGGTCACTTCTACGAACGGCAATACATGCGCGAAAGGACTCACCGTCCATGAAGGCAACGGAGTCGTTTCAAATTGTTTAATCATCCCTTGAGCGAAGCCGATTACCCCACCCTCGCCCATGAATTTGCCCAGACCATAGAACAGAAAGATGATTCCCATGCACCAACGACCCAACGCCACCGCCGCTGCCCTTGCGTCGCAACATCCACATGCCGAATCGGTTTTCATAGAGTTCCTTGGAGAATTGGTTGTCTCTACTCTTGCCCAGCTATCTCTGGTTCGCAACTGCGCGAATTCTTGTTCCGCATAACCCGTTTTGTTTGTTATGTTAACCCGGATGCATTCGACAAAAGATGGGTATCAGCTTGTGAAGCTCGCCAGCGGCGTGCACAGCGTTCATTCGCTCGCGCACAAGGAGACCTTCCATCCCGTCATCGGCCCCGTGGCTGAAGCCGAAGCCTTGTACGTCAAGCAACTCCATTTGCCCGAACGCATGTCCACTCATG
>JAQGPC010000104.1 GCA_028293285.1 Pedosphaera sp.
CAGGATGTCCTCCACTTGTTGTTCGTCGTGGTCAAGGCCGGTGTAAATCATGATCGGAATATCGGCGTAGTTGGTTTTGAGAAAGCTCATGAATTGCAAACCGTCTTCACCGCCTAAATTGAGGTCGAGGATGATGAGATCGGTGGGGTTATGGTCGAGCACGAGCATGGCCTGGCTCGCATCGGGGGTGGTCAGGACTTTAAAGCCCATTTCGGTTAAGTAGTCGCTGAGGACGCGCAGGAGTTGGGTGTCGTCGTCAATGAAGAGGATGGTCGGTTTCGTTAGGGTCATAACAGTTATGCTTTATTAATGTTGTGTCAGGGAAATGATTTCAAGTGCGTTCGACGGGTGGGCGGCAGATGAGCGAAGCTTGCTCGCGGATGCAGGTGTAGCCGTGTTGCTCGCAGAGTTGGCGGCAGAAGGTGGCGTCCACAGAGTTGTGGAGGTCTTTGATTTCAAAGGCTTGTTTCCGCGCGATGAAGGTGCTGCACGCTTTTTTCCAATGATTTATCGTGGTGGAAACCCAGTTGATGGGTGTTTCCGTGGCAACGGGCAAAGATTCGGTCTCGCCCGGCGTTGGCTCAGCGAATTGGACGATGGAATCGGGATTAAAGAGATTCAGGACGAAGCGGTTGATATCGATGATTTGGAAGCGGAGCTTTTCCAAGTCCGAGGTTTTGATGAGGTAGGAGTTGGCGCCGAGTTCGTAAGCCTGGTCAATGTCGCGGCGATTTTCGGAACCGGACAGGACGATAACCGGCACGTACTTAAATTCGGTGCGGGAGCGTATCCAGCTCAAGACTTGGAAGCCGCTGAGCTGGGGCAAACCCAAATCCAACAGGATGAGTGTGGGCAGGGGATGTTGGGCGCGGTCCCGATAATCGCCCTCACCGCTCAAGTAAGCTACTGCTTGTTCGCCACTGGTGACAACTCGGAGGGGGTTGGTGACTTTCCATTGCCGGAAAGCGAATTGCAACGAGAGAGCATCGTGCTCTTCGTCTTCGACCAGCAGAATAGTACCGTGTGACATTAAATATTTTTTGCACCGTTACTTACCCGCGCTTTAAGTAGCAGGTCTAATTTCAGTCGCATCTAGGGTAAACACCCCATAGAGAGCCGGGTGTCTTACTTTTGGGCAACCCAGTGTCGCAATGAGAGACAGCACGAGGCGTAGTATAGCCGCAAAGAGATAACATTCATTGGTGATAAATGCAATTTGAGGGGCTGGCATTACGGTTGCTCGTTTGCCCGCGTCGTCGGTGACGGGCAACTGTGACCGGCTGCTTAACTGAAAGCTGGTAAAGGAGGAGAATGATTGACAGAGATTGCCAAAGGCTTGGGTTTCGGCCCAAGCCTTTGTTTTTGGTGCGGAAATATTTTCAGTGACAGGTTGGGGGCGGGTGTGTTTATTTTCGGCAACGCAAGGAAATCTAAATCTGTTTAGGCCCACATTTGATCCGACCAAACCGGCGAAAAATGCGCCGGTGAGTTCCGCCGAGTTGCGCGATCAGTTGAATGCGCTCAATGAATAGTTCGCGAGTGTCATGACCAATCAAGGGCGTGTTGCCCAAATCGGAAAGCTGCAAAAGGTGTTGTCCAAGTTGTTTTAAAGTCTGAAAGGCCTAAGAATCTTGCGTGTTTAACGTTGCTGCGGTCGAGGACGACCGCGCTCCGGGGATTTGAGGGCGTTGTACAGTTAGGGGCGGCTGGTGCGGTTGCCCGAATCTCTTAATGTGTGCTATGGTGACTTAGAGGGACACCCCGTTAAACGGCGCGCGTGCCTGTGGTTGTTTTCTCTGGTAATGGCCAGCCTTGAATGGGGCTGGTTTTTCTTTTGCGCTTACTTCCTGAATTCTGCCCCAAGTGGAGACGGTGCGCGGGGTGGAAGGGAGCAATAGAGGGACAAGGGCAAACTGTGGATTCGGGTACGGGGCTGCTTGGGGCGGATTGCTATAGACAATGGGGGCCAAAAGGGGCGGGAGGCAGGAGTTGAGTCCCATGGGTGGCGCGGCAGGCTTTTCCTGCGGACTTTTCTTTATCAGTTCGCGGCTGCGGGCGAGTTGGACGTCAATTTCGCGGGAAATGCGGTGAACATCCATGACCAGTTCCTTGCTCTTTTCAATATGCTTTTTTAGCACCTTGATATGAGTACTCCACTCGCGGTTTTGGTCGGTCATGGTGCGAGCATGACAGGAGTTTTGCGGGAAGATAGCGGGGGATTCCCCCTCAGGCGCGTTCTGAGCCTTCAACGTTGGCTTGATCGGCTTGGGCAAAGCGCGCGCCGAGCTTGCCGCGGCTGTCGGTTTCCAACCGTTTGCCCGTGGTGTCCGTGGCGGGGGTTTCGCAGGACTTCCAATAGTTGTGCAGGGTCTGCATCAGTACTTTCAACGCGTCATAGTCACCGGGTTTGATGAAATAGGAACTGGCGCCGAGCATGTAGGAGCGCTTGATATCATCGTGATCGGCGGAACCGGACATGACTACGGTGGGAATGACGGCCCATTCGGGGTTCTTCTTCAAGTTCTCCAGCACGGAGAAGCCATCGCCATTGGGCATCTTCAAATCGGTGAGGATGAAGGTGGGATAGGGGTAGGTGGTGCGGTCGGCGAATTTCCCCTCGCCATTCAAGTAGGCAATGGCTTCATTGCCGCTGTTGACAGAGAGGATTGGGTTGGCAACTTTGGCGGCACGGAAAGCGATTTTGAGGAGGTCGAGATCATCGGGGGAATCATCCACGAGCAGGATGGCGGCATTGGGGGATTTCATAGGAAGAAGGTGTGTCTTTGAATTAGAGTAGGCAATGGCTCCGGGAAAGCGAGCTTTACTTTGAAGTGGAGAGCGGCGGTGGCTTAGGGGCGCGAGGATCTAAACCAGTCGCGCACGCCTCGACATGGTGCGGGGTTGCGTTTACGGTCGTACATGAGGGTGATTATCCAACAGTGCGAGTCACGTGAGTATTTGGCGGAAGGTCGCATGTGGGTCGGGGATGATAAGCATGCGCTGGCATTTCCATCGGGTGTTCCGGCCTTGGACTATATAAGACGAGAGGGATTGGTTGGGGTGCAAATCGTGCTGAAATTTACGAACGACCGTTTTGATCTGGCGATGATGAAGTCGTCGCACGCGGGTTGAATGGTGGCGCGGGCAGATGTATTGGCGTGGAGGTTTTTTTTAGTTCCGAAGCTTGCGGATGCGGGCGATGAGCCGGATTCGGGGCTTTGCCGACATGGGCGGATGGATTGTTTGCGTTAAGTTATATTCGGCTTCTTGAAGAAGGCGTGGCCTTTATCGTGTTTGATGGTCAGGGTCATGCGATGGGCGAGGGCAAGCATTTCGCAAAACGGGCCTTCCATGGTGTAATCGAAATTGACCAATTGCGGTTCGAACCCTTCCTGCAAGAAAGTCTTCAGCTCGACTTTCCAATCTTTCTCTAAACAGTTTACGACAGTCGGCATTAGTAAGGAATGTCATATTTATGATGGGTTGACAATGGGGAGAATGACAGGCACGGAGTTTGGACCGGCATCCCGCTTTTAACCTTCCTTGGGGGAATGGTCGCCGTTTTCTTCTTCTTCCGATTCCGTGGTTTCGGGGGATTGAGTGTAATCTCCCAGTTGACCAAGTTGGGTGCGGCCAACTCCGCCGGTGGTTTCCAGTTCTTTTTGGGCTTCGGTGGAGAAGCGGGTCCAGGGAATGGCTTTGAGCCGGTCGGGTTCAATGGGTTGACCGGTCAGTTCGCACTTGCCATACGTGCCGTTGTGAATGCGGGAGAGGGCTTGGTCAATTTCAAAAAGCACATTCTGCTCGGAAGAGAGCATTGCCAGCGCCCAATCGCGATCATAAGAATCCGTGCCAGCATCGGCCATATGTTCGCTGAAGTTGGGAGCATCTTCCTTGGCTTCCTGCACGAGAGTTTTTGTTTCGTTACTGAATTGCTCGCGCAGTTGGGTCAGTTTTTGATGGTGTTCAGCCCATTGGGGATCAACGCGCGGCGGTTTGGGAGTGGTCCCAAGAATATCTTGAATTGAAGCCCTGGCACGCGGCAGTGGCGAGTCCTTTGCGTTTGATTTCTTACCTTCCTTGTTCGTCATTCATTCACTATGCGCGACAAGGGGCAAACGCCAAGCGGGGAGAAATGCTTATTGTGAATTGGGGTTGGTTGGGCTTGGGGCTTGAGTCGTTGCCATTGCATTTGGGAACCGTAGCGTTGGGGGGCGGTGTGCCGGGGAGTTCAACTCTCATTTTTCGGGTTTTTACCCATGTTTCATTTTAATAGCGCAGGCATAAATTCAGGCATGAAGGTAAACGATTCTGTGCAGCCTTTCCGGCGTTTGCTGAGGGACAAGAAAACGTCCCAATGGTTGGATGGAAACGGGCAGCCGGTTGGGGATCTCACCGAGGCAAAGGAGTTCGAAAGCATCGGGGAGATAATGCAGTTCTGCAGAAAGCTTGATCTGCATAATCAGGAGATAGTCCTTAAGCATCCCCAGGACCAATACGATATCGTGCTGGATTATCGGGAGAAATAATCGGGCCCAGCGCTTCTAAATCACTTGGACTTTCCTTTTTTGATCGCCGTCTCCAAGTCTTTAACGGTGACGGAATCAATGGCGTTCTGCACGCGTGGTGGAATGGGACGCGGTTCTTGAACTGGCTTCTTTTTCGGCCTCTTCATGACAGAAATTTTGCATAAACTGCTGGATTTGTGAAGAGGATTAAGAGAATGCTGCAAGATAGTATTATTCCGGCTGCGGCGGAACGTTGGCTTTCAACCAATAGTTGATCGCCATGCCTACGGTTTCCTGAAGTTCCTGATGGGCCATCGGTTTATGGAGATAAGAATTGGCTCCGTAATCGTAAGCCAGGTTGACATCCACGGCTTGATTGGAGGAACTGAGCATGAGGACGGGCAGGCGATGGAGAGTTTCGTGACTGCGGACCCATTGCAGTAGCTCATGGCCGGTTTTGCCGGGCATTTTGATATCGGTAATAACGACGTTCGGCAGGGGAAAGGCTTCGCGATTGGTGTAATTGCCCCGACCAGAAAGGTAATCTACGGCTTCGTCTCCGGTCCTGGCGATGCGCAGGTTGACGCGCATCCGGTGTTCCTGGACGGCAGTTTCCATGAAAAAAACATCATCTTCGTTATCTTCGACGAGTAGCACGGTTTTCATAACAGATTACAACTTCGCTGATTAAAAGCTCGAATAGAAAATCTAATAAGGCGTATAGGATGTCAAGTGGACACCGAGTTAACGGCAAGGTGCAGCAGTTAATTAATTCGTGGAGTGTGTGGGCCGGAGGGCTGGGGAGTGAGAAAGCCGCGGAGAATCCAATACTCATTAAGTCCTTAAGGCTGGTGAGCATCTCGGAGGATTCACGGGTTTTATTCAGCGGGCCGAGGTTTAGTGTGCTTGCTAACAGCCGTATTATAAGCCTCGGCCAGTAATGTTTGCACGGTTTCCCACGTTGCCGCGCCGGGGTTGAGCACGCAGACCCAAAACATTTGTCCGTAAACCGGGTGCGGCATCAATTTGTCCAAAGCGGTAAAGTCATGGCCGGTATCAATAACACCGGAGACACCGGGAGGGGCGGGTTGCGAGCCGAACAAGGAGAGAAAGGTGGGCTTGCTGATGCCGATGTTGAGGCGGAAGACTCCTGGACGATTCAGATTAGAGACGTTGTCATAATCATCTTTGGACACGAGGGTGACCATCGGAAGCATGCGAGCAGGACCGTGGAAGAAAAAGACGTTGCCATCCGCCTTGACCATTTCAATACCGACAAACGTGTCGGTGATGTATTGGATGATTGAGACTTCGTCCATGAAATTGAGGATATTATTTTGGAACCCGGATTCAAGCAGCGATGAGGCTCTGGCAAGGATGATAATAGGGAATTTATCCGGAAATTCTGTTGGCACTGGAGTTTATGGAAAGGTTTATTTAGGCTGGAACCATGGCAAAGCTGCTTCCGGCAAATCAAAGTCCTGCGACAACATTCGATCCTGTTGAAGGACGAAATACAAGGTTTGCGGCAGGAGCGACAAAGATTGCTGGATAGGCGTCAACAGTTGTTGGAACGCAGGGAACGGGTAATTAAGGATTGGCCATCGGAACTTAAACTGTCATCGCTGGAATGCGCCCGATTTAACAGTTGCCGGGAATTACGGGCTTCGCGCACTGCTTCCAAAATTGGTAGGTGACGCGCATCATTTCCTGAAGTTCCCCGAGGGTGGCGGGTTTGACCAGGTAGGCGTTGGCGCCGAGTTCGTAAGCTTGTTTGATGTCTTTTTCCTCGGCGGACGCACTCAATACGATGACAGGAATGACGGAACAGTCGGGATGAGTGTGCAGCCATTTCAATATTTCAAATCCGCCCATGCGCGGCATCTTTATATCAGTGAAAATGACGCTGGGAAAAGGATAATGGGCGCGGTCAACGTATTGACCTTCACCCTGGAGGTATTTGATGGCTTCCATGCCGTCGTTGACTACCTGAATGGGGTTGTCTATGCCTTCCCGCGCCAAAGCCTTGCGCAGCAAAAGCACATCATTCGGTTCATCTTCAGCAATAAGAATGGTGAGATGACGCTCCACAATTGCAATTTTCCCCCCATGGAAAGTCCTGCAAATGGGGTAGGGAAGGGAGGCAGATTCCGCTAAAGCTGATTTACTGGACGGCGAATTTAAGGCACGCCTCCGGGTGGTGCGGTTCCAGAATGTACCGATTCAGGCTGAGCAGCGAGCTATGGAACTTGTGCAAATCAGTGGCATTTTCCAGATAGGAATTCGCGCCGAAATGATATGCCTCGTCAATTTCCTTGTGGCTGGTTTCAGCATCCACCAGCACCACTACGGGCAGATTCTGAAACCGGGGATTGGAACGGATCACGTGGATCACTTCGTAACCGGAAATGGTCGGTAAATCCAATTTGAGCAGCACCAGCGTGGCTTCCGGAAACTGTGAATTGTCTGCATAAGGGCCCTCGCCATTGAGATAAGCGATGGCATCGTCGCCGTTGGCCACGTAATGAACCGGAGTCGTCACGTGCAGCTTTTGAAAAGCATTTTGCAAGGAAAGCAACCCGGTGGGCGTGTCTTCCACCACCAATATCAATTGAGCCTTCGTGTCGGGCAACCTGGAGAGTTGGATACCATCCGCAACTGGTCTGACAAGTGCACGGCTCATGGCTTGCTCCCGGGAATTGGTTTGTAATTGACCTGCAGCATGGCTGACACAGGCATACAATAATTGGTTCGGAACAACAGGTTTCCAGAAAGGTAAACCTTGCTCCACCATAGTTCTGAATCATCCAAATGCAACAGCTTTTACTTCTGATTTGGGGTCAGCATTTGGCTGGCCCGGCTGGCTTTTGACAGATGCCCCAGAAGCGCATGCAGGTGTGGAGCATTTCGGTGAGTTGATTAATGGTAGAGGGTTTCACCAGATAGGCGTTGGCGCCGAGTTGGTAGGCCTTCTTGATGTCCCGATCTTCGGCGGAAGCGGAGAGAACAATGATGGGAATGACGGAGCAATCGGGGCGGTCATTAAGCCATTTCAATACTTCGAATCCATCCTGTCGCGGCATTTTGAGATCGGTGTAAATGAGGGAAGGAAAGGGGTGTTTTTGCCGGTCATCGTACGGGGGAATACCGGAAAGATAATCCATGGCTTCCTGCCCGTCGCTGACAAAATGGATGTTGCCATCCAAGCCATTCTTCTGCAGGGCGATTTTCAGAAGCAAGGCATCGTTCGGGTCATCTTCGACAACCAGAACCGGCTCCGTGATTGGATTGGTCAACATACATGGATACCCGACGGCGGAATCTCACTCGTGAGTGGTTAATTGTCAACAAATTGAAACTTGCACTCTAAATGTTTAGACGAGCCACCGTGGATTCAATTCCGAACCAAATTCAATCAATGATGATGCCAGCAATGGTGGCGGTGAGATAGCAAGCGAGGAGTCCGGCGACCATGGAACGCAAGCCGAGTCGGGCAAGGTCGGCTCGTCGATCAGGTGCAAGAGCACCGATGCCGCCAATTTGAATGGCGATACTGCTGAAATTGGCGAAGCCGCAGAGGGCATAGGTCGCAAGCGTAACGGTGCGGGGATCGAGGGCGGTTTTGTCGGCTTTAACAAGGTTGGTGAGATCAAGGTAGCCGATGAATTCGTTGAGGACGATGCGTTGGCCGAGGATTTGACCGAACTGATGGCAATCTTTCCACGGCGCGCCCATGAGCCAGGCGAAGGGAGCATTGATCCAGCCGAGAATGTTTTGGAGCGTGATGGGATCGTGTACACCGCATTGGCGTTGAATCCAGCCAAAGGTGAAATTTGCCAGCGCGACGGCAGCGATGAAGGCGATCAGCATGGCCATGACATTGATGGCGAGCATAACCCCTTCACTCGCGCCACGGCAGAGGGCGTCAATGCCGTTGACCGTGTTGATTTCCATTTTGGCTTTCGAATCGGAGGCGGATTCGCTGTGTTGAGTTTCAGGGAACATGACTTTGGCGATCAACAATGCAGCGGGCGCGCTCATGACGGAAGCGGTCAGGATGTGACCGGCACTCACGCCCATTTGCACATAGACGACCATGACGCCGCTCGCAATAGTGGCCATGCCGGCGGTCATGAGGGCCATGATTTCGCTACGGGTCATGCCGGGAAGGTAAAGTTTTACGA
>JAQGPC010000178.1 GCA_028293285.1 Pedosphaera sp.
ACTCACACCCACTCGTACCAGCTCGTACTAGCTCACCCTTGCTTGCACCTCCCGTGTCTATTCCCTTGTCTCCGCTGACCTCCGACTTCTGCCCGCCGTCCTCCGACCCGCTGGCTCTCGACTCTGGTCCCTCGTCCCTCGACTGCCCTGGGGCTTCCTCCGCCTTCTTTCCGTCCTCCGACTTCAGCCCTCCGTCCTCTGTCCTGCGACTGCGCAACAATGCCTTGAACAACTCAAACGCACTGGGCTGTTCACTTTGTTTCTTCTCCTGTTGATACGCCAGAAACTCCCTTTTATTCTTCGTCAACCGGCTCATGGAATTAATCAATCGGAGATACATCTCCGGCTTCTCCGCTAACTTCTCCTGCAAGGCATTCACATCCAACTTGTTCAACACCTCAAAGCACTGGATGGCCGCCACTTTCAGGCTGGCCTCCTGAAAAGTGTCCCCATCCAGTTCAAAGTTAAACCGGCGCACATAATCCATCCGCTCATTCAACTCTTCCAACCGCTGAATGTCTTTGAGCCAATCCTGATACCCGCCCTTGTACCAACTGGAGATATGCCCCTTGTTGAACCCGGGATAGCCTTCCTCGGCCAGCCACAGGCAGATCTCGCTGTAAGGCAGGCCATTTTCCAGTTCCAGATTAAGATCTTCCCGAATGTCCATGGGAAGCCGGACAATCAGGCCAGTGCGTCGCGCCATAATGAGGGTGTTTCCTTTCGATTTGAAGTTGGGTGGTTGGTTTGGGTGGGTAAGCATGAACCAGCAGCCCCGGACAACCCGGAACCGCAGCCTTGTACAGCTCTAAAAAGAACGCGGGCTTGCACAAAGCCGCATGAACCATTCGATTCACGAACAGAAACATAACGTGTGTTATGCCTCTGTCAACAAATTTTGTAAAAATAATCTCCCGCGCCTGAAAACCTTTTCAGTGGGCCTTGCTGCCAGGTAGATAAGGCTGGTTTGGCTCCACTCCGCACTCCGAATTCCGCATTTCATCACCCCGTTACCCCCCGCACCCACCGGTTCGCCTTCATCTCAAACCGGGGCAGAGTGCCGCACGGAACCATCGTCACCGGCACTCTCAGGCTAAAACTAGCTTGAAAGCTTTTCTCCAACAATTCAACTAGCGTAGCAAGATCCCGACAATCAGCACGCGGCTCAATCTGGATACTCAATTCCGTCAAAGCCTGATTCGTGCTCACCTGTACCTGATATTCCGCCACGCCATCAGCAGCGCGAATGATTTCCTCAACCGCACTTGGATAAACATTCACCCCGCGCACCACAATCATATCGTCGGTGCGACCCAAAATGCCGCCTTCCAACACAAGTTCGTTCCGTCCGCATGCGCAAGTTGCCACCCGAACCGGTCGCTTCACCAAATCGCCTGTGCGATAACGCAACAAGGGCGAACCAATCCGTCCTAGTGTCGTCAAAATCAATTCACCCGTCTCACTTGGAGCAATGGCTTTGCCGCTGGTCGGATCAATAATCTCCGCGTAATAAGAAGACTCGATCACATGCAGCGCACCGGGTTGCTTGGGACACTCGTAAGTAACTGGTCCAACTTCCGTCATGCCGTGATGATCAAATATCCGCGCCCCCGACCAAAGTTCCGCCAGTCGCGCGCGGATAGCCGGAATGCTCCCTCCCGGTTCGCCTGCGACAATGACCGTCTTCACCTTTGCTTTGCTAAGATCAATTTGTTCCTGCGCCGCGACCTCCGCCAGGCGGATCGCATACGTCGGCGTGCAGCAAAGCACTGTTGCGCCGTTATCGATGATCGCCCGCATCCGAGCCGCGCTGCTCATGCCGCCACCGGGAATGCACAGTGCGCCCATGCGCGTCGCTGATTCAAATGCCGTCCAAAAACCAAGGAATGGCCCAAACGAAAAAGCAAAATAAATGCGGTCCGCTGGGGTCACGCCAGCCGCATGGTAAATCTCCGCCCAGTTATCCAGCATCCAATCCCAGCTATCCGGAGTATCAAGCCAGCGCAACGGCGTGCCCGTCGTGCCGCTCGTCTGGTTGAAGCGCGAATATCGCTCCAACGGATAAGTCAGGTTCGTGCCATACGGCGCATGAACGCGCTGGTTTTCGACCAACTCTGATTTCGTCGTGAAGGGAAACCGCAGGGAAAAATCTTCGAGCGACGCGATATCAAACGTAATGCCCACCGCGCTTAACTTTTGCGAATAGAAAGCATTGCCCGGAAACAGTTCCGCAACCAGCGAACGGAGTTGTTCCAATTGGCTGGCTTGAATGGCCGCACGGGAAAGATGGATTCCGTCGGCCATTGAAATTACCTGAGTGAGTGAGCGGGAGAATTGGCGAAAGCGATAAAGTTGCGGGCGAGGACGGAGAGCGCCCGTCCCGGGCGCAGCAATTCAAGAACTGCTGCGCATTCGGAGTTCGACCAAAAGTCTCCCTTGGGTAAATTCACTTAGTTTGCCTTCTGATTCGAAGCCGACGACGCTTGCACGGAAGGAGCCCCAGTTGGTTTAGGTGGAGCAGGCTTATAAAAAGTCACCAAACATCCCCCAACAGCCGCCATAACAATGCCTAAATAAAATTGTGGTTTGATTGAACCCCATCCTCCTTCAGGCGGATGAAGAATAAGCGCCACAACCGCATTCACAACCGGTGCACCACCAAACACAATCGCCATTACCGTGCCCGGCTTGCCGCCATTAGCAAACGCGAGCAGTACACAAAACGCTCCAATCGCTCCTACAATTCCGGCCACCAACGACCAGCCCATGCCAGCGGCAGGCATGCTCCAATTCGCCTTACGGGTCATCAACATGCCCAGCGGCGCGAGCACTGCAGTGAGAAAATAGGCAAGTCCAACAAATAGAAATGCTTTGTAAAGCCCATTGCTTTTATCCGCCATGGCAGTCTGTCCATTGTGCAGGAAGATGCCGTAGAGTCCCCACGAAACCACCGTCATTAAGGCAAAAGTAAGCCAATTCATAATGTCGAAAGTATATTGCCTGCGCCGCTTTACAGCAATTGGTTTGTCAGGTTAAATTAGGATGTCGCCTGAATAATGTTATTCACACGGCGTCATACTATTGTGAAGTTTTTCTCCGGTCTGCTCGTGATTTTATTGTTGGCGGGGTGCGCCTCCACCCAAAATGTCGCTACCCGCAAGCAGGAACGCCTTGCTGCTTATCAGGCTCTCCCGCCCGAGTTAAAAGTCGCCGTAGATCAGGGACAAATCAAGGTCGGCATGCCCATGGATGCCGTGTACATCGCCTGGGGTGCTCCCTCGCAAACCCTGCAAAGCGCCAACGAAGGCGGCGAAGCCGTCACCTGGCTTTATCATGGTGGTTATGTTCAGGAAACCCGTTATTGGGGCCGCCGCAATCTCCATTATGATTACGATCCCCGCACTTACGTCCGAGCGCAGGTGGTGTTCATGAACGGCGTCGTCAAATCCTTCCAGACCTTCCCCGAGCCGGTTTATTAAAATTTAATTGGCATCACGGATAAAGAGTCGCCGCCCTTTCCCTTCCTACTCTTAATCCTAATCGTAATCTTACTCTCTTCTTTCAATCAGGCTTCCAGCCTGCCGTATCGCCGACATTCAGGAGCTTCTTCTTGCGTTCCTTGTTCGTTTGAAGGCTTCGAATCTTTTCTAGGACCAGACTGCAAAAATCTGTTTCCTGCAGTGCGCGCTCTCCTTCGTGGCTCCAAAAGACAATTCTTCCGTCAGCGGTAAAACAATAATAATCTGCTGAACCTAATTCCTTTAGGAACGGTATTAAGTCTGAATTTTGGGCTTCACTTCGAAACCTTTCCGTAGCCTTTAAAATATTGAGATTTTCTGGAATATCACTCCCTCCCAAACCCAAAATAACGAATCCATATATGAAATACCAATAAGGTCCCACTTCATAGGCTTTGGCGCGTGGCCAAACTTCTTGCTTTACATGGAGGTGGAATCCGCCGAATTTCTTTTGGAAATCTCTGTAAGCAGAAGGAAACTTACACTTTAAAAATCTTTCGGCATCATCCAGTTTTTTATCATCGGGAGCATCATTTCCAGCGCCAAACGCCTCCAAATCATGTTCCAGAGAACTGATCTGGTTGATAAGTTCAGTGAAACGAGGATCTCTGTTTCCAAAAATTTTATTAAATAGTCCCATAGTTGAAATCCCCCTATGCGAACTGACACCCATCAAGTCAACAACTCCGCCGGAGCCACGTCAATCTTGTCCGCAAACGCCTTCGGAATATGCGCCGCTGCCATCCTCCCATCTGCTTGCTTTACCACGCACACCACCGTCAATGAGCCGCGTGCGATATCCATCGGAATCGTCGCATTCAATTTTCGGAACTTAAAAATATAACTCAGCGACTTCGATTTCTTCTCGCTGACCAGCATGTGGATTTCCACTTCATCCTCGAAACGCAGCGGTTGGCGATATTCACATTCCGCATGCACACGCGGCCAGCCCACCGGCGGCTCGAAATGATTCATCACCACGGAATAACCCAACTCGCGAAAGAAACCGTGCTCGGCAATTTCCATGTAGCGAAAGAAATTGGAATAATGGACGATGCCTGCCATGTCGGTTTCGGAGAACTCGACGCGCCGGATGGCTTTGAATTCGTAGGCCATAAGAAATGGATTTAACAACTAAGCTGCACGGACACAAAGGTTATTCTTTGAATTGGCGCGTAACCTCCTGAAACGCCTGCAACGTTTCCGTCGCCATCTGTTCCGCATTGAAACGTTCTTCAACCGCTTTTCTTCCGGCCGTTCCAAGTGCGCATGCCTGCTCTGGACTCAGCAAAATCTGCTCGATGGCATCCGCTAATGCCTTCGGATTGCGCGGTTCGCAAATAACCCCGCCGCCGGAGACTTCAATAATTTCCGGGAACGCCGCATGACGCGGTTGCACGACCGGCACGCCGCTGGCCATCGCTTCGATGACATACAAACCAAACGCCTCCCCATACAGTGCCGGCACCGAGAACACCGAGAGTGAACGAAAAAACTTCTGCTTCTCAGTGCGATCCACATTGGGATAAAACTCCACATCGTTCAGAAAAACCTTTGCTCGCAAACGATCCCGCAACGTATTCACGAAAGGTTCATCCGTCGGCCCGCAACCGCCGCCCACCTTCAATTTTAATTCTTTGACGCGATTGCGCTCCTTCAAAATAATAAACGCCTCCACCAGCGTATCGAGTCCCTTCTCTCGGCACATCCGCGCAAAGTAGCCAAGCACCGGCGGCTCTTCATTTTTAATTTTTAATTTTTCATTTTGAATTGTCTCAAATCCTTCCAAATTAATGCCGTTATAAATAACCCTCACTCGCCCGGGCGGCAGATTCAGTCGCTTGCCCATCAATTCAGCAAAGTACCGCGTCGGCGGAATAAACAAATCCACATCACGACAACGCTCGGCAAGGGTCTGCCAGGTCAGGTCACGATGCGAATCAGGCAATCCATCCAGGAACGAATCCTCGCCTTGCAACACGCAGGCAATGGGCACGCCCAATTCCGCCTTAATTCGCCGCGCCATCCCGATGAGCAGCGCATTCGAAAGGCAGATGATATCCGGCCTGGGCTGCGTTTTGAAAAACGCAATGAGTTGTTCAATCTCCCGCGCCTGGTTGCCTTCCTCGCCGCGAATCATGGAAAGCGTGATTTCACCGAGATCCGCCGCTCGAGTTTTGGCCGCGCGACCGGCCACCAGTTTCAGCAGCTTGGGCGAGGCGAATAATTTGTGCATCCACGCCGGCCCTTCGCGAAAGAACGTGGATTTCTGTTCCAGATAAACATTGATGCCATTGAAGAAAATCGGCGTGCCTTCGGTCTGGTCCGCTTCATCGAGTGTCAGCGGCAGGTAAAGCGGAACCATCAACACTGAATGGCCCTTCTTCCGCAACGCGCCGACCAGCGCATTATCGCGGAAACAATTTCCGCAAAACATGGCTCCCGCGCCGGGCGTTATCTGGACGATGTTCACGCAGAGAAATTATTAACCACGAATGAACACTAATAAACACGAATTTTGCTGATAGTTCCTTTTAAGATTTGCGGTGCCGTCTCTATGAGGAGCTTACACCGCCTGCATCTTCGATTCCGGCTTAACCAGCGGCTCGCCATACGGCAAGACATCCGGCACTTCCGCAAATTCCTTGATGGCATTGAAGAGCTTGGAAAAGTCCTTGTTCACATCACCCGACAAACAATCCGTCACATCGCCCGCGAGGTCGGGATATTTATCCGTCAACTTGCGAAAGCTGAAGTTCGGATCGTAAAACGCGTAAACAAGTTTCCGCATATTCTCGATCCCTTCGCGCAACGTCTTGCCATACTCGGCAAAACGGGCAGGGGAGAAATCGCGGGCCACCAAAGCCTCATGCGTAAAATCAGCCGCCAATACACCGCTCTTCATCGCGAACATCAAGCCGGATGAAAACACCGGATCAAGAAAGCAAAATGCATCGCCAACAAGCAACAGCCCTTCCGTGGCGCAATATCTCGAGTGAAAAGAAAATTCGTTGGTAATGTAATAAGGCCCGGTTTGCGTGCCTGCGGCGACATGTTGCTCAATCCACTTGTTCTGCTTCACCTCGCGTTGAAACATTTCACCGGGATCGCGCACGCCCTCGCGAGTCAAATATTTGCCTTCCGCCACCACGCCGACACTGATCATGTCATTGTGTTGCGGGATGTACCAGAACCATCCTTTTTCCGGAACAAACGCCACCGTCGTCGCCCCCGCATCAATCCCTTCATCACGCATGGCCCCTTTGTAATAAGTCCACACGGCGACCTTGTTCAGCTTCGGGTCTTTGATGCGCCAGTTGTTGCGCACCGCTGCAAACGATTCCTTGCCGGAACAATCAAACGTAATCGGCGCACGATGTTCAGCAACATTTCCCTGCTTGTCCCGCACACGCACGCCCACAACCCGCTCACCCTCTTTCAACAACTCCGTAACCGTGACTTCCTCCTGGATCACAGCTCCCTTTTCCCGCGCATGGTCCATGACAATCTGGTCAAACTCCGAGCGCAGCACCTGCCACGTCTGGGCGACATCCTGATTATATCGGTCAAAAAAATAAAATGGCTGCGATGCTTTCCCTGAAGGCGAGACAAATTGAACACTGAACTTTTTAATAAATTGCGACCCGCGCATCTTTTCCACCAGCCCCAGCCGTTGCAACGGATGAAAAGTGAATGGCAACAGTGACTCTCCGACATGATAGCGCGGAAACTTCTCGCGTTCGAGCACCAGCACGCGATGCCCCTTTTCCGCCAATATAGCGGCCGCGGAAGCTCCAGCCGGGCCTGCGCCGATAATGATTACGTCATGGCCGGTTTTTAGGTTCACGCGACATCCTTTTTTCCAGCGGTTGGCAAAATTTCCACGATTTCCGCCAATGGCCGTTGCTGTGGATCAAACAAAGTATTACGTCGACCATAGAGGACTTGCGCACCGGAAAGTTTCAACAAGCCATTGATTAAATGATCCGAAGCCAACCGGATAAACGCGCGCGGACGGCTCGCATGCGGAATTTTATATTCTGCCAAAATATATCCCAACGGAAGTTTCTCCTGAAGAATTTCTGCGCGCGCCTCCTGCGGAAACAAGCCCAGGTTGATTTTAATCGCGCCGAACTCCACCGGTTGGTCCGTGCCGTCGAGCAGCAAAACCACTTCACGATAATACGCCTCCTCCATGCTGCGTCGTCCCACGACTTGGAGGTGTATCCGCGACTGATGGAATTTCTCCAACGTCGGTGTCATGTCGTTTTGGTGGACGAGCAAAGTCTTGTACGGTTCCGGCACGCCCACCCCTTCCACCTCTTGCAGCGGCGGCAAAGCCTGTCCCGCGAGCGCGTAAAATTCATCCAGTGGATGCGCCAGCGAAAAATCGGCGGCACGGATGGCGTAGGGCAGGATGTTAGTTTTCTCAGGCATATCTCACATTCTTATGTTGCGGCAGAAAAAATTCAGACAACAGCCGGTCCACTTGCAGCAAACCTTCGCGATTAATGCGAATGGTGTCGCCCTCCACGGAAAGGAAACCCCAATCCTTCAAGGTCTGCAGCGGCGCCGCGAAACGTTCCGTCGGTTCCGCGCCGAATTTTTGTTTGAAATAAGCGCGGCTGACATGGCCAAGCTTCAATTGCAAAATGAATTCGCGAATATAGCGTTCCTCATCCGTCGAAGTCAGCGCGCGATAAACCGGCAACTCGCCCTGCTGCACCCGCGCCACATACGGATCAAAATCATGGTGGTTCTGATAATGCGTCCCGTTGATGTGCCCAAACGAAGCAACTCCCAACGAAAGTAAATCCGCGCCCGCCCACAATTTATCCCGATAAACAAATTTCGTTTTCTCCGGATTTTTCACCGCCGTGTACGCGCTCGTGATGGTGTAGCCGACCTTCTCCAACTCGTTGAAGGCATAATTGACCCAGCCGCGCTTCGTCTCCCAATCCGCCACCGGCGCAACCAGTTTCCCTTCCGCCTTCATCTGTTTATAGATGGTAGTGTTGTAAGGAATCTCCATCTCGTAAATCGTCACGCTGTCCGGACTCATCTCAATGGTCTTGCGAATGCACTCGCGCCAGTTGGCATCCGTCTCCTCCACCATGCCGGCGATGAGGTCGATATTGATCTGGGGAAAATTCAACTCCCGCGCATACGCGTAAGCCCGCGCAATCTCCTTGCTGTGATGCGCGCGACCATTGATCTCCAGAATATGATCATCAAAATTCTCCACGCCCAGGCTCAAGCGCGTCACCCCCATGTCACGAATCGCCTTGAGCTTGTGATCCGTAAGCGTGCCCGGCTCGGCTTCGAAGGCAACTTCCTCCACTTCATCCCAAGGCAACAATGCCTTCATCCCATCGGTAAGATGTTTAAGTTGATCCACCGAGAGATACGAGGGCGTGCCACCGCCAAAATAAATGAAGTTCGGCTTGCGACCTTGAATGGCCGGCTTCGCGGCATAAATCGCAAACTCTTTCAGTGAAGCATCGATGTAATTCCGAATCGCCGCCGAATCCTTGTCCGTGTAAACGCGGAAATAACAGAAATGACAACGCTTCCGGCAGAATGGAATATGCAGGTAAATCCCCAGCGGATTGCCCGGTTTGGGCGGTCGTTCCAAAGCCGCCATCAACTCGCCCACATTCTCCTGCTTCCAGAACGAGAAGGGCGGGTAATTCGAAACAAAATAATTGCCGACCGTGGTTTGCTTTTCCAGCGGAGGCGCTTTGGGCGTTTCAGGAATCAGCGTGGTGCTCATCGATTTATGCAAATTTTAAATTATTCATTAAGCGGCGCATCATTTGCCTTTTGCTCCGAAGCAATAGACGCTGCCGTCATCCGAACCGATCACTATCTTATTATCGGCCACGGCGGGCGAACTGGCTACTGCCTGGCCGATTTCGTATGACCAAAGTTCCTTCCCCTTATCCAGCGATACCATATAGATACGGCCATCATCCGAGCCAACGATCACCTTGTTGCCACAAATAACCGGCGAACTATCCACCTTGCCTCGGGTGGCAAACGACCAAATCGGCGTGCCATCATCCCGCTTGACGCAGTGAAGTTGTTTATCGCGCCCCCCAAAAACAACGCGATCACTCACCACCGCTGGCGACGAGAAGTAAGGGAAGGCACGATCGCGGAAGGTCCATATTTTTTTCCCTTCAACCAAATCAATACATTGGAATTCATTTTCGTAGTGGCCAAAGTAAGCGCGATCTTTATCCAGTGCGATGGAACCGGCAATATACGCCCCTGCTTCCACCTCCTTGATTTGCTTGCCGTCCTTGAGGGAGATGACATGCAGCAGTGCATCACATCCACCGAATGCAGTTTTACCTTCCGCGACTGCCGGAGAGCCGTTGATGTAGTTACTACTCTCGTAAGTCCAGACTGCTTTGCCCGTCGCGGCGTCAACGCAGTGCAGCTTAAAGTCGTAACTCCCGATAAGTATCCAGGTAGCGTCGCCGGACTTTACCCAGTTAGGCGAACCCAGGATCTTATCACCCGTTTCATACTTCCAAACCAGATTGCCCGTCGCGGCATCAAGCGCATAAAGGAACGCATCCGACGAGCCGACAAAAACCTTGCCGTTCAACACCAGCGGAGAAGATTCAACTGGCCCACCCGTCTTGTAGGCCCATTTCTTTTTTCCAGTAATTAGATCCAGTGCATAAACATTTCCGTCATGCGAACCGATGAAAGCCTGTTTGGTCTCAATTGCAGCGGAAGATTTGACCGGTCCGGCAGTTTTAAAAGACCAAAGCAGCTTCGGCTTTTCGGGTAATTGGGCAGGGCCGATGCCGAGCAGGGCAGGGCCGCCACGAAACATGGGCCAACTCTCAGCCGCATGCAGCACTGGGCTGAACAAGGCCAAAAATAAGGCAATATAATGCGCCGCACTCATTTAGCATGAAACGGATTTGTGCTTTAACACCGGAATTATCGTTCACTGCAAAGCTATAAGCAAACAAATAATACTTACACGTATAATCAGGTTTTGGCGCAGGTAAAAATCGCTGGTGATGCCGTTGCAGTTTGGCCTGCCCCGGGGCATACCGAGTTTAAGCACCGTGGATAAAATGCGACAACGCTTTGGCGAATTCGTTTTGACTTATAAATTCAAAAACTAACCAAAACGCTGTAATATCACAGCTATTTGAAAAAAGGATTGGTATGGAACGGGGGTTGCTTAGAAAGATTTGCATGTTGCAAAACCGATTAAAGCGTCCTGAGATTCTCAGCCTAAACGTTGCTAAATTGTCACTAAATTGTGTATAACTTTTCACAAGTAACTCCTTGCTTTAATTTTTCAAGGAGCCTAGCATGGGGGCAATATAAATCATTGTAATCTCAGAAGCCGACATAAGGTTGGCTTGTAATCAGGAACGTTTATGGTCGCATCTAAGTCATACTCATACAACAGTAGAGGGAGAGGGGCTTTACACGGGTTCACTCTCATTGAGTTATTAGTCGTAATTGCTATCATCGCTATTTTGGCGGGATTGCTGCTGCCAGCATTGGCAAAGGCGAAAGCCAAGGCTCAGGCGATTACCTGCCTTAATAATATGAAGCAATGGTCATTGGGCTATAAAATGTATTCTGATGATATGCAGGATGCGGTTCCTGAAGAGGGAGACACGATTTTGCCTATCAGTGTTCCACAAAATGTTGATGCTTGGTACAATACGGTTTCGATTTACATTAGCCAGCCTTCTTTGGTCAGTTTATACCTTGGTACGACGCCCGCTCCGCCGATGCCGGAAACAAAAACTATATATTCTTGCCCTTCGGCCCCACAGCCGAATAACACCTATGCCAAGCCTCCTAGTCAAGCACGGGCGTTTTTCATGTATGGCGAAAATGGCCGCATTTGCATTAACAAGGGAACGCGGGCTGGCGGTGTGGCCCAGGTAAAGTTCAGTCAAATTTTACGTCCTACCGATACGGTGCTCGTGGCTGAAGTAGATCCAAATAGTTCCAACAACACGGCCCCCGCCCAATCCAACGTGACATCCCAGTATGCCGTTGGTCGGCATAATCAGCGTGGAAATATGGCCATGTCAGATGGTAGCGCGCGCGCAATGAAAACTAATCTTTTTATCTATACTAGTGCCGAGTCAAACGACGCCAATGCCGAATGGACAAATCACAAGGATGGTATTCATTGGTATCCCACTGATTCCACTCCAAATTAAGTTGCCAGATTGTAACTAAACAGGACTTGTCAAGCCAACGGATTGCACTTAAGCCAGTAAACGCTGGATGATTTGCCGTTGGAACCGAAATTTAATTATTAAGCTGCTGATCTGATAAAAATAAAAACCCACGAATCCCTATGAAAAAAGCACTCTTTACATTGTTTGCTACGGTCGCACTGGCGGCTGGTAGTCAGGCATCACTGATATTAACTGAGCGATTCTCCTATCCTGATGGTGCAATCGTGGGTGCTCCAAACTCGCCTTGGCTGAGCCATAGCGGAACGGGTGGCTCAATGGTCTGCTCGAATAATCAACTGGTGGTATCGACCGCGCGCACGGAAGACGTAAATGCATTTTTAGCCGGGGTTACCAGCTTGACGGGAACTTCGCCCTATAACACCAACAGTGCTTTTACGGTTTACTCCAAGTTTCAGGTATATTTTACGCAATTGCCTACCACGGCAGGAGCTTATTTCGCCCATTTCAAAGACAATAATGGTGGAGCGCAAACTGGTTTCGCCGCGCGTATCTGGGCCTCTGCAACAAATGCCATCACCGGTGGCACCGTGCCCGCCGGCAAGCTGCGGTTGGGCATTGGAAATGGATCCAGCTCCTTGCAGGGCAGCGGTCAGATTGACACGGATCTTACTACCAATGTTATCTACACCGTGGTGACCCGTTTTGTGCCTGCCACGGGCGTCTCCACCATCTGGTTGAACCCGTCGCTGGAAACCGACCCTAGCGTTACTGCCACTGATGTGGGGACCGCAGCGCGGCCAAACGCCTTGGATGTTTACGCCTACGCCTTACGCCAGGCCACCGGCGAGGGCACCATGTTCATCGACAATTTAAAAGTAGCCACCTCTTTTGATGATCTCAGCGCTCCGGGGATTTCCTTCATTGCCAGTCAGGCAACGCCAGCAAACACCCCGACTGCGGCCATTCCATTTACAGTCGTCGATGATGAAACTCCGGCAGCAAGTTTGACGGTTGCTGGCACTTCATCCAATACTGCCTTGGTTCCCAATGCCAACATTGTCTTCGGCGGCGGTGGCACCAATCGGACAGTGACTGTGACCCCAGCCACTGGTCAACAAGGCACAACCACCATTACCATTACCTGCACGGATACGGACAGCAAATCAACCAGCGTTACCTTTTTGTTGACGGTTGGCGCGCCGGTGATTTCTTCAATTCCAAATATTACCACGCCGAGCAACACCATTCCGGCTGCCGTTTCGTTCACCGTGGGTGATGCGGAATCTCCCGCAGCCAGTCTGACGCTTACTGGTTCCTCCTCGAACCCGACTTTGATTCCTAATGCCAGCATTGTTTTTGGCGGGAGCGCGTCCAATCGAACCGTCAGTGTGACTCCAGCCAGCGGGCAAATTGGAATTGCGACGATTACCGTGAATGTAAGCGACGGCGCCAATACGGCGAGCACCAGCTTCGTGGTTAACGTTTACCCATTGCTGGGAGTTTTGTTCACTGAGAATTTCAACTATCCGGATGGCCCGCTTTACAATGCGGCAGGAAGTCCGTGGAGCCATACCAGCCCAACGGCTGCGAACTTCTTCGAAGTGGGAGTTTCCAATTCGCAGGCCGTGCTGAGCGGAGGCTTACAGGAAGATGTGAGCGCCGGAATTACCAATGTCATCGGCGCTGCCTTCAATACCACCAATGGTTATATTCTTTATTCCGGATTTACCGTCACCTTCAGTGCCCTGCCTTCGGCAGCGGGTGAATATTTCGCCCATTTCCGGGATGACGGAAACAGTTTTCGCGCCCGTATTTTTGCCACCATCACCAATGCCGCCGTCGGCAAGTTCCGGTTGGGCATCGCCAATCAGGGTGGGGCCGCCAGTGTGACCGTGCCAATCGATCTCTCCCTTGGGACCAATTACTCGGTCGTAACGAAATATGTCGTCGGCTCGGGCATCAGCACGCTCTGGGTAAATCCACAAGCGGAAGCCAGTTCCAGCGTGACCGCGACGGATGCCATTGGGTTGTCGGAAATTACCAGTTACGGCTTGCGGCAGAGCACAGGCATTGGCACCAATTCTTTGGATAATCTGAAAATTGGCACTTCCTTCTCCGATGTGGCCACCATCCTGGTCGTTACCCCGCCGCCGCCGGTCAGCTTGAATATAGCGCTGGTGAGTGGCAATGTTCAAATATCCTGGAGCACTAACTCCGTGGGTTACGCTCTGGAGAGCAAGGCGACCATCACCGGTGCGACTTGGACGCCGGTAGGTCAAACGCCAACCGTAAGCGGGACTAACAATGTAGTAACTGTTACTCCGACCGGCACGGCTTTCTACCGGTTGAACCATCCTTGATTAATTAAATAGCCTGCGAAAGGGACGGCACAGATTAATCAGGTGTCGTCCCTTTTTATTGAAGCTTTATTGGTCTTTCGCCGGGTAATTGACGACAGGCTATTTGACATTGTTTTAGTTAGTAAAACCTGAAAAACCCCTAAAATCCCATGAGAAGAGTCCTCCTTGCCCTTGCTTTTGTTGCAGTTACCAACCTGCATGCCCGAGCCGATGTCGTTGCTCGTTGGACCTTCAACAGCAGTCCGCCGGACGCCAACGTAGGCACTGGTTTCACCACGCCTTCGAGCGGAATCGGGACGACCTCATTGATCGGGGGCGCGACCAACACGTTCACCACCGGTGACAACGCCCTCGATACGACCAGCAGTGGCGATAATAGCGCTTGGACAATTGGAAATTATCCAGCCGTCAGCGCGGGAGATAAAACCCGTGGCATACAGTTTAATGTGAGTACCGCCGGCAAGGAAAACATAGTCATCACCTGGAGCCAGCGCGCAAGCGCCACCGGCAGCAGATATTATGATCTGCAATATTCGACCAATGGGACCACGTTTACCGATTACGCCGTGATCACCAACACGCCGGACAGCATCTTTTTGGCGCAATCTATTGATTTGAGCGCTGTCGCTGGAGTGCGTGACAATGCGAATTTTGCCTATCGTATTTTGGCCCAATTTGAACCGGGCGGCACCTCCTATGTGGCTGCCAAAACGGGCAGCATATACGGTCAGGCGAGTCTGACCCGCTTTGACTTTATGACAGTTTCCGGGGATACTATTGTGGGTGGTAATAGCTTTCCAACTATATCCGGCATCAACAATACAACCACCCGCGTTGATACTGCCACCTCGCCTTTACCTGTTACTGTAAACGATACGGAGACAGCTGCTGGAAGCCTGACACTCTCCGGTTCCTCATCCAACCCCACGCTTGTTCCTAATGCGAACATTACCTTCGGAGGCAGTGGTAGTTCTCGCACGGTGACTGTAACTCCTGTAGCCGGTCAATTAGGAACCGCCTCCATCACAGTTACGGTCACTGATGGTGGCGGGCTCATTGCCAATAGCAGCTTTAATGTAACTGTCTTGCCAGCGAATACCGCTCCGACCATTTCCTCGGTTCCATTAACCAGCACGATAAAAGATACCAGTACGGCGGACATTTCGATTAATATTAATGACTTGGAAACTCCCGGTAATGGTTTGATACTGAGTGCCACTTCATCAAATATCACCCTTTTGCCTCAGGATAACATTGTATTTGGTGGAAGTGGAAACAGCCGGACAGTAACGCTTACCCCTGCTACAGGCCAGGTGGGAGCCACCCCGATTACCATTGTGGTGAGTGACGGTACGAATATCGCCAGCACTACTTTTCCCTTCATGGTCGTTCCCACTAATACAGTGGTTTTTAATGATTCGTTCACTTATGTGGACGGTTCCATCACCACGAATTCCGGTTTTCTTTGGAATACTCATAGCGGTACTGCCGGCGAAATGCAGGTGGCGGGAGGACAGTTGCGCGTGGCTTCCTCAAGCTCCGAAGATGTGAATGCTTTGTTGATCGGTGCGCCTTACACCGCTGGAAGCGGGGTTTCTTTATATGCGAAATTTACGGTCAATTTTATCAACCTGCCGTCGGTGGCGGGCGATTTCTTTGCTCATTTTAAAGACACCACTGCTTCCAACTTTCGTGGCCGTCTATACGCCCAAACTACCAATGCTGCCAGTGGAACGTATCGCTTGGCGGTAGCCAATGGGTCGACTGTTTCGGTTCAAGTTACTAATGATCTGAGTTTGAATACTTCTTACACCGTGGTGGAACGTTATAATCCTGCCACTGCGGTAACTACCATCTGGGTCAATCCGACTTCCGAAACCGATGACAGCAAAAGCGCAACCGCAAGTGATGCCATTGGCAGCATCTCTATTTCGACCTTTGCCTTTCGTGAAACCAGCGGTTATGGCACGATACTTTTGGATGATATAAGAGTCGCCACGACTTTTGACGATGCCTTGGGCAGTGTGGTTGTGGCACCTCCTTCCACCATCCCGCTGAACTTCTCATATTCCGGTAACAATATCACGCTGGCTTGGACCAATGCAGCGTTTTCCTTGCAAGCGGCCCCCGCCGTGACCGGTAGCTATACCAACGTGCCTGGTGCGACCAGTCCCTATACTACGACTACGTCCGGTTCACAAAAATATTTCCGGTTGAAGTTCTAAACTAACCGAATAATTCTTTTCAATTCACAGGACGGCCTCACGGCCGTCCTTTTTCTTTTCACCACTGTTAATTTTGAAGTTTCCATTGGCGGCAATCGGCCTTATGTATCTGGCCTTACTTAGGCCATGAAGCGCGCCATTTTTTTAGATCGTGACGGAACCCTCATTGAAGATAAGGATTATCTTCATCGGCTTGAGGAAGTGGTCATTTTTCCCGGCACCACGGCGGCGCTTCGGCAACTGCAGGAAGCCGGTTTTGCTTTGTTTATGGTGACAAACCAATCCGGCGTGGGTCGCGGTTACTTCACCCTGGCCGATGTGGAGAAAGTTCACCAGCATTTGCTCCGCGAATTCGCGCGGGAAGGCGTCCGGTTCGAAAAGATTTACATCGCGCCGGAAGCGCCAGATAAACCCAGTCGTGGACGCAAACCTTCGCCGCAGTTCCTTTTCGATGCCCGCGATGAATTCGGGCTCGATTTGAGTCGCAGCTATATCATTGGAGATAAACTCATCGACTTGGAATGCGGCTGGAATGCCGGAGTGCAAAAGAGTTTGCTGGTTCGGACCGGCTACGGAGCCGAAGTGGAAAAGCATTCGGCGGGAAAGCTGAAGGAAGCAGTGGTTGTGGACGGTATAGCAGCGGCAGCAAAGTGGATTTTGAATAACCAAACATGAAAATCATCGGCATCATCCCAGCACGATACGCATCCACCCGTTTTCCGGCAAAACCGCTGGCGTTAATCGCCGGCAAGCCATTGATTCAACATGTGGTGGAACAATGCCAAAAAGCCAAATCACTCAGCGAAGTGATCGTAGCCACCGACGATACGCGCATTTGGGAGGTCGCCCAAAATTTCTGCCGGGTTGAAATGACGTCGCCGGAGCATCCCAGCGGCACGGATCGTCTGGCCGAGGTGATTCAATGCTGCCCCGGCGATGCCGCCGTTAATATTCAAGGGGATGAACCATTGATTGATCCCTCTGTGATTGACCGCGTTGCAGCAGCCCTGGATGGGAGCGAGATGTCCACTGCGGCTACCCCCATCAAGGAACTTTCCGAGTATGATAACCCCAATGTGGTGAAAGTCGTTGTCAATGCCGCCGGTCGGGCCTTATATTTCTCGCGGCGCACGATTCCGTATGTGCGTGATGCCGCCAGTCGTTCGGTCGCCGAACAGTTGGCGGCCTTTCCTTTTTTGAAGCATATTGGGATTTATGGATATCGGCGCGAGACGTTGTTGCAGTTGGTAAAATTTCCAGTGGCGCCGCTGGAACAGGCAGAAAAGCTCGAGCAGTTGCGCGCTCTCGAAAATGGCATACCGATTGCCGTGGTGAAAGTGGACTACGATAGCATCGGCGTGGATATGCCCGAAGATGTCGCGCGTGTGGAAAAGATTTTGCGGTCCTAATTCAGTTGCCAGACCGAATGTAGTTCGGATACGGCGCATATTAACATGAAGTATATTTTTGTAACCGGTGGCGTGGTGAGTTCGTTGGGCAAAGGCCTGACGGCGGCCTCCTTGGGCACGCTGCTGGAAAATCGCGGCCTCAAGGTCACACTCCAAAAGTTTGATCCCTACCTCAACGTGGACCCCGGCACGATGAGCCCCTACCAGCACGGCGAAGTTTATGTGCTCGATGACGGCGCAGAAACCGATCTCGACCTCGGCCATTACGAGCGGTTCACCAACGTTAAACTTACCCGCACCAACAATCTGACCAGCGGCCAGGTTTACCAGACGGTTTTGGATAAGGAACGGCGCGGCGATTACCTTGGCAAAACCGTCCAGGTCATTCCCCACGTCACCGATGAAATCAAAAACCGCATTCATCAACTCGCCGAGCAATCGAAGGCCGATGTCGTAATCACCGAAATCGGCGGCACCACCGGTGACATCGAAGGATTACCATTTTTAGAAGCAATTCGCGAATTCGCGCTCGAAGTCGGTTATAGCAACGCCCTTTTCCTGCATGTCACCTACGTGCCTTTCATCAAGGCTGCCGGTGAATTAAAAACCAAACCAACGCAGCAATCGGTGGCGAAGCTCCGCGAAATCGGCATTGCCCCGCACATCTTGGTCTGTCGTTGTGAACGGCCATTGGACAATGAATTGCGCCAGAAAATTTCCATGTTCTGCAATGTGCCGTTTGAGGCGGTCATTGAAGAAAAAGACGTGGACCACAGCATCTATGAAGTCCCCTTGATGCTCCAGCGCGAGCGTTTGGACGATCTGGTTTGTCGCATGTTGCACTTGGATGTGCCGACGGCGAACATGACGCACTGGCAGGAGATCATTCGCAAGCTCATCGCGCCGCAGCATCGGGTGCGTATCGGTGTGGTCGGCAAATACATCGAGTTGAACGACGCTTATAAATCGGTTTACGAAGCCATCATCCACGGCGGCATTGCGAACGATTGCGGCGTTGAGATTCAAAAGGTGGACGCCGAAGATATCGAACGTCAGGGAGCGGAAACGATCCTCAACGGGTTGGGCGGTATTTTAGTTCCCGGCGGTTTTGGTGAGCGCGGGATTGAAGGGAAAATCATGGCGGCGAAATATGCCCGCGAGAATAATATTCCCTACCTCGGCCTCTGCCTCGGGATGCAAATCGCCACCATCGAATTTGCGCGCAATGTTTTGAAATTGGACAAAGCGCACTCCACGGAATTCGACCTGAACTCTCCGCATCCAGTCATTGCCATGTTGGACGGTCAAACCAAGGTGACCAAGAAGGGCGGCACCATGCGCCTCGGAGCGCAGCCATGCCAATTGGTCATGGGCAGCAAGTCAGCCAAGCTTTACGGCGCCTTCGTGGTGAATGAACGCCATCGCCATCGTTACGAATTTAACAACGCATACCGCGATCGTTTCGAGAAAGCTGGCTTCCTTATCAGCGGCACCACGCCCGAGGGAAAACTGGTGGAAGTGATCGAACTTGAGAAGCATCCCTTTTATATCGCGTGTCAGTTCCATCCGGAATTTCACAGTAAACCGCATAAACCGCACCCGTTGTTTAGCGGGTTCATCGCCGCCGCCCACGCGCATATTCACCATCGCCCTTTGTGAACGATAGATGAGGCTACTGCCGAGTCGTGAATTATTCAGACGCCATAAAATTCCTTTACGATCTTCAACTCTTCGGCACAAAGCTGGGGTTGGAGAACACGCATCGGATCGCGGCACTAGCGGGCAATCCTCAGGAAAAACTTCGGTTCATTCATGTTGCGGGAACTAATGGCAAAGGGTCGGTCTGTGCGATGCTCGAAAGTATATATCGCGCAGCCGGATTGCGAGTAGGACTATTTACTTCACCGCATCTGGTTGCATTCGGCGAGCGGATACAAGTCAACCGCGAACTCATTAACGAAGCCGATATTATTCGTCTCGTGGAGGAAATGCAGTTGTTGCTGAAACAATTTCCGGCAAATGAACATCCAACCTTCTTCGAAGTCATCACCATCATGGCTTTGTGTTATTTCGCGGAGCAGAAATGCGATTTGGTCATTTGGGAAACCGGTCTGGGCGGACGATTGGATGCGACGAACATCGTCACGCCACTGGCCAGCGTCATTACCAATATTCAATACGACCATCAACACTGGCTGGGTGACACACTGGCAAAAATTGCTAGTGAAAAGGCGGGCATCATCAAGTCGCACGTGCCGGTCATTACCGCAGTGAATGATAAGGACGCGTTCAGGATTCTGTTTGAAGTAGCACGCCGGAACGACGCCCCGTTTTGGCTTATCACCTGGACCCAAACCGATTACCCACCGTTGCGCGGGTTGAAAATTCCATTGATGGGTGAACATCAGCGCATCAATGCGGCCGTGGCAACTTATACGGCGCGAGCCATAGCAACCCAAATTCCAGTCAGTGACGAAACCATCCGGGCTGGTCTTTCTCGCGTGCAATGGCCAGGCCGATTACAACTGGTGGAGCGCAAGGCTGGCCAAAAACTACTTCTCGACGGCGCGCATAATGTGGGCAGCGCAGAAGCCTTGCGGGCGGCTCTCAAAATTCATTTGCGAATTCCAAAGCCAACCTTGGTCATGGGGATTTTGAGCGATAAAGACACTCGCCCCATGTGTGAAATCCTCGCTCCGTTGGCCGACCGTATCTTGCTGGTGCCAGTCAGCAGCCAACGGACTGCCGCACCCGCAGAACTGGCGGCGATTTGCCGCAAGTCCAATCCGGGTTCCGAAATCAAAGAACTCACTTCTTTAAAAGAAGCTTTCGTCCAAACGGCAAACGACCCGTTTGTTGTCATCACCGGTTCGCTCTACTTGGTTGGTGAAGCAATGGAACTACTTGAACTTTCCTCAAATAAAGTCAGCGGCGAACGTAATTTAAATGAATGGCACGCCGCTGGCGTCTCGTCCATAAAGGGTGGCAAGCATGACCCGAATATCCAAACTTGAAGCCATTACATTCGATGTCGGCGGCACGTTAATCAAACCGTGGCCTTCGGTGGGGCATGTCTATGCTGAAATCGCCGCCCGGCACGGCATCAAAAAAGCTTCTCCGGAAATGTTGAATCGAAAATTTGGCGCTGCCTGGCAGGCAATGAAAAGCTTCAATCATGGTCGTGAAGAATGGGCAGCTTTGGTAGATCAGACCTTCGCTGGATTGGGCGACGAACCACCCAGCCAGACTTTTTTCCCTGAGTTGTACGATCGGTTTTCCGAACCTGACGCCTGGCATGTTTTTGAAGATGTAGTTCCCACTCTTGAAGCGCTCGCAGCTTCGGGGATGAGGTTGGGCATTATTTCTAATTGGGATGAGCGACTCCTTCCACTTTTAGAACGCTTGCGGCTGCACACCTACTTTGATGCCATTGTAGTTTCGTGCGATGTCGGCTTTGCCAAGCCTTCTCCCGTCATTTTCGAACATGCTGCCAAGAAACTGGGAGCCGCCCCGGAACTCATCCTTCATGTCGGCGACAGCTCGCAACACGATGTTGCGGGAGCGACCGCAGCCGGTTTTCAATCCCGCTTGATTGACCGCAAAGAAGACCCTCAACCCCCTCTCCGAATCAAGAGCTTACACGAATTGGAAGTCGAAGTATATTAACGGTTACATTAAGAAGAATAAGTTAAGGTAACCGAATCGCAAGAGCCTCTTATAACGAATTAAGATTCATTGACGTGCTCAAGTCTCATTATTAGATTCTCTCACGTTGGGCTGGCCATTTTTCTGAATTAGACTGGTTTAGTCCATATCCATGAACATTACGAACATATTCAATTCTTCTGTTGGTAAAAAGTTCATCATGGCTATTACGGGCATGGCTCTTTTCCTTTTCGTTGTGCTGCACATGATTGGAAATCTCCAGGTCTTTCTTGGCTGGGAGGAATTGAATCGTTATGGAGCCTTCCTCCAAGGCAACATTGAACTCTTATGGCCGGCCCGTATTGGTTTGTTAGTTGTTGTGCTGCTGCATATTTGGTCAGCCATTAAACTTTCCGCCGAGAACCGCGCCGCCCGTCCGGTCGGGTATGCGAATTACGATCCCACGGCGGCGAGCTACGCTTCACGCACGATGTTGATGAGTGGTCTCATCATTCTGGCTTTCATCATTTATCATCTGCTTCATTTCACCGTGCAAACCAAGGCCATCAATTTCACCGGCCGGGATTTTGTGAAATTGGAGGATGCCAAAGGACGGCATGATGTCTTTGCGATGATGATTCTCGGCTTTCAAAATCCTTTGGTTTCAGCTTTTTACATCGTGGCGATGTTCCTGTTGTTCCTGCACCTGAGTCACGGCATCCAGGCGATGTTTGCATCTCTCGGTTGGAAGAGTCCAGGTTATCGTTCACTCATCAGCCGGTTCGCGCTGATTGGTTCCTGGGCTATTTTCCTCGGTTATATTTCGATTCCGATAGCTGTCCTGCTCGGTTATGGGTCTGGTTATTTGAATGAACACGGCTATCTGAAGGGGGTGCTGAAATGAAATTAGACTCCAAAATTCCCTCCGGTCCGCTGGCGCAAAAGTGGGACAAGCATAAGTTCGACATGAAGCTGGTGAATCCAGCGAATAAACGGAAGTTCGATGTCATTGTAGTCGGTAGCGGTCTGGCTGGCGCTTCATCAGCCGCGACAATGGCAGAACTCGGTTATCGCGTGAAGTGCTTCTGTTTCCAAGACAGCCCGCGCCGCGCTCATAGCATCGCCGCCCAAGGCGGTATCAATGCCGCCAAAAACTATCAAAACGATGGTGACAGCGTTTACCGGCTTTTCTACGACACCATCAAAGGTGGCGACTTCCGCGCCCGCGAAGCGAATGTCTATCGTCTCGCTCAAGTCAGTGTAAACATCATTGACCAATGCGTGGCGCAAGGTGTTCCGTTCGCTCGCGAATACGGTGGCTTGCTGGCGAATCGCTCTTTCGGCGGCGCCCAGGTTTCCCGTACGTTTTATGCCCGGGGTCAGACCGGACAACAGCTTTTGTTGGGCGCCTATCAGGCATTGTGCCGCCAGATCGGAAAGGGGAATGTGAAGATGTATCCCCGCACCGAAATGGTTGACCTCGTTGTGGTAGATGGCCATGCCAAAGGGGTTATCATCCGCGATTTGGTCACTGGAGAGATTACCGCCCACGCCGCTGATGCCGTGGTATTGGCAACCGGTGGTTACGGCAACGTTTTCTATCTTTCCACCAATGCGAAGGGTTGCAATGTCACCGCTACCTGGCGCGCTTATAAGAAGGGTGCGGCTTTTGCCAACCCTTGCTATACGCAAATTCATCCAACCTGCATCCCCGTCAGTGGCGAGCATCAATCCAAGTTGACGTTGATGTCTGAGTCATTGCGTAATGACGGTCGTGTGTGGGTGCCGAAGAAAAAAGGTGATACACGCCGTCCCGATCAGATTCCCGAAGAGGAACGTGATTACGTCCTGGAACGGAAATATCCCAGCTTCGGCAATCTTGCGCCGCGCGATATTTCTTCACGCGCCGCGAAAGAAGTTTGCGATGAAGGTCGCGGTGTCGGCCCCGGTGGACTGGGCGTTTACCTCGATTTTGCAGACGCCATCAAGCGTCTCGGCGAGGACACCATTCGCGAGCGTTACGCCAATCTTTTCGACATGTATGAAAAGATCACCGGCGAAAATGCTTACAAAACGCCGATGCGTATTTATCCCGCAGTCCATTATACGATGGGCGGCAGTTGGGTGGATTACAATTTGATGAGCAGCATTCCCGGCCTGTTCGTGATTGGCGAAGCAAACTTCTCCGACCACGGAGCTAATCGGTTGGGAGCCAGTGCGTTGATGCAAGGATTGGCTGACGGCTATTTCATTCTACCTTACACCATTGGCAATTATTTCGCTTCCGAAAAGCAACCCAAGCCCAAGCTGGATCATCCTGAATTCAAGAAGGCGATGGAAGGTGTGCAGGCATTGACTAAAAAGCTGCTCTCCATCAATGGCAAGCGCACGGTGACTTCGTTCCATCGCGAACTAGGCAAGCTGATGTGGGACAAATGCGGCATGGCCCGTAGCGCGGAGAGTTTGAAGGAAGCATTGAAGCGCATTCCCGAGTTGCGCGCGGAATTTTGGAAGAATGTAAAGGTCACTGGCGAAGGTGCTGCTCTGAACCAGGACTTGGAAGCCGCCGGACGCGTGGCTGACTTTTTGGAATTTGCCGAGTTGCTCTGTCTGGACGCTCTCACGCGTGAAGAATCGTGCGGCGGTCATTTCCGCGTGGAATATCAAGAGGAGGGCGAGGCCAAGCGCGATGATGAACATTTCGCCTTCGTGAGCGCTTGGGAATATCAAGGCCCTGACAAGCCGCCCATTTTGAACAAAGAACCTCTGGTTTACGAAGAGGTGCACATGAGCACACGCAGCTATAAGTAATCCGGATTGAATCATGAATCTTACACTTAGAGTCTGGCGTCAGAAGGACGCGAACGATCCCGGTAAAATGGTGGAATATCCCGCCAACAATATCATTCCGGACATGTCGTTCCTGGAAATGCTCGACGTGGTCAATGAAGGCTTGATTGCCAAGGGCGAAGATCCCATCGCCTTCGATTCGGATTGTCGTGAAGGCATTTGCGGCACCTGTTCGCTAGTCATCAACGGCGTCGCGCACGGGGGGCAGCGCGGTACTACAGCCTGCCAGTTGCACATGCGCTTTTTCAAGGACGGCGATACCATCACCATCGAGCCTTGGCGTGCCCGGGCATTCCCCGTGCTTAAGGATTTGGTGACCGACCGCGGCGCATTTGATCGCATTGTCCAAGCAGGCGGGTTCGTATCCGTGAACACCGGTGGAACGCCTGATGGCAATGCCATCCCCGTAGGTAAGGTGGAGAGTGATTTGGCGATGGATGCAGCGGCGTGCATCGGTTGCGGCGCCTGCGTGGCGGCTTGCAAGAATGCCTCGGCCATGCTGTTCGTTTCAGCCAAGGTTTCCCATCTCAGCCTGTTACCGCAGGGCAAGGTGGAAAAGAACCAGCGCGTGTTGAGCATGGTGAAGCAGATGGATAAGGAAGGTTTCGGTAACTGCACTGTGACTGGCTCCTGCGAAGCGGTTTGCCCGAAGGAAATCAGCCTCAATTTCATCGCCCGCATGAATCGGGAATATGGCATGGCCACATTGAAAGGGGCGGACATCAAGGGGCGCAGTGGCGACTAGCGTGCATCTCGAATTATAGGTTCCAACTCCTCGCTTTTATATCACGCAAGCCAATACCCATTCAGGCCCGGGCATGCTTCGAATAGTGAATGGCCAGTAGCCAGACCCGCGGCAGAATAGTTGTTGTAAAGAATAATAAGATCCGCGCGGAGCGTTCGCGCCGTATTAATAATTTTTGTAAGATGCGGGATAAGCTCATCGCAACTTCGCGCATCTTCTCCTTCCCCTGAATCGGAGGTTTTTAAGGGCGGATTTATTACCAGGATATCAGCTCCCGCTCTGATCATCCGCGTGGCTTCGTCAGGGTTGAATACCAAAGGCGCGGTCAATAAACCCAGGCCATGCGCCAATCGAATGAGTTCAATCTCTTTGTTGTAACCACTGGAACTGCTTTCGAGGTGCGAGCGGAATGGGCCGTCAATGATGCCTACGCTGGGAAAATTTTGAATCCCCACAAATCCAGCTTTTTGTACCTCCTTTAAAAAAAATTGCATCAGGCGAAAAGGATCGGCGGCGGAAACCCCTGCGAGCACTGGTTTTGTTTCCGCCATTGGGGCCACGGACTCTGCAAATTCCATGATCATCTTATTGGCGTTTCCCAAGGGCAATAATCCAGCGATCAGCCCGTGATGCTGCAACTTGGCAGTATGATAAAGTGCCAGCAGATCAGCGGCGGCAAGGGTCTCCGGACGGGTAGGTTGTTTGATAAAGCCGCCGATGATCGGTTGGCCCGAAGCGATCTTGGCCTGGAAACGCTGCAAAACTTCGATTTTATTCATTCAACCAATTGTAAATTGTTTTGCGGGTCACCCCGAGTTCCCGGGCAGCGGCCACTTTATTACCGCCGTGCCGGGCCAGAACTTCAAGCAGCCGGGAGCGCTTGGCATTCCGGGGCAATGATTGGGTTTGCGTTTTCAGCAGGGCTTCATTCAAGGCATGATCATCGGAAAAGATTTCTTCCAGCCAGGCGGTGGAAAATATTTTTCCTTCACTTAAAATAAAGCAACGCTCCAGGACATTCCGCAATTCGCGGATGTTGCCCGGCCAGGAATGGGCCGTCAGGAGTTCCATCATTTTTTTTGAAATGCGCGGAATGGGATAACCGTATTGCAGGCTGAATTCCTGGATGATTTCCCAAACCAAAATCGGAATGTCTTCGCGGCGTTCACGCAGTGGCGGCAACCGCAAGGTCACTGTGTTTAACCGGTAGTAAAGATCCAAACGGAAGTGACCGGCGGGAATCAGATCATGGAAATCTTTGTTGGAGGCGGCAATCAGGCGCACGTCGGTGGGAATGTTTTTTTCGCCGCCCACCCGCACCAATTCACGTTCCTGTAGTACGCGCAACAAACTCGCCTGGACTGACAGGGGCAGGTCGGTTATTTCATCCATGAAAAGGGTGCCGCCCTGGGCGACTTCAAATTTTCCAAAATGCGTGCGCATGGCTCCGGTGAATGAGCCTTTTTCGTGGCCAAACAATTCCGACATGGCCAGGCTTTCCGTCATCGCACCGCAATTCCAGGTAACCAGCGGTTGGGAATGCCGCGCGCTTAATCGATGGATCTCCCGCGCTGCCAATTCCTTGCCCGTCCCGCTCTCACCCATGATGATAATCGGCGCATTGGATTTGGCCACACGACGAATGGTTTCGAAAATCTTTTGCATGGCCGGGCCGCGGCCATGCAGGGCGCCGAGTCGGTCGGACCCGCGCTCTACCTGCGTTGCTTGTTTAAATTCATGAACTGTTTGCGTGATAATCGGAGCAGTTGGAAATCGTTCTACCGTGCTCCCGCCGATATATCCCAAAGCGGCGGTTCGATTATAAACTTGAACGGTATCCTGCGGCAGCAACACTGGCCCGCTGAAGACAACCAAATAAGGTTGTGGAGTTATATTTCTTGCCGCAGAGATCACTTCGTTGATGAAGGATATGGATTGATCCAATGCCGCCTGATGTTTTGATTGGTCTCCTTGCTGCCATTCCGCAAAGCCAAGATCAAGGCAAAGAATATGCACCTCAGCCCGGCACAATGCGACCGCTTCGGCCACAGTTAAACAAAATCCAATGGTGAACAAACCTTCTTTGCGGGCCTGAGCCAGCAAGGCCACTTCCTTTTCAAATCCGAAGCCGGCACTTTCCAGAGCCGCCCGGTATGCTCCATCAAAAAATGCCACAGATGGAAAATTGGTTATGCCCGCAACACCATAATGTTTGATACGGGCGAACTGCTCTTTCGCATCAAGGTTTGGATCTTGAGCGCACAGACCTAGGACTATCGGGGTATGTTCCAGGCAAGGCAAAACCTGCTCACAGGCAATCTGCCAGGTCAACTCATTGGCATTTCCATAAGGCAAAAGCGCAGACATGGAACTCCGGCCTTGTGAGCGGTAATAACCAGCACTCAATACCATCAATAAATCAGCGCCACCCAGTTCAGCGGCTTTCGCAGACATGCCAGAACCCACCGCAGCTCCTAATAGTATTTTTCTTCGAGATATATGATTAAGAAGCGTTTCCAAGGCAGGTGTGTAATTTACACAGCGATTACGCAGTATTTACCCATTTGTCAAAATATAACGTATGACATTAACATGTAGTAGGTTTACATGTTGTTGCGATATAGTTACTTGCGTTGTGTCAGCCTGCTTTGGCATTCATGCTGCTATAGTCTTTCGACCCCTTAAATTGGCAGGCTGAGTATGCCTGTCGAAAGTTCCATGTCTCGTAACTCAAAGTAATCAAACAACTAATAACTAATGAAACCTAGAACAATTCTTCTTAAATTTAGGCGAAACGGCTTGGTGATGGCTAAGCTGGGCCTGCTGGCCATCGGCCTTGCTGCTGGCGCAAAATCGGCGCAAGCCAGCGCCGATTATGGTCCGGCCATTTGGAACCCAGCTTATGCCGGCCACTGGTATACTTCCGGCAACGGTCACAAGTTTCATGTCTGCCACGACATGGAAGGATATTATTTATCCACCATCTCCTACTTCAAACAGTCCGGTACGCAAGCCAGCGTCCACTATTGTGTGAACGGCATGAAGGACACCACCAGTGATGCTCCGGCTGGTGAATTAACCCAAATGGTTTTAGAGGCGAATTACGCCTGGCACGTGCTGTGTTGGAACACCCATTGCACCGGTACTGAACACGAAGGATTTGCCAGCAATCCTGCCTGGTACACCGATTTGATGTACGAAACCTCGACCGATTTGGCACGGCACATTGCGCAAAAATTTGGCTTTCCCCAGGACCGTAACCACATCGTGGGACACGATGAAAAGAAGAATGCCGCATGGGTAGCTTACGCCAACGCCAATCTTGGCATCAATGCCACTTGCAATACTCACACCGATCCCGGCCCGAATTGGAACTGGAATCATTATATGGCACTGGTCAGAAATATTTTAGGCGGATCCATCCGGGATCACTATAATGCCATTGGCGGAATGAATTCCTTCCTTGGCGATCCTATCATCAGCGAGACGGGAACGCCCGATGGTATCGGCCGGTACAATCATTTCCAAGGTGGCTCGATTTATTGGACGCCCAGCACCGGAGCGTGGTCTGTGCGCGGATCTATTCGGGATAAATGGCAAGCTTTAGGTTGGGAAACCAGTGTTTTGGGGTATCCCACCACGGATGAAAATACCACTCCGGACGGCATCGGGCGCTATAATCACTTCAATAAAAACGGCACGCTCGGTTCAATCTACTGGACTCCTTCTTTGGGCGCGCATGAAGTGCATGGCAACATCCGTACTTTCTGGGCCAATCAAGGCTGGGAAACCGGTCCTTTAGGTTATCCGACAAGTGATGAATACGCCGTAGCACAGGGGCGCAGAAGCAATTTCGAGCATGGTACCGTAACTTGGAATTCTTCAAACAACCAAACTACCAGCCCGTAAGATATAGTTTTCAAGCAGGTGCCCGGTATCCTTTGGGTAACGGGCACCTGCCTTTTTCAACCAAACTGCTCCTGTCCGGAACTTGACGAGATTCCAATCAAAAAAATCAGAGGATCAAAATGAAAATTCTAAATAAATCATTACTCGCGGGTGGGACGTTTCTGTTTTTAAACTTTCTGACATTTTCCACATTGGCAGCGCCGACCTATCGAATTTACGCAACTCGTGAAGGTTTGGTCGGAGGTCGAACGGCCAGCGGGCATATCATTCAATCACGCGATCATTTTTGTGCCCTCCCTTCCGGGACGGTGCTCAATTGCAACGGTTGTTATAACTACACCGTGAACATCCGTTATCCCGGTAACGGCAGGGTTGTGACCGGGGTGCCCGTTTGGGATGTGGGCCCATGGAACACCAAGGATAATTACTGGCATGTTCCCCGGGCGGAATTTGGCAATGTAGCTTTGGGTGTACCCGAGGCGCAGGCCGCATATCAGAATGGTTACAATGGTGGCCGTGATGAATTTGGAAGATCGGTTAGCAATCCTGCCGGTATTGATCTCGCAGATGGAACTTTCTGGGATAGTCTGGGCATGGTCAATAATGATTGGGTGGAGGTGACATATAACTGGGAGCCGAACTGTAACTATTCGTGGGTTCAAGGTGCCATCAAGGCACACTATGACTCCTTGGGGGCATGCGGTTCATTCCTGGGGGGACCTACTACTACCGAACAAGGTGCTCCAGACGGGATAGGAAGGTATAACCACTTTCAAAATAGCGGCTCAATCTATTGGACATCGGTTTACGGAGCCTGGTCGATTCACGGTCTGATTCGGGATCGATGGCAGGCTTTGGGCTGGGAAGCCGGCATTTTGGGATATCCGGTCACCGATGAAACGGGAACCCCAGATGGCATTGGCCGCTTTAACCACTTTAAGAACCCGCGACTGAATGATCAGGGTGGTTCAATTTATTGGACTGCGAATTATGGAGCTTGGTCCATTAATGGAGCTATTCGTGACAAATGGAGTTCCTTGGGTTGGGAAGCCAGCGTTTTGGGCTATCCGGTCACTGATGAAACCAAAACCCCGGATGGCATTGGCCGCTACAATCATTTCAAGAATCCTCGTCTAAGCAATCAAGGTGGTTCAATTTATTGGACTCCTACGCTGGGTGCTCATGAAGTTCACGGGTTAATCCGTGATTTCTGGGCCAATCAAGGCTGGGAGTCCGGTCCCTTGGGTTATCCGACCAGTGATGAATATGCCGTGCCTCAGGGGCGCAGAAGTAATTTCGAACACGGCACGGTAACTTGGAATTCTTCGAACAACCAAACAACCAGTCCTTAATACCAACACTACTTCACACGGACGCCGATAACCTAAGTTATCGGCGTCTTTTTTGATGGTCCAATCAGGTTCGGGGCAGGTAGTTATCTTTTCAATAGCCCGTCAGAGTCCATTGTTTGAACCAGATCCTTTTCCGCCAACACCCAATCTTCCAAAGTCAATGATTCGTTCGGCAGCTTGTCACGAAACAGTTCGAACGCATGTTGTCGAACCATTCCTTTGGTAATCCCCGGTGTGAAAGGTTCGGGCTGCTCAAGACGATTTTTCTTTTCCTTCTTCATGACATCTTCCTTTCTTCGGTTGTAATTTAACATAAACCCCAATGGAAGAGTTGCAACCCGGAGCCCATCCAATAAATCCCAAGTTTTATTAAGAAATCAAAGCCCGGCTGGTGATACACCTATGGCAACAATACTACAGGCTTGAATGACCTTGAGGCCGAGGCGTTCCGCTTCTGCCAGAACTTCGTCAGATTCAGTGCCGGGATTAAGCCAAAGCTCATCACAGCCTTTCGCGGCAATGTCAGATAGAACTTTTAACAGAACAGGGGGAGGGAGATAGACGCTCACCATATTTGGACGACTCGGTATATCCAGAATGCTCTTAAAGGCAGCCAGGCCTTCAACTTCTGCCTCTTTTGGATTCACCGGATAGACTGTGTAACCGCGTTGTTGAAAAGCGCGAACAGCCTTGTTCCCATATTTGGACCGATCTGTGGAAGCGCCAATAATTGCGACAGTATTCATAAAAGAATTATTAATTGGAATCGAGCATGCGCAAGTGTTCTTTATCTTTCCGCTATCATTACCATGACCAGTGACAACTCGTTGGTACAAACAAAAAAGGCCTGGGCCGAAGCCCAAGCCTTGAGAGAGACTTGATTTTGTTTAAGCGATTAGAGCAGGACGTGGTTGGTCGTGTTGATCTTGCAGACCGGGGCGATGGAGAGGTTGCCCATCGTGTAGC
>JAQGPC010000180.1 GCA_028293285.1 Pedosphaera sp.
CATTTAGATCCTGGTTGGGTACAGCATGCGCTGGTCCGGCAAATTCTTTTATTGCGGCTGACTGCGCACGCCAGCCAAAGTTGGCAAGGAGTGGCGGCTTTTCTTTCAGAATGCGAATCGAGTGACATGCGGAGCTTGATCACGGAAGTCACAGCCGAAGAGCGGCCCATTCCCAATCCCACCCAGCAGACCAGTGACATCGCGCTTCGATTGCGAAATCAATTTATTGACCGCCAGCTTGCGGCGATGACCCAGCGTTCCAATCACCCGGGAATGACAGACGCAGAGCGATTGGATTTGCTTAGGAGCCAACAGGCATTGCGACAGTTGAAGCGGCAGCCTTTAACCCCGCTCGTTGGCAGTGAAGAAGAGCCATATTGAAGCTTAAGCACAGAAAAGAGCTTTTGACTCAACAGGTTGAGTTTGGTAGTTGTTTCGCACCGAAAGGGATATTATAAAAACTCTAAATATCATTATCGTTGCTCTCATGGCCACCTTGCTCGTCACCGCTGGATGCAGCAAGAAGTCGAGTGTGGAGACAGCCCCATTGGAGAAGAATTTCAAGAGCGCCGATTCAGCAAGTAAAAGCGTGGCGGATAAAGCGGTTTCCGAAATCAAAGCCGAAAATTACGGCGGTGCCTTGACGGAATTGCAGAAGTTGGGTGCACAAGCCAAGTTGACGCCGGAACAACAGCAAGCCATCAAGGATGTAACGGCGCAGATTCAGCAGGCTTTGGTGAATGCCGGGAAGAAGGCCGCCGATGATGTCAGCAAATCAGCGACTGATTTGCAGAAGTCATTGGGTAAATAGTTTTGGGCCTGGATAGCGGGTTGCTTAAACAGAACGTTGAGCGACAACGATTGGCGTCGTTCTGTTTTGCATCTATTTTAAGCCATGGAATTGGTCATCACACTGTTATTGATTGGGGCACTGTTGATTTTGGCTGAAACTGTGTTGCCGGGGATGATTGCGGGAATCATTGGCGTGTGCTGTCTGGCGGCAGGGGTGATTCAAGGTTATGTAGAGTTTGGGGCGCGGACCGGGAACCTGATTTTGATGGGGGTCTTGATCGGATTGTTGATTGGCTTTTCGCTCTGGTTGAAATATTTTCCAGATAGCCGGATAGCGAGGGTGTTCATCTCGCATGGGATTGCGGGAGCAGTCACAAAGGAAAAATCCGAACTCCTGAATCAAACAGGCACGGCTTATACACAATTGAGACCGGCGGGCACGGCAGTAATTGGCGACAGACGCATTGATGTGGTTACCGAAGGACAGTTAATCGAGAAGGGCACGCCCATCCAAGTGGTGGCAGTAGATGGCATGCGTGTGGTGGTGCGGGCACTCTGATAATTTAAATCCATACAACTATGATGAATCCAAAATTGACCCAACTCGGCAGTATCCTGCCGGGACAACTTGATTACGTGCTGTTCGGCATCGTGCTGCTGATTGCCATTATCTTCGGCATCATATTGCTAAACTTTGGCATGATCTATATCCGTGCCTTGACATCCGGTGCGAAGGTGAAGTTCTCCGAATTGATTGCCCTGCGCCTGCGCGGAGTGCCGGTGGGTTTGATTGTGGATAATCGGATCACGGCGGTGAAATCGGGATTGAACGTGAGCATTGACGATCTCTCCACGCATTATCTTGCTGGTGGCGACGTTGAAATGGTGATCCGCGCGCTGATTGCGGCGCGTAAAGCGGGTATTCACCTAGAATTCGATCGCGCTTGTGCCATCGATCTCGCAACCAAAGGAACGGGTAAGACGGTATTCGAAGCTGTGAAGACGTCCGTAAATCCCAAAGTGATTGACTGTCCGAATCCCACTTCCGGTAAGACCACGATTGAAGGTGTGGCCAAGGACGGCATTATCATTAAAGCCAGGGCGCGGGTGACAGTCCGCACGAATTTAGACCGATTTGTTGGTGGTGCGACTGAAGAAACGATTATTGCGCGAGTGGGCGAAGGCATTGTTACCACCATTGGCACAGCTAATAGCTATAAGGATGTTCTGGAAAATCCGGATCGTATTTCCAAGACGGTTCTGGACAAGGCATTGGATAGCAATACGGCTTTTGAAATTCTGTCCATCGATATTGCCGATGTCTTCGTAGGCGAGAACGTGGGCGCCAAATTGCAGGCTGAACAAGCTGAAGCAAACAAACTTATTGCCCAGGCGCATGCGGAGGTTCGCCGCGCGGCCGCCGTGGCGTTGGAACAAGAAATGTTGGCCAGAGTCCAGGAAATGCGTGCCCGCGTCGTTGAAGCGGAAGCCCAGGTTCCTCAAGCCATGGCAGAGGCATTTCGCGCGGGGCATCTTGGCATCATGGATTATTACCGGATGAGAAATGTCCAAGCCGATACTGGAATGCGCGAGAGCATTGCTGGCGGAAGCCAACCGGCGGGGCAACAGACCAAGTCATAAACAGTTGGAGAGCGGACTGATGATTTACTGACGAATGGATTCATTCATAACAGCGCTGATCTTTCTGATCATCTCGGCGGTCGCTGCCTGGTACAAGAAAAAGCAAGGCGGCCGTGAAGAGGGAGCTGAGGAATCTGAAATGCAACGGCCGTTTACGCGGCCAGAGCAGTCCCGACCGACTGCCGGTTCGCCACCGCCGCTGAAACCCACCAGTTGGGAAGAGGAATTGCGCCGTCTTCTTGAAGGAGAAACCCAGACTACGCCGCCGCCACGCCGGCCAGTTTCTCCTCCTCCAGTGGTGCGACTCCCGGCGCCCATCCCGGCACCGTCGCCGGTTCTGGCACGTCCAGTTTCGGTTCCGCAGGCCAGTGTGCCGCCTTTGGCCGTTCCCAAAATGGAAGAAATCACCAGGCGGGATTTGGGGAGGTTGGAGGAAGCCCGACGCGTTTATGATAGAGCCAGCCAGTTGGACAAATCCGTTTCGCAACATATCGAAAGGGTGTCCGGAGAGCAGGTCAAGTTGACCACGGTGACGCACAAACAGGTTTCGCCGGAAGTGGCGCAGGTGATTTCACTTTTCAAAAGTCCGCAGGCGGCGCGGCAGGCGGTGATTGCGTCAATTATTTTCAGCCCACCAAAAGCACTGGAACAAAACGAACCAGCGTTTTAAGCAGTTGGTTTTCTTTAATCTGGAGCTTTCCAGTAAATCTCTGTAAGCAATCTCATAATGAAAGAAAGATTGTTTGCGAAGTCCTCTCCGTTGTCGGCGGTTTTTCTGTTAATTTTCACATTTGCGCTACAGGCAGTTTCTGTCCGGGCGGAACCGGCACCGACACATTGGTGGAAGGGGAATTTGCATACTCATTCCTTGTGGAGTGATGGGGATGATTATCCGGAGATGATCATTGATTGGTACAAGCAGCATGGTTACGACTTTTTGGGTTTGTCAGATCACAACCTCACCCAGACGGGAGAAAGATGGACGGGAATTAATACCAACCGGGGCCGAAATGTAGCATTGGAGCGATACATCGAGCGTTTTGGAACCAACTGGGTGGAGCAGAAAACCGAGGGTGGAAAAACGGCAGTGCGGTTGAAAACATTCAAGGAATTCAGGGACAAATTCGAGGAGCCCAACCGGTTTTTATTGATCTTAAGTGAAGAAATCAGCGCGCATTACAAGGTGCTGCCGATCCACATGTGTGTTTCCAACCTGCGCGAGGTCATTGAGCCGCGCGAGGGGAACAGTCCGGCCGAAGTAATCCAGAACAACGTGAATGCGGTATTGGCGCAGCGGAAGAAGACGGGGCAACCGATGATTCCCCATATCAACCATCCGAATTTTGGTTGGGCACTTACGGCGGAGGACATTATGGGAGTGAAGGGTGACCGGTTTCTCGAGATATATAATGGACATCCATTTGTGCGTAATTACGGGGACACAAATCATGCAAGCGTGGAACGAATATGGGACATTGTCCTGACGCGGCGATTGGCTGAGTTTAAATTGGATCCCATTTGGGGAACGGCGGTGGATGACGCGCACAATTATCTCAACTCGGGAAATGAAAAGAGCTTTCCGGGACGCGGTTGGCTTATGGTTCGCGCGAAGCAATTGACGCCGAAGTCGCTGATAGCCGCGATGGAAGCGGGTGATTTTTATGCAAGCAGCGGAGTGCGATTGAAGGATGTTCGGCGGGAGAAAGATAAGTTGTGCATTGAGATTGAGCCGGAGGAAGGGGTCACTTACACGACACGATTTATTGGCACATTGAAAGGTTATGATCCCAAGAGCGAGCCGGTAGCACACAAGGATGGGAGTCCGTTTCCAACCACGCGTCGTTACAGTGATGATATTGGCAAGGTATTAGGCGAGGTCAAAGGCACTTCGCCAGTTTATACTTTGAAGGGGAATGAAATTTACGTGCGTGCCAAAGTGATTTCCTCAAAGGCCAAGACTAATTATTATGCCCCAGGCGATGTGGAAACCGCCTGGGTGCAACCTCTCGTGACCGGAGTGAAATAACAGCCGGTCTGCGCGCTTATTTGCCACAAAAAGGCACAAAGTTTTAACCACGGACAGCGCGGGGAGTCGCCAATTTTAACCGCAGATTCACACGAATTAACGCAGATAATCTGAGAAAGACGAATTGCAGGAATTGTCACACAGGACCCTGCCATGGCCAGTTCCTTTACCGGTCCAATCCACAGTCCACATACCACAATACCAAGTCAGGGCCGCGTGGAACTTGGCCCTCCAGAAGAGCAATGTATCGCGAGCGCAGGGCCCTGTGTTTGTTGGATGCCAATCAGCAATCATTCGTAGGAGATGACGTGAGGAACTCTAACTTTGCGTCCAAGAAAAGCCCATTTCAGAGCTTCGTTACCTCGTCTGCTACGTGCGAGAGGTGACGCGGTTGAAGGTGGGATAGGCGTCGTGCCGGTCTTGGACTGCACGGTGAATTCTCAGACAGGCAGGATGCCGGTCCTACGGGGAGCTGTCGCGTTGCCGTTTGCCTACTTACCGGTTTACCCGCTTGAATCACATATGGTCGACAACGAATTCTTAAGTGTAGAACAGGAAATAAAAAACCGCTTCCAATGACTTGCACTGGAAGCGGCGTGATGAAATTAAAAAGGATTACTTGGCGCCTTGTTCGACCCAAGCACGGATCAAGCCAATCTGTGCTGCGGTGAGCTTGGGAGTGTCCTTGCTCTTGGCGGGGGGCATGAACTCTTCTTCGTCGTCGCCGACATGAGCTACTGCAAAAACGAGCGGGCTCTTGTCAACTTTACCGGCGACGATGTCAGGGCCATTGTCGCCGCCTTTGATGACAGCGTCGAGGCTATCAAGGCGGAGCTTGGATTTTTGTTTTTCCGCGCCATGACATTTGAAGCAGGACTTTTCGAGCATGGGTTTGATGTCGGCGGCGTAGGTGACCTCTTTTTTGTCCGAGGCGGGGGGGAGTTTGCTCGCGTCCAGCTTCTTGTCTTCGGCGGAGGCCGTAAGGAGCGAAAGGGCGAGTGCGGAGGCGATGGCAAGGCTGAGTGCTACAGGTTTCATCGTTTTATGTAATTCTAAGTTGCGCCTTTATCATTATCCAAGACGAAGGCGGCGTCAAAAGGATTCATTTATTTGAGTTTGGAGACTTTTTCCCATTTGCGGGTTTTGGCGGACTTCAGGACGGCATCACAGACGTATTGGGTTTCAAGGGCATCGCGGAAATCGGGATGAGCAGGTTTCTTGTTGTCCAAGCCTTCAAGGAAATCAGCCACTTGATGAATGAAAGTATGTTCGTAGCCGATTTGCAGGCCCGGCACCCACCAGTTCTTCATGTAGGGTTGGTCGCCATCGGTGACATGGATGGAACGCCAACCGCGGACGCGGCCTTCATCGCGGTAATCGAAGTATTGCAGGCGATGCAAATCATGGAGGTCCCAGGCAATGGAAGCATTTTCGCCGTTAATTTCGAAGGTGTAGAGCGCCTTATGTCCGCGTGCGTAGCGGGTTGATTCGAAGGTGGCAAGAGAGCCGTTGTTAAATCGGGCAAGAAATGCGCAAGCGTCGTCAATGCCGACCTTCTCGACTTTACCGGTCAGGTTATGTTTGCGTTCCTTGATGAAAGTTTCGGTCATGGCGGTCACGGAACCGATGCTGCCGTTCAGCCAGATGGCCGTATCGATGCAATGGGCGAGCAGATCGCCAGTGACGCCGCTACCGGCGGCTTTGACATCAAGACGCCAAAGAGCCGCGCCGCCCTGGGGGAGGTCTTTGGAAATGGTCCAATCCTGTAGGAACTTGGCGCGATAATGGAAGATGCGGCCGAGACGGCCTTCATCAATCAATTGTTTGGCGAGGGTGACGGCGGGAACGCGACGGTAATTATACCAGACCATGTTCGGCACGCCGGCTTTCTTGATGACCTGCACCATCTTTTCGCCTTCCTTGCCATCCATGGAAAGAGGCTTTTCGCACATGATCATTTTGCCAGCCTTGGCGGCGGCGATGGCGATTTCGGCGTGGGTATTGTTTGGAGTGGCAATATCGATCAAGTCGATATCATCACGTTCGATCAATCTGCGCCAATCGGTTTCAACGGATTCGTAACCCCAACGCTCGGCAAAGGCTTTGGCCTTGCCGCCGTCACGGGCGCAAATGGCCTTAAGGACGGGTTGGTAGGGGAGATCGAAAAAGTTGTTAACCTTACGAAAGGCATTCGAATGCGTACGGCCCATGAAACCGTAACCGATAAGTCCAACGTTCAATTTTTTCATGATAATCTAAGTGGAAATTATTTCTTCTTCTTGCTGCCTTTTTTGGCCTTAGGTTTTTTCGCGGCCTTGACTGGCTTCTTTGCAATCTTCCTGGCCTTTCCTTTTGTTTTAGCTTTAACCTTCACTGCTTTTTTAACGGCTTTTACGGGTTTCTTCGCGGTCTTTTTCCTAGCGACGGGTTTGGATTTCTTTTTAGGTGCGGCCTTGGCTTTAGCAGCTTTCTTAGCGGCAGGTTTGGCTTTGGCTGATTTTTTTGGCGTGGTGCGTCGCGTGGTGATTTTGGCAATGGACTTTTTCGGCATGACTTCCGGTATGGAAGAGGGTTCTTCCCAGCTATGGGCATCACGAACAGCGATCATGGAAGAGAGGATGTCATTCCATGTTTCCGGCTGCATCATGACTTCGTTCGGGAACATGCAACCATCCCAGCAGATGTGCTGGACGGCCTGGGTGAGATTGCCGTCTTCATTACGCAGCCAGTAACCGGCATGATGGGGGATGTCGAGTTTGCCGTTGGGATCTTTAGCGAGGCAATGGCGGCCGGTTTTGTCATGAGAGCCGGAGCCTTTGACGGTGGCATCGTTTTGAGCAACGTGAAAATCCATGGTCCATGGGCGCAAAGCGGCAGTGAGTTTTTTGAGTGCTTCACCGAGTTTGGATTTGTCATTCCAATCGTAATTGGGTTCGAGCAAGGCATGCTCGGGGGCATTGTAGCCCATGGTGTAGAGGAGGGTGTGCGCCATGTCGGCTTGAAAGCCGACCGTTTTGGGGCGGTTCACTGCTTCCAGTAAATTAACCATCTCCTGCCAGCTATGCATGCCGCCCCAGCAGATTTCGCCTTCGGCGGCGAGGCGTTCGCCATATTCTTCGGCGACATCGGCAGCTTCGCTGAAAGTTTGGGCGATGAGCTTCGTGTTGCCCGCCGGGTCTTGGGCCCAGTCAGTCACACCAGCAGCAGAATCAATGCGTACGATGCCATAAGGGCGGACACCGAGTTCACGGAGCTTGTGCGCGATGCGACAGGCCTTGCGAACCTGTTCCACAAATTTTTTGCGGTCGTCGGCACTGCCCATGGCGGAACCGCCGCCCGTAGGTCCCCAGACGGGTGCGACCACGGAACCCACGACGAAACCCTTCGCGCTGATTTTATCGGCGAGGCGGTTAACATCGTCATCGGTGGAATCGATGCTGACGTGCGGATCAAAGAGGAACAGATCCACGCCGTCGAACTTCTCGTCGTTCACTTCGGCGGCGGCGGTGAGGGCGAGCATCGTATCGAGGTCGATGCAGGGTTCAGCGCCGGGGCTGCCTTTGCCGACGAGGCCGGGCCACATGGCATTGTGCATTTTGGGATAGGTATTTTTGCTCATTGATTGTCCTTTGCTTAAAATTTTAATTTCAATTGTTCAACGAACCGCAATCTCCATGTCCGACGCCAGCTCCGCCCGTTGCCCGCTGAAACCGCTGGCGACACGACCGTAATGATTCGCAAATATGAATGCCGTAAACCCTCACTGCCGACAAGTCAATTTCAGTTTTTGACGCGGAGAACCATTCAACGAACTTGTTGGAATAAAAAATCCAAGTAAATGCAGATAGATTTGCTGCTTCCCATGATTTTTCTGGACTTGTGAAATAAAAATTTTTAAACTACCCGCATTGTGCGATTTCAATGCGGGTAGTTTCGTTTCTCTATGTTGATTTTATTTAAATTGGGTGAGGGGATTTTAAGTGGTTCATAATAGTTCATTGGGCTTATAATAGTTTATCAGGTTCATGAAGTTGCTGTGCTTAATGTAGATTCTGCCCACATTGGATGCGGCAAACGGATCAAGCATCCACTTGGCGACGAAATGATTTCGCGTTAGTTTCGATTAGGTGCCAGCGGAGGTGAAATAACTTAATACGTTTGTATCGCTCATTTCACCCCTTACAGCCTAATTATCAGCCAGAGGTTTGCCTTTGAAATTGAGCTGAATGGTTCCGTCTTCCATTTCAGTTGCGGTGACTTGGTAAACCGTTTTTCCGACACCGGTGAATTCGTAGCCGCGCTTGATGGATTTTGCATCGGTTTGCGACTGGGAAGGTCCAAATTCCCGGCTGGGTGGGCCGAGAACAGTTGTGATCTCCTCAAGCGTTTTCGAGTACAGACGTTCGCAGAGTTCCATCATCTCCTGTCGGTCAATGCGCTCAAATTTTTGCATGGTGATTATAGATTAAGGCACTTTCGCAAATCGCGGAACTGCATCCTTGCAAATGCGGGTTGCAGTCTCAACGCTGAATTTTAACCATTAATGAGGACGGGGGCGCCTGGTCAGCATTAATTGCTGGTGCAGTTGATAGAAGGCGTTGCGGATTTCCTGGACGGGGCCAAGGCGGAGATAGACGTCGTAATCAATGACGGTTCCCGGCCGAATGGGTATGGTTTGGATGGGGGCGAGATAGGCACATCCGTTGTTTTTTTGGAGATCGATCTTTTTGGAGTCGCTCTTTGGGTTGACGAGATAAAAGGTCATGTTGGTGACGCCGG
>JAQGPC010000181.1 GCA_028293285.1 Pedosphaera sp.
ACTCACACCCACTCGTACCAGCTCGTACTAGCTCACCCTTGCTTGCACCTCCCGTGTCTATTCCCTTGTCTCCGCTGACCTCCGACTTCTGCCCGCCGTCCTCCGACCCGCTGGCTCTCGACTCTGGACCCTCGTCCCTCGACTGCATTTGGCTTTCCCCGCTATCCTCCATCTTCAATCCTCCATCCTCTGCTTCCGCCTTCTTCCGACTCCGCAACAATGCCTTGAACAACTCAAACGCACTAGGCTGTTCACTTTGCTTCTTCTCCTGCTGGTAGGCCAGAAACTCCCTTCTACTCTTGGTCAACCGGCACAAGGAATTGATCAGCCGTAGATACATCTCCGGCTTTTCCGCCAGTTTCTCCTGCAAGGCATTCACATCCAACTTGTTGAGCACCTCAAAGCACTGAATGGCCGCCACTTTCAGACTGGCCTCCTGAAACGTGTCCCCATCCAGTTCAAAGTTAAAGCGGCGCACATAATCCATCCGTTCATTCAACTCCTCCAGGCGCTGGATGTCTCTCAGCCAATCCTGGTAGCCGCCCTTGTACCAACTGGAGATATGCCCCTTGTTGAACCCGGATACCCTTCCTCCGCCAGCCAGAGGCAGATTTCGCTGTAAGGCAGGCCATTTTCCAGTTCCAGATTGAGATCTTCCCGCAGCTCTCTGGGTAAGCGGGCAATCAAGCCAGTGCGTCGTGCCATAAAGAGAGTGGTTTCCTTTCGATTGAAGTGAGTGGTTGGTTGGGAATGGTGGTGGATAAAAGCAGGCCTTTGCAGTCCCGGGGTAACCCGGAACCGCAAAGCTGTTACAGCTCTAAAAAGAACACCGGCCTGTTCCGGGCCGCCTGAACCATCTGGTTCATAAACGCACAATAACACATGTTATACTCTCGTCAACAGTTTTTGTGAAAAATATAAAATCGTAACCCCCCTTTTTCAGCTCAACCCTCGCGTGGCTGCGCTGATGACAGCGCGGCTGACCTCGCCCCGTTCGGAGTTCAAGCTTCAGCTTGGCCTTCGCTATTCCAACCATAAACTGCAAACTTGCCCACCGCCACCCCACCCTTCCCCATAGCGCAGATTTTCCAATCTGCTCCTCCCGCACGCGGGACGGGACCGACATTCCCGTCGGCCAATTGCTCCCCCTCGCCCGGCTGCATTTGCAACAACGCGGCAGGCTTGCCACCTTTCTTCCCAAAATCCCACTGGACGAAAAAATTACCATGCGGCAATCTCCAGCTATTGCCTTTGAGGCGCCAAATGTTTCAATACCCGAACCCCAGATTGTATGGTGATTGTTAGGCGATTCCGCACGCCTTCCGAAACGAAATTGCCGCCTCTTTTGCTTTGTCTCGCGGGCATCATTTCTTTGCTGTTCATGGCGGGTTGCGTCAGCGTCCAGCGCCAGCAACCGCACAGTTCATGGCCCAAACCCGCATCCGCAAGGAATATTCGACAGTTTGAGGGAGTGTATCTTAACCACAGCCTTGATGCTGTCACTGGGGAAGCAAAAAATACGGGCTATGAGCTTTTCGACTACCTGACCGGCAGGAGCCATTCTCAGGGCGGATTTGGCAAACAGGTCGAGTTGCGGGTTGCGACGGACGGAAACTCGATGCAAGTGCGCCTATTCGATGAACAAAGCCGCCAGATTGATTCCGCCACCCTACAACGCGACACCGCTTTCGCGCTCTCCGACGGCAAGCTGATTCTCCACGGCCCATTCTCTGGTTTAAAAGACTTGAACAGCAATTGGGGGCCAGGCGTTAAATCTCAACGTTATACCTTGTGGCTTTCCGCAACGGGCGATCTGCTCGGGATTGTATCCGAAAAGGATGTTGCGCTCCTTATGGATATCATTCCAAGCGTTGGCACCGCAAAGCAATCAATGTTCTGGCCAAAGCTCGACAAATGAGTTTGCTGCAATCGTAAAATCAATGATTTGCTGGTATGTGGTTACTTTTTAGACAACCAAAGGAATCCTGCTGGACGAACCGAATCCCATGCGGCAACCTCCAACCACCGACTTTGAGGCGCCCGATGTTTCAATACCCGAACCACAGGCTGGATAGTAACTGTTAGGTATCCTTGAGTCTCGCATGAATTTTATGCCGATATCAAAGACACAAAGAAAGTGGGAGTTGACGTGCGTGCGCTGCTTTCTTCTTGCGAATCTCTTCTCTTGTTATTTCATGTTTTCGCGCGAACAGCTTTGACCGGTCCGACACGGCAAAGCATCGTAGAAACTCTTTGGCCGTTCCCATTGTTTCTGAGCTTTCTGTTACCTTGCTTTTCAGTTGTTGTGTTCATTCAGCGACAGCGCTGGATCGGCTGGATCGGAATTCTCGTAAGCATTCTTTCAGCGCTCATTGCTTTGCTGCCAATCCTATTAAAGGAGGCTGTTTACGATTGAAGACGATGTTTAACCAGTCGCCAGAGCCAACGCGAGCGAGCCGTTTTGGTTTGCCGGGAAGTCGCGGGTTATCTTGTGTTGTCCGGCTGCGGGACTCCGCTTTCATCCATCAGTTATTATGAGCGCCACGGCCACATTTGAATTGCGAAGCGATGTTTCCGAGGGAGAAATTCTCAACCGATTGCAAGGTGGCCCACGTGTGGGGATGCGTGGACGGCAAGCCAGGCAAAATCATTAATGTGTACCAACCCGCAGGCAAGATGGAGGAGTTCTTTCGCGAGATAGGCAAGCCCTTTAAAGACCTGATAACGGTGGAGCAGTTGGTCGACAAGACTTACACCGAGGAACAGGTAAAGTCGTTGCATCGGTTGTTCGACGCCCACGAAATGGATCTTCTCGGCCCGCCGCCCGGTTTTGAATGAGCAAACGGTTACTCGTACCGCAATGAATCAATCGGATCCAAGTTCGCAGCTTTGTAGGCGGGATAAGTTCCAAAAACAATTCCCACTATTGAGCAAATAACGAGGCCAATCACCGCCCAGTCGAAAGGGATGACCGGCGATAAATTGAGAGCATAGGCGGCGGCATTCCCTCCTGCAATCCCGAGCAGGATGCCAATCACCCCGCCGACTTCGCAGAGCACAATGGCTTCCATGATAAATTGCGTCATGATGTTCCGCTTCTTGGCTCCGATGGCGCGGCGAATGCCAATCTCGCGCGTCCGTTCAGTCACCGAGACGAGCATGATGTTCATGATGCCAATGCCGGCGGCAATCAACGCAATGGAACTGATGGCACTCACTCCCATCCGCACAGCAAAAGTAAATGTATTGATCTGCGCGAGGATGGAATCATTGGAAAAAATTTCAAAATCATCTTCCTTGCCCGGTTCGACTTTACGAATGGTGCGCAAAATGCCCCGCACTTGTTCGACAGTGTCGTCATAACTGGTCGCGTCGGGCGCTTGCACCAGGATGCTGAGGGTTTGATAGCGGGCAGCGTAACGATTCAATCCGGTCGTGAGCGGAATGATGGCAAAGTTATCCTGGTTGCCGCCCGACATCCCTCCTTTGGGTTCCAACACGCCCACGACGGTATAATTGATTCCGTTAAATTTAATCCGTTCATTGATCGGCGAACCGACCGGGAATAGATCCTTGGCGAGGCTCCCGCCTAATACGCAAACGTCATGCGCGCCTTCAACGTCGGCGTCCTGCAAAATACGTCCATCTTGCAAAATCCAGTTTTGCGCCGGAAAACTGCCGGGCGTTTCTCCGAAGAGAGCAACGTTCGGCGGTGCGTTGGCAAAACGCGAACGCATTTCTCCAGAAGGAAATTGGAATTCCAGGCCAACATAACGCGCCAGCGTCGCGCGATTCTTTACCTGAAGTCCCTGTTGCAAGGTTATGTCTTTGCGCCGCCAGAATTTTTCATATCCCTCACGGCCGCCGAAAAAGATTGCAGGCCGGTTCTGGACGATAAAAGTCTGGCCGCCCAATTGGCCCATCTCGCTTTCAATGTGCGACTGCATCGCGCGCATCGTGGTCATGACCACGATGATGGAAAATACTCCCACCAGTATGCCCAATAACGTCAGTGCGGAACGCAACTTGTGCGCTGCCAGCGAACTCATGGCCATGCGCAAACTTTCCGCCGACTCGGCGAGCAAGATGCTCCAGAAACGGAAGCGCGATGGTTTGGTTTGTGGGTTCATCGCGTTTATTCGTTACGCAAAGCTTCCACCGGATCCATCCGTGCCGCACGCCACGCAGGAAGAAAACCGGAAATTAATCCCGTTAATAACGACACCAAAATCGCCAGCCCCATTACGGACAGTGACATGCTTACCGGCAGCCACACCGCCAGCACCAGCGTGCATACATAAGTGATCGCCAATCCCACCAATCCCCCCAGCAAACAAATGGTCGCCGCTTCAATCAAAAATTGCATGAGGATGGTTCTTCGTTTAGCTCCGATGGCTTTGCGCACGCCAATTTCCCGCGTCCGTTCCGCCACGGAAACGAACATGATATTCATGATGCCGATGCCCCCCACGAATAGCGAAAGCCCGGTGATCAGCAATCCCACGGCGGCAATCGTTCCCGCGACCTTGTTATACATGGTAAGAAATTGCTCCTGTTGGTTGATGGCAAAATCATCTTCATCGCCCGGTGCCAGCCTCCGGATTTTGCGCATCACCCCGCGCAATTCCTCCTTGGTTTCCTCCAACTGATCGAGGCGAAGAGCTTTCACCTGAATTTGAAAATCCGGATTGCGCCAGTACCCAATCAACAACTGCTGGATGGGAATGATCACTTGATTGTCCAGGCTTTTGAGCCCCAGGAAACTTCCCTGCTTGTCCAACACCCCGATGATCTCCAGCGAGCGCGGGCCAACCTTGATCTGCTTGCCGAGCGGCGATTCATTTGCAAACAGATTGGTCGCCACATCCAGTCCAATGATGCATACCGGTCGCCCACCATCCGCTTCCGCCTGCGTCATGAACCGTCCTTGGCCAACTGTAAAACTGCTGGTCGTTAAAAATTGTTCAGTCGAACCCAGAATGGTAACGCCGCTCGCGCTCTTTTCCTTGTACTTCACCGTCTGGTTCATTCCTACCAACGGCGCGACCGCCCGTGCCAGAGTCATTTCCTTTTCCACTCGCTTGGCCTGGTTCAGCGTAATCTCGCGGCGCTTTTGCCCTTTTCGCCATTCTGCTTCCGAATGTGCGAGCCACGCGAACCGGTTTACGTAGAGCATGTCCGCGCCCATCATTGAAATGCTTTTATGGAAGGCCTGGTCCATGCCATTAATCGCCGAGCCCATCAGTGTGACTGTGACGATGCCAATGATGATGCCGAGCGTCGTGAGGATCGAGCGCATCTTGTTGGCGCGGATGGCATCCCAGGCAATGCTTAACCCCTCCTTCAACTCGATGAAGAAGTTCATGCCTTGCTCACCGGCTCATCACTGGCAATGAGTCCATCACGAATGCGAATAATCCGCCGCGCATGTTTGGCCACATCTTCTTCGTGAGTCACGACAAAGATTGTATTCCCCTTGCGCGACAACGCTTCCAACAAGGCCATGATCTCCTCGCCTGTTTTGGAATCGAGATTACCCGTCGGTTCATCTGCGAGAATGATGGACGGGCTGTTCACCAGTGCCCGCGCAATCGCCACACGTTGACGTTGCCCGCCGGACATCTCATTCGGCTTATGATGAATGCGATCACCCAACCCCACGCTGGTAAGCGCTTCGAGCGCTACTTGTTTCCGCTCATCTGCATCCATGCCTGAATAAATCAGCGGCAATTCAACATTACGCAACGCATTCGAACGCGGCAGCAGATTAAATGTTTGGAAAACGAACCCGATTTCTCGATTACGAATCTCCGCCAATTGGTTGTCATCCATTTCACTGACATTCGTCCCGTTGAGTTCATAAAGTCCGGAAGTTGGTGTATCCAGACAACCGAGTAAATTCATCAGCGTCGATTTACCGGAACCGGAAGGCCCCATGATGGCCGCATACTCGCCGCGTTGGATTTCCAACGAAACATCGCGCAGCGCATGGATGGTTTCCGTCCCCATCTGGTAACGACGCGAAATATTTTGGAGGCGAATCAAGCTCACAGGTTACTTCTTATCGTCTTTGTCCGATCCCGCGACGTGACTACCCACGATAATCTTTTTTCCGTCCTCCAACTCACGATTAATGGCTTTATATCCACCGGAGATAACTTCCTTCCCCTCTTCGAGCCCCTCAGTGATTTCGGTGTAATTATCATCACTGATGCCGCGCTTGACCGGCACCATTTTCGTCCGCTCTCCATCAACCAGGAAAACCACTTCAATTGGTTTGGCCGGTTCACCCGGCTTCTTCTTGTCTGCTGACTTCACTTCATTTGTATCTGTGCCGCTCGATGGCGTCGGTCCAGCCAATTGAACAACATTCGTTTTACCCTGCGTGGAAGTTTCCTTCGGCAAACGCGTGGTGACACTTTGAATCGGCACCGTCAATACGTTTGTGCGATAACGGGTTTCAATCTCCGCCGTCACCGACATGCCCGGCCGGAACGATTCCTTTTCAGCGATGCGAATCTTGACCTGGAACTTGGTGGCATCCTGCGAAGCGCTGCTGGTATTGCCAGTGCTGGAATTATTGGAGGAATTGGCAATCTCCGTAACCGTGCCCTTGAACTTCCGGTTCTTGAATGAATCCACTTCCAACCGCGCCGTCTGGCCAACACTAATCAAAATCACGTCGATCTCTCCAATATCCACGCGCGTCTCCATTTCATTCAAATCCGAGACAGTCATGATCTCTGTTCCCGCCATCATCGCCGTCCCGACCACCCGCTCACCTAATTGCGAATTCAGCTTGGTGATCGTCCCCGTCAACGGCGAGTAGATCGTCGTCTTGGAAAGATCATCCTCCGCCTTTTGCAACGCCGCATGCGCCATCTCCACTTGTTGGGCAGAACCGGCAAGATTGGCTTTCGCTACATCGTGAAGTGTTTTCGCTTCCAGAAATGCCGAATCCGAAATCAGCTTGGTTTTAAAAAGTTGATCGTTCCGTTTAAATTCCAATTCAGCCTTTTCCAGGTTCGCCCAGGCCGTATTGCTGCTGGCGAGCGAGTATTTAAAATTGGCTTCGGAAGAATTTCTGCTGGCGATATAATTATCCGGTTTGATTTTGACCAGCAGGTCTCCCTTCTTCACGCATTGCCCTTCCTTGACTGGCAAATCAGTAATCTCACCACTGACCTCCGGGCTGATCTTCACCTGCACCACCGGTTGAATCTTGCCATTGGCCACCACCAATTCCGTCAGGCTGCGACGCGCAATTTTTTCCTTCTGCACAGTGATGATCGCCTCTTTCTTTGTAAAAAAAGCGGCTACTCCCAGCGCGATTACCACCAGGAAAATGAGCGAAAGTATTATCAACTTCTTCCGCTTTTTAGATTTAGGATTTGCCATTTACGTCCTTAGACTATCAGATGCTGTTTGAGTTTAAATTTAATTAAACTGCTGGAATTCAGTTTATCTCCCGCCAAACGCCAGTGCCGGCCCTAAAGTAAAAAAGCCCCAGATTCCAAATATCCATGCCGCCGCCTTCCAAAAGGGCGCTCCGCTCAATCGGGCCAAGCCCAGACTCAGTACTGCGACATACCAGAGTGAAAAAACATTCAGCCCGGAAAGCAGCAGGTGCATTTTGTTGGCTGGATCAAAATTCCGGATTAACAGGGCCGGCCCAGGTGTCATGGACACGTTCCCATAAATCACCACCAACAACATTGCAACGATAGCGCCAAGTACACTGATCATACTGGAAAGGCCGTTGACTTGGAGAGCCTGTAAATAGGTTACCTCCCCTTTGAATAAAAACCTGCCCAGCAACCAAATAATTGCAGCGATCAAAAATAGTAATGCTGAGCTGCCAAACACCGCCCCGCCGATGCCGATCAGTTTGAATACCGTCGGAGTCATGATTTTTTCAATCATCGCTTGGGCATTATCCGCGTCCTGTTTTTTCATTTTTCCTTGCTCGACCCTTTGCTGAATTTTCTTGTCCTCAGCGTCCTTTATTTTCTGAATCACTCCCGGCTGCGAAAAAACCACTAGCGTATAAATTATTCCTATCGATATGGAGAGGATCAGCGGAACAATCCAGTTGCTATGTTTGGGCGGCGTGGCTTTTACCTCGTCGAAGACTTCAGCCGGAGCCACAAAGATGTTTGTCAGGCGCGTAATGAGTGAACTGGATTGCGGCGGGGCCTCGTGCGATGTAAGTGGCGGCTGTTCTTCCATAGTTTGGTTTATACCTTGGTACGGCAGGTGTTGAATATTCAGCGACGCAATCTGCCAATTAACTGGCCGCAAATTGGAGAAATACCCGGCACTTGTCAAGGCATGTTGCATGCCTGCGCCGGTTCATTGCCGCGAAGTTTACAATGCTTGGACTGTCTCCTGAATTACGGAACCTTCAACAACTCCGCCTCGCTCCAGGCATCTTCGTGTTTCGCAGTATCCGCCCGAACTTTTTTCACCGTTTCCGCGTCAACGGGATTGCCACCATGGTCCCATGACCGGCGGACGTACGTCAAAATGGCGGCGACCTGTTCATCAGTAAATGCGCTGCCAAATGCCGGCATGTCCATTTCATAAACCCGGCCTTTGACATTCAGTTTGCCATGCACTCCTTGCAGTGCAATCCGCGTCAAACGATGCTCCGAACCCAGCACCCATTCAGAATCCACCAATGGCGGAGCCAAACCTTCCTGGCCAAGACCATGGGGCTGATGGCACTGGGCGCAGGTCGATTCAAACAATGTTTTGCCATTATCGAAGAGGACTTGTTGGGCGGCATTCAGCGGAACCACCGGCGCATCAGGTTCGTATCCGGGCTGTCCGGGCCAGGTAATGATGCTGGAAATCTTTTCCACCTTCTCTTGAATTGCTTTGTCCGTGCTTCTCTTTAACGCCAACAAACCTGCTGGTTCCGCGGCAAACTTAATGAGCTTCACCTTCACCGCTGTCTTCGCCTTGCCCTTTACAGGTGCAGTCGTGGTCATTCCATCCAAAAGCGCCATTTGGCGCCATGCCACGGGCCCATCTTGCTTGGCGATGACATCCAATAAACGCTCAATGCGTTTGGTTTTTCTTTCTGTAAAAATGCATTGCGCCAGGCTGCGCAACAATACTTCGCGTCCAGCTTTCTTTTCCTGCCATGTTTTGTCAGCAAGTATTTTTTCGAGAAACTCAAGTTCATGCACCACGAGTCCGCTCAGCAAAGCATCCCGCACCAGCGGATTGGCGGAAGACTGTTTGGCAATTTGAAGCATCCCCTTTTCTGCCACAGGATCGGGCACTTCACCCAAAGTAAATGCCAATTGCAACTGAACGTCCGGACTTTGATCGCTTGAAATCATTGCAGTGAGTTGAGAAAGCACTTCTGCTTTATCAGTTGTCTTAAGCATCGGTTCCATCAAACGGATGGCTGTGGCTCGCACCTTGGGATATGGACAGGTAAGTGTGCTCGACAATGTTTGTTTATCCAGTTGGCCCATTCCCTCCAAGGTCCAGAGTGCATGAATGCGAGTGACTTGATTGGTATCTGTAACTGCGATCCTTTTAAGCGTGGGCGCAACGGATGCATCGCTTCGTTCAACCAGGAGGCGTTGGGCCGTATCCCGATACCAGCCATTCGGGTGCGAGAGATATTTGACCAAGTCAGCAAAAGTGGCCTTCGAAAAATGCGGCTTGGGAGCGAGCGGTGTTGATTCATGGACGACCCGATAAATGCGCCCCATATTAACTGGCTTTTCCAAACCGCGAGAAAGAATTTGCTCGCGCAAATAGCTCGTCACAAAAATCCGGTGCTGCAAAACCCCTCGGTACATATCCACCACATAAAGCGCGCCGTCAGGCCCGACATTAGCGTTCACCGGACGGAATCGCTCATCGGTGGAAGCGAGGAATTCGGAATTTTCATAAGCGCGCTTGGCCGTAATGACCCCATCCTTTTCTTCGAGGATATCACGATGAACCAGATTACCCGATGGTTCACAAATAAAAGCGTTGCCACGAAATTCAGCCGGAAAATTGTCTCCGCGATAAATCAGCGGTGCACAAGCCGCCGTGAAAGTCGCCAGCGTTCCATTGGTTCTCAATTGACCCGGGCGATAACCGCGATTGACGCCGGGATTGACTCGAACCGGCCAGACGGATTGTTCCTTGATGACCTGAAAATTAATTCCCATTGGAGTGCGATAATTTGGGTTGCGCACCAGATAAGCTGAGGGAACGAGATCGCACCTGAGTTGATCTTCGTTGGAGTTAAAAAATAATCTTCCAAAATCATCCTGCGAAATCCCCCATTGCCCGCGGAAGGAAGTTGGCCCGCGTTTCCACTCTTCTTCAAGACTGCGGAATCTGGCGGTGAAATCCGCGCTGTAAATCCAATTATCCATCGCCCACAACAGTCCGTTCGCAGTGTGCTCCGGACTGTTGCGATTGCCGTAATCTTTGGCCACCTCGATCTTTTCATCCGCTTTGCCGTCGCCATTGGTGTCGCGACAAAACCAAAGCTTGGGCGGGTCTGCCACCAGCACTCCGCCACGCACCAAAGCAATGGCACGAGGTAAAAAAAGATCATCCAGGAAGACGGTGCTCTTATCCATCTTCCCATCGCCATCCGTATCTTCCAAAATTGAAATCCTGCCCTTTTCCCCCTCTCCGCTGCCATCCACATTGGGCATGTAGCCCCGCATTTCGACCACCCAAATCCTGCCCTCCGGATCAAATGCAATCGCCACCGGATCGTGTACCAGCGGTTCGCTCGCCACCAGTTCGATGCGAAAACCGGGTGCCAACTTGAAAGACTTCAACGCTTCCTCCGGTTTCAACACGGGTGCCGGCGGAACCTGAAAGCTGGGTTGTTTCTGCACTTCCCCTGCCCTGTCGCCGTTTTGTGCATATAAGGCAGAGGTCACCGTCAGTAAACCGAGTAAAAAAAGTCGCAACAACATTCTGGTATGATGGTTTATTTTCCGAATTACACCGGCTTTGACGTTCCAAACCGGACTTATATTTATACTAGCTTCGATTTAGGAGAACTTAGGGCACTCAATCTCTTGTGCCAAGCATTTCATGGATGCGCCCATTTAAAGCATTTTTAAGGAATAAGTTGCTGTTTATCTCTCAAAACCTCTTTGTAACATCTCTGTAAACATATTGTTCAGGTTTGACTTTTAGGTGAAACTAGCCTTTCATTGGAGCAAGCCATTAAATCAGTATTCCGAGTTTTATTTCTCGTATCGGTCGTGCCAAAGAGGGCTCTACCCGTAGTGTTTTATGGACGAGTAGCCGGTGCCAATATGGCATAAGTGAGGATGAACAGTTTTACATCCTCAAGACCTTGGAGTACAAGTATATATACCGCTTAAATTTGTCGACGCAGAGTTGTAGCTCGTAGTAAAAATGAAGGGTAAGGCAAAAAATATTCGCCGAATCTTGCTTGCCGGGGTGTCTTTCACCTTCGGGCTCATTACTGCATTCGGCGCTCTTCCTTCAATCCATTCAGATCTCCCGAATTTCGATAAGCGTGGCGGCTTAAGCAGGAAAGCCGCCCTGCCTTCAACGAATAATGCCGCTGCGCTGACTCAATTGAAAACCGACCTTCCAGACGTTCAGGTTGACTTCGATGAAACTATTGGCACGCCAAAACTAATCAGTTCCAAGCGCGGTTTTTTAACCGGACCAGAAGGGACTGGCCGCGGCGTTCCTCCCAATACTTTATCTCGTTATTCCAAAAGCGATCCTTACCGTATTCCCAAGGCATTCCTCGCGGAACACAGCGCTCTCTTTGGTCATGGTCCCGAAATATTAAATACCACCCGCATTCACCGCGAATTTGTCACTCCGCATAACGGAATGCGTACCATCATATGGCAACAGCAGGTTGACAATATTCCGGTTTTTGAAGCCCATCTCATTGCACATCTCACCAAAAGTGGCGAGTTGGTGAGCATCTCCAGCCATCTTCTTCCGGCTCCAGACAAGGCCGCTGACACCGGCAATCCCAACCGTGCAGCGCTTCAAGCCAAACCAACAGTTTCCGCCCTTCAAGGAGTCGTCAAGGCGGCGGCAAATATCGGCGATTTTTTGACTGAACCCGACCTGACTCCAGGGGATGGCTCGCCCAAAGATTCCACTCAGCACCAAACCTTCAAAGCGAAGGCATTGAAAGGATCTGCCGATGTGCATCTCGTATGGCTGCCGATGAACCGGACTTCAATGCGACTTTGCCACCAAGTCGTGCTAATGAGCCGCGCGCGCGGAGAAATGTTCCTGATTCTTATTGACGCACAGACCGGTGAAGCCCTCCTGCGCCATGATCTCACCGAGAACATAAGCGACGCTTCCTATCGCGTATTTACCACCGATAGCCCAACCCCATTCTCGCCGGGACATGCCACTCCTTTAACCAATCAACCACCACTCGTATCCCGCGTCTTGGTCGTCACCAATGCTTTCAACACCACCGCCTCTCCTAACGGCTGGATCAATGATGGCGATAATGAAACGACCGGCAATAACGCGGACGCGCATCTGGATCGCAATGCGGATAATCTCCCCGACGGCCAGCGTCCTCGCGGCGCTCCCTTTCGCATATTTGATTTTCCATTAGATTTCTCTCAAGACACTGATACCTATGCCGACGCCTGTGTCGTTAATCTGTTTTACTGGAACAATTGGATGCACGATAAGCTTTATGAGTTTGGTTTTACGGAAGCAGCAGGAAATTTTCAGGTGGACAATTTTGGCCGGGGTGGAGTTGACAGTGATCCTGTCGAAGCCGATGCGCAGGATGGCAGCGGTTTTAACAACGCAAATTTTTCCACACCACCTGATGGTTTGTCCGGCCGCATGCAGATGTACCTCTTTAACGGACCAACCCCAAACCGCGATGGGGATTTCGATACGCAGGTTATCCTGCATGAATACGCCCATGGACTCAGCGGGCGGCGCGTCGGTGGCGGGGTCGGCATCAGTGCGCTCGTATCACGTGGATTGGGCGAAGGTTGGTCGGATTTTTACAGTCTGGCGCTCTTGAGCAAGCCCGGTGATGATGTGAATGCCAACTATCCCGAAGGGTCTTACGCCAGTTATCAACTCTTCGGCGGATTGGGAGAAAATTATTATTATGGAATCAGGCGTTATCCCTACAGCACTGACATGGCCAAATGCCCGGGGACGCTAAAAGACATTGATCCCGGTCAGGCAAGTTCCCATTCCGGGGTGCCACGCAACCCCGTCATTGGAAATTCGCCTGCGGAAATTCATAACGTGGGCGAAATCTGGTGCGCGGCATTGTGGGACGTCAGGGCCAATTTAATTAACAAATATGGTTTTACGGTCGGCAATCACCTCGTTTTACAGCTCGTTACGGATGCAATGAATTTGACCCCCGCAAATCCCAATTTTATCCAGGCAAGGGATGCGGTCATTCAGGCGGATCTGGTGGATAGCGGAGGAGTGAATTATCACGAACTCTGGACTGCGTTCGCAAAGCGCGGCATGGGTTATTATGCAACTTGCCCGTCCAGTTCCACTACCACCGGGGTGGTGGAGTCGTATGTTGTTCCAGACGACTTGGTGGTTACGCCTCCTGCGGATTTCAGTTCCACCGGTGCCATCACCGGACCATTTACCCCGTCAGCACAAGTATATACTCTCATCAATTCGGGAACGAATGCAATCAGTTGGTCCGGGACTGCATCCGTCTCCTGGGTGAGTATGTCCGCTGTGGGCGGTGTATTGAACGCTGTCGGTGACTCTACAAATATAACGGTTTCCCTTAACGCCGCCGCCGCGACCTTGGCGGTGGGAACTTATACGGGAACGTTGAATTTTACCAATGTGTCCACCGGTTCCAATCTGACGCGCAATATCACTCTGAGCATTTCTCCACCGCGTTTATATTCGTTCTCTTTGAATACCGACCCCGGCTGGTCGCGCGAGGGAGAGTGGAGTTTCGGTAGTCCTGAAGGCCAGGGCGGTGCTTCCCATGGGAACCCCGATCCCGGTGCGGGTGCGACCGGCACTAATGTCTTTGGGGTAAATTTAAACGGCGATTACTCGCTTGCAGCCGGAGGCCCTTATTACCTTACCACTGGCCCGTTAAATTTCAGCGGTGGTCGAAACGTCGCCTTGCAATTTAAACGCTGGCTCAATTCTGATTATCCGCCGTATGCCTCTGCTACTGTCGAAATGTCAACCAACGGGATCGCTTGGACAACGATCTTTGATAACCCAAGTGGTGAAATAGCTGATTCTTCCTGGAATACATTTCAATACGACATCTCTGCCTATGCCGATAATCAGCCGGCCATTTACGTCCGCTGGGGTTATCAGGTAAATGCGGGAGCGTTCGCATATTCGGGATGGAACATTGATGATATTGATTTTTTAGGTATCAGCCAAATTTCCATGTCGATTCCATCTTCTGCGACAGAAGGTAATGGCTCACTATCCGGCCAAGGTCATCTTACGGTTGCTCACCCGCCCACCTCGGACCTTACCATAGCACTGGCTTCCAGCGACACTTCGAAATTAACTGTCCCTGCTAGCGTCACAATTCTTGCCGGTCAAACTAATGCGAGCTTCAGTCCAGTGGTTGTGAATAACGCTCTCTTGGATGGAACTAAAATCATAACCGTTACCGCGTCTGCTCCTGGCTACCTAGGGAGCACCAACTCCATTTCAATTTTTGATAATGAAACGGCAATTTTAACGATCAGCCTGCCTGCCAGTGGAACCGAAGGAAATACACCACTCCAGGGAACTATATACTCTAGCGCGGCTCCATCCGCCGATATTCAAGTGAGTCTTGTTTCGGGTGATACGAACAGTATCCAAGTACCAGCCTCAGTAACAATTTTAGCAGGACAAACCTCGGCCAATTTTGATGCCAGTATTATTGATGACACTAAAATCAACCGTGATCGAAACATCATTATCACTGCACACGTCATGAATTGGACTGATGGCATTGCCAATGTTTTGGTTCACGACAACGAATCCACCAATCTCGTCGTCCATTTGCCTGCCCAGGCACACGAAAGCAGCGGCACCCTGACCAATGCGGCCAGCGTCGCGATTTCGGGAACCTTGACGAGCAATCTGGTTGTTTCGCTGACGACTGATGCCACTGAACTGGTCGTGCCACCTACGGTCACCATTCTGGCTGGACAAACCACCGCGTCCTTCAACATCACTCCAGTTGACGACAATCAACCTGATGGCGTGCAATCTGTCATTGTCACCGCCAGCGCTCCAGCTTTTGCCAGCGGTCAAAGCGCCATCAATATCATTGATAACCAGACTCCCCCTGCTCCCATCAACCTGCTGCCTCCCCATCTATCCACGAATAACCCGATGCCGGTTCGTTTGTCGTGGAGTCCTGGGCTTGGTGAAGGCGTGGAATACATCGCGAACGGCGGGTTTGAATCTGGCAATCTGGCGGGTTGGAGCTTTTCTCCTGGTTCCAACGGAAATTTTCTTAATGATGGAACGGTTGATCCTGCCAGTCCGGATGCAGCCACCCTGCCCTTTGCCGGCAATTTCAGCGCACTGGTTGCTGCCCAGTCCACGCCAGATTTTTCCGTGATGTATCAGGATTTGATCCTGCCCACGAATGCGACCACTTTGACTTTAAGCTGGGTCGATCGCATAAGAAATTTCAACACCTCTTTCGACACCAATCAACAATTTCGCGTCGAAGTCAGAAATACCAATAACCTCACCTTGGCTGTAGTATTTTCAACCCGACCTGATGACCCGCTGCTTGCGGATTGGACCCAGCGAAATTTCGACCTTTCAAATTATCGCGGTCAAACTATCCGCTTGGCCTTTATCGTTGATGCCAGTCTGGATTTTCTGGATGTCCATCTGGACGAAATAAGTTTGCGGGCGGCAAATCCGCCGGTAACAACCTATGACGTTTATTTCGGAACCAATGCCATTCCCGGACCAGGTGACTTGATTGGCAGCACCACGAATACTTCATGGCTGCTTTCCGGAGTGACGTCCTTGACAACTTACCATTGGCAGGTTGTCGCAAGACGATATTTTCAGACACCGGGGCCAATCTGGCAATTCAGCACACTCCCTACCATTTCCATCAATGACGTCAGTCTGGTTGAAGGAAACTCCGGAACTACCAACGCTTTGTTCCAGGTCACGCTATCCGAGCCTGGCAGCGATACCATTTCCGTTGATTTTACCACGTTGGATGGCACTGCCATTGGCACCGAGGATTACACACCCACCAATGGAACACTGGCTTTTCTTCCCGGTGAAACCAACAAGACTATTTCCATTGAAGTCATCGGCGATTCTTACAACGAACCTGACGAAACATTTTTTATCACCCTGTCCGTCCCCATGGGCTTTGCCGTGACCACTAACAGCGCGGTTGGCACTATCCTAAACGATGATAACCACGCGCCCATGCTGGCACCTGTTTCCAACCAAACCATCAACGAATTAACAACGCTCATTATTACAAATTCTGCCAGCGATCCCGACTTTCCAGACGAAGAACTGACCTTCAGTCTCAACGGCGGAGCCCCCGTCGGCGCGAGCATAGATGCAACCACAGGCGTTTTTAGCTGGACCCCAACTGAAACCCAGGGGCCGGGAAACTATTCTATCACCGTGCGAGTCACGGACAATGGCACCCCGCACCTAAGTGACAGCAAAACATTCAGCGTCACTGTAAATGACGTGAACAGCGCGCCAGTTCTCACGGCGATTCCCAATCAAACCATTCATGCAGGAGCCACTTTAAGTTTTACGGCCATCGCCACCGACACAGATGTTCCCACCAATCATCTTACTTTCAACCTGCAGCCCGGCGCGCCAACCGGAGCGAGCATTACTACCAATGGCCTTTTCACCTGGACGTCAACGGAAGCCCAAATAGGCACAAATCATGTCACCGTCAAAGTGACCGACAATGGAACCCCCAATTTAACGGATGTTAAAACATTCCACATCATAGTCGTTGCGCGACCAACGGTCAGTGCCATCTCGGTGACCGGCGCCAATGTATTCCTTGAGTGGAATGCCATTCCGGGCAAGGTATATCGAGTCCAATACAAAAACACCCTGACCAGCCCTTGGAATGATTTAGCGGACGATGTCACTGCCACTGGCACGCTCGCGAACAAAACAGACGCCTCGGGCCTGGCCGGATACCGATTTTACCGGGTAATATTGGTGCAGTAAAATCAGCGCAATTAGCTGAATCTGCGGAAGGCGCGCGCCGTTATGGCGTTTGAAACTTTAATTCGGTAATCACGCGGACAGTCGGCAGATTGCAAACCAGACCGTTCTTACTTCAACTGCGCCAGACGGTTCCCCTTCTCTGCGGGGGAGAAGGCCGGGATGAGGGCGTGGGTACCACTGACTTTTCCCCTTCCGATTACCGGTTAATAATTAAAAAACCATCACAGCGCATCGACGCTATTCCTTCGCTGGACACAAACCCGCCCGTCTCTGCCCCACCTTCACGGGTAGCAGTCGAGTTAACGAGGCTTGGCCATCATCCCTCCCTGGCGCGAACCTCTCCCGTAGCGCGGACTTTCCAGTCCGCTCCCGCATGCGGGACCGACATTCCTGTCGGCCAATCGCTCCCAACCTTTATTTGCGTCGCTTGCCATCCCGCCCCTTCCGCCAAGGTGCGCGCCGTTCACGGCGCTTCAACGCTATACATCGGCAGACACAAACCCGCACCACACCGCCTCCACTTTCACGCGTAGCAGCCGGGGTAACGAGGCTCTGACCCACAGCCCGACTATCACTTCCAGATTGCGCTGGGTGGATAAAGCGAAGCTGAATGCAATCAAGCATCGCGGCAGGTATTTTTTCAAAGTTTTTTTAAGGCTGGTCATAGGTTCCCTTGGCTGAACGGCACCACCTTAATACGAAATAAGCAGGCCCTTCCACCTATATTAGGTTGCCTCGCATTCTGAGTAGTGCGAGTGAAGTTTTCGGATTTAACTGACGGTGGAAAAGGCAAAAACCCGTCTCTATTTCACCGGCTCAACCACCGGAGCATTTGTCCCAGTGGACTCTTCCGGGTTATTATGAAGACGCTTGCGAGCTCCCTGTGAACGAGCATAAGACCTGCTATGCGATGCCGAGGTATGACTTACACTGTGGCTGCCTTGCGAATGCGACGGCTTGGTTCGTGAAGGCTGTGAATGACTTGAACTCCCGTGCGAATGGGAGGGCTTGGTATGCGAGGGGTGACTGGGATGAGAATGAGAATGGCTCGAGCTGTGCGTATGACTTCCCTTGGCCCAGGCTGATGCCGGCGCCAAGGCTAATGCCAAACTAAAAATCAATACAACTCCAGGCAATTTCATGATGTTCTGTTGTTAAACCAGCTCCTGCAAATTACAAGCTTAATATAAGATTCCCTGACCCAAGTTTCAACCAGCACACCTGTCGCAACAAAAGTTAAGCTGTAGAAATTCCTTATGACTTCTTCACACTCGTCCTCTGCTTCAACCACTCGAAATCCGTTGTCGGCTTGGCAGGAATAATTCCACCTACTGCGCCTTTCCTTGCTGGACGCAACGTGTCCGGAACAACCCAGCGATGCAACTCCGCATGACCATCGGCAAAAGATAAATTAACTCCGCCATTGTGATAGGAACCCGGCAGGTTGTCCCACTTGTAATCTTCCAACCAATTCACAAAGAAGCCGTCATTGATCGTATCCGGATGTTCATCCAGAAAAACAAAGGTGCTGGAGGGATCCCGAATTTCAGTCATTTTAAAATACTGTTCATAAAGCGGGTTGAAGTGGTTCGTCAATTCACCGGGATCTCCCACCATGGCATTCATCGCCACGCTGCGGATGCGTTCCCCGTTCTCCGCCGGTTCCCGATCCGATGGGCATTTGTAAATCTTGGCGGACTTATTGTCATAAGGAGAAAATTTGGTTTCGGTGAGAAAAGTAAGGTTCGTGTTGTCATCGGCGGTGCCCCAATCCTGCACGTTATTGGCCCAGGTTTCACGATGGGCAAGCGTTTCAGGTTTGCCGTGATTATTCACGAGAAAACCAGCATTCTCGTCCGCATATAAAAACCACGCCAGCGATAACTGCTTGATATTATTGTTACAACTGGCAGCTTCCGCCTTGGCCTTTGACTTCGCCAACGTTGGCAACAATAGTCCTGCCAAAATTTCAATAATGGCAATCACCACCAATAGCTCAATTAAAGTAAAGGCTGAGCTCCGAAGTTTATAAGATGAATTAGACACCTGATTTCTCTGATCGCAAACACAAGGAGGCAAGCACTACCGTAATGCCAACCATGACCACCAGATCCGCCCAATTGAATATCCCCGTGTGAAATGGTCCGATTCTGACAATGGCGAAATCCGTGACCAGACCGTGGCGCACAATTCGATCCAGCAGGTTGCTCATCCCCCCGGCTCCAATCAAGGCAAGCCCAAAAAAGGTGAGGCTGGCGAATCGGGAGCTAAGCGTAAGTTGCACGAATAAAATGGAGAGCCCCAGGCCAACGCCCAAGGTAAGCAGAAAAATCCTTAACGACCCAGGCAGTGAAGCTCCCAGACTGAGGAAAGCCCCGGGATTTTCCGCAAGCGAAAATTCCAGAAATCCGCCCGGCGTTGTGACCGATCCCGACTGGCTTAATTGAACCCGTGCAAAGTGCTTCGACGTTTGATCGCACCCCACTGTCAACAAGAGCAGAAGCAAAATAACCATCAGCCGACGCCCACGGGACGAGGTCACAACGCCGAGTTGCTTGAGTAGTCTAATATAATTCATTTCAAAAAGACGGCGTAATTATCCCTTAATACCCCATCGTGTTCAAGCGGCCATTACCTTTACAAATAAAGCGCAAATCTACCGTGGCTTAAGTATTCCGACTGCTGGGTATTAGCCCCATGCGTGGCAATAGTGCGTAACCATTCCCGCAGATTCAGCGTCTATGCTGAGTGTTGGTTAATGTAGGTTTGGGCCAGCCTCTCGTGAGGCTGGCCTTTCCTTTATAGGTAATACATTTGGGACAGGTGTGTCTTCCTATTTGACTGCAACAATTTGCGGACAAACCAATTTTTCCTAGGAAAAACGCCTGCTTTATTATGACGATTACTTGGCATGAAATAAGCGTCATTCCATTCCATGAAAGTCATCATTCGTGACCAGGAAACCAGAAAATACCTTTCATCCAATGGCCGGTGGGTACCGACGGCACACGATGCCAAGGACTTTCTCGCCCTCGTACCCGCGTATAATTTTGCCAAGGAAAACACCTGCTGCCGCTTTCAAGTTGTCCTTTATTGTCCCGAAGACAATTATTATAAAAGCATTATTGATGGCACCGGCATGGCCGATGATTCAAATACGTCTGTCGCCAGCGCTTCTACAACCGTGATCGCTACTTTGATTGGTCGGAAAGCAAAATCCCGATTTGATGTGGCCGCGCACCTCCCCGCTCATTTTGCAGAATCCCGAAACTACCTGAACTGAAGTTCTTCTTGTCCAATTCTTACTCGTAGGCAATCCCTGCAACCTCCAATTGTTGTTCACCCGCGGGAACACGAAACCGCACGCGCTGTCCCAGCCGGGCATTAAGCAGCGCCTTGGCAATCGGTGAACACCAGCTTACCCAGTCGCGGTCAATGTCCGTTTCATCCACCCCTACGATGCGATATTTTGATTCAATACCATTATTATCGCGCACAGTCACCGTTGCGCCGAAGCGAACTTGGTCCCAGGGTTCGGGTGGCGGTTGGACTATCACAGCGGATTGCAGACTCTGCTCCAGATAGCTGATTCGCTGATCCAATATTTGAAGGTGACGTCTTCTTTCACTCTCCGGCAAAGACACAGCCTGCGGACGCTCAACCTGAACGAGACGATCCAATTCATCCCGCAACTGTTGCGCGCCTGCGGACGTAAGATAATTCTTTGCCCCCGGCGGCAAAGGCGACGGACTCCGGGATACAATTGGCAAATCCGGAACATCATCTGACTCGCGGGTGAACGCCTTACTCATAGACCATCTTACCATGCAGGCAACCGGCTAACAATCCAGCTTTTCATCCTTAAAGCAAACCAGCGCAGCGACTGGCGGACTAGACTCCGCAAGGAGGAGCCGCTGTTTCCTGATCGTTGTAGTCCACGGCCAAGGTGAAATTCAGCATATTTTTGACACAATTTGTGCCTGCCAGCTTCCAACCTTCAATATCTGTCTCCCAATGATAAAGCTTGGCATTCGCATGCTGCTTCAAAAGCATTACAAATTTAATCAGTTGAACTTTTGGCCCTTTACCCTATCTCGCCGTTCATCCCATCAAGGTACCACGACTCGATAGAATTTCTGTGAACCGGAGGCGGTATCGTTCTTTGAAGCTGTGGCATTGGTGGCAGTGACATCCGGGGCGATGTCCAGCCAGTTGGTGTTCCCGAGACTCGTATTGGATTGCAACCGGTAAGTCGCGCCGTTCACCACGTTCGTCCAGGTGACGGTCACGATGGAACCGTTTTTGACAACGGAACTGATGACTGGCCGCGGCGTTTGACCGGTTACCGTCAGGGCCACTGCCGTGCTGTTGGTCGCAGAAATGTCGTTGGTGACCGTCACGGAGTAACTGCCCGCGTCGGTCGCTTGCAGATTGGTGAGCGTGAGGGTGGAGTTCGTCGCGCCGATAACCGGGCTTGCGCCTTTCAGCCATTGATAACTGAAGGGAGCGCTCCCAGAGGCGACCACGGAGAAGGTCACGCTGGCTCCCGATGCCGCCGACTGGCTCTGGGGCTGTGTGGCAATGGAAACCGGGTCGGCAACCGGCGCAAAACGAATCCCGCGGATAACCTCAATGGCACCTACGGTGTAAATGACGGAACTGGAGGAGCCAGCGACCACATCGTTAATGCGGACCACACTGTTCTGTGCGGCAACCCCGGTCATGGCAAAAACGATCGCGCCGGTTCCAGCCGCACCGCCCCCGGTGAAATTGCTGAAATCGACCGCCACACCATAAGGCCCGTTATTCCCCGAAGTGCCTCCGGGCATGTCATTCAGTATGTAGCTGCGGACCCAATTTGTGGTGCCGGCATCGAAATCCCAGCGCTGCACTCCGCCGCCGGTGGCCAAATTGCTGCCATCGGTCAGATAGATGGTGTTGCCGTCCGGGCTGACCACAAAATCGTCGGGGTTGGTGGTGGCAAAAAGCTGCGTTGCCGCGGTGGCAACGGTCGGCAGTCCGTTGAAGTGAAATAGTCCGCCATTCAGACAGGCGTAGAGGTCGTTATTATAAATGCCCACCGCAAACCGCCCCCCACTGGTGGTGACGCGGACATCCGAATCTGGCAGGGGTGGCGTGTAAGTAACCCCCGCACCTCCCACCGTCCAAAATTGCGTCAAACCATCGGTGGAAGCCGCTCCCTTGAGAAACTGACCATTGTAAAGACTGTTCGTGTCGGAAACGGCCAGGGAATAATAGCCCAGGCCATTCACCGTGCCGATCCCGCGCGGGACCGCCGCCGCCGTCGAAGACCCCAGGGCTGAGCCAAACGGCTTCGTGGTATTAAACCCACCAAAGACGACGGCGCGCCGGTTGGTTGTCGAACCCAGGTAATGGTCCGTCAAGGCGTTGTTTCCAATCAAGGCTGTGCTGCCACTATCGGGGATGGTGATGGTGCTGACGTAGGCTCCATTCGTTGTGATCTGGTCGAGGAACAAGGAGTTGCCCGTGTTGGCCAGCGCCGCCACGCCATCACCGGCGCGCAAGATGACTAGGTTGGTGGGAGCCAGATGTAGCAACCCCGCCGAAACCGTCAGCGTCGCACTGGCATTGGTCGAGCCGCCGAAATTACTGACCTGCACCGAGTAATTTCCCGCGTTGGTAAGCTGCGCGCTCAATATCGAATAACTGTTTGCCGTCGCGCCGGAAATCGGGCTGCTATTAAAAGACCATTGATAAGCGATGCCAGTGCCGGTGGCGCCCACGGCAAAAATAACCTTGTCGCCAACCCGCACGCTTCGCGATTCCGGACCGGAGGTGATGGCTGCCGAAACGATCACCGTCAACGTCACATCCACGCTGTTCGTAATTCCCGAGCCGCCGGTAATGTGAGCTGTGTAAACTCCGGCATCGGCGGTGGTGAGCGCGGGAATGGTCAGCGTGGCGGTATCCACACCGGAGATGCGACCGTCGTCAAAGATGGAGGCGGTGCCGTTTTTGTACCAGGTATAATTGAGCGGCGGCGTGCCGCCGGCGGCCACCGTAAAGATGGCCGTCCCGCCAGTCGCATTGGTGCGGCTCACGGGCTGAGTGACAATGTAAGGATCAGCCACGGTCAAAGTCGCATTGGAACTGGTCGAGTTGGTGCCGCTGCCAGTAACCACCACGGAGTAGGAACCAGCATCGCCCAGTGCCACTCCGGCAATGGAAAGGACACTCGACGTGGCCCCGGAAATCGTGGCACCGGAGACCGAAGGGCCATTGCTCAGATTGCTTCCGTCCTTGGACCATTGGTAGGTAAAGGGAGGATTGCCGCTGACGCCGACGGAAAAGGTTGCGGTCGCGCCATAATTGGTCGCCAGATTTTGCGGCTGCTGGATTATGGCCAATGGAGTTACCACCACACTCAGCGCCGCATTGGCACTGGTCGCGGAATTCAGATCGTTGCTCACGACGACGGAATAATTTCCCGAATCACTGAGCGCGACGCTCGACACTTGCAAGGTGGCGGTATTGGCCCCGGAAATGTTTCCGACATTGGTGAGGTTCGTCCCATTCTTTTTCCATTGGTAGGTAAAAGGCGCGGAACCGGACACCGCCACCGTGAAGGTCACGGTCGCACCTGGCGCGTTGGTCACGCTCGCCGGTTGCGTAACGATGGAAGGCGCGTCAGCCACAGGCGCGAAACGAACGCCGCGAATCACCTGGTTAACACCAGCGGCATAAATAATCGGCGCGGGAGTGGTGGTGTAGCCGTTGTCCACAATGCGAACGAGACTATTCAAGGTAGCCTGGCTGGAAGTGGCATAAATGACTGCACCCGTCCCGGTGGCTCCTCCCCCGGTGAAACCACTGAAATCAACCGCGATTCCGTCTGGCCCGTTATTGCCGGTGGCAGTAGCGGTAATATTGGTGAAGTTGTAACTGAGCGTCCAGGTGCCGCCGTTGTTGTCATAGCGCCGCACGCCGCCGCCGGCAGTGCTGAGGTTACTTCCGTCGGCTTCATAGATGGTCAAGCCATCGGGACTCAGGGCGAAGTCATTGCAGTTGCCGGTCGTCGCCACGACCTGGCTGGCAGTGGTGGCGGTGGTCGGCAATCCGCCGAATTGATTGATGCTACCCCCGACCAGGACGTAGAGGACGGAATTGTAGATGGAGATTGAAGAGCGACCGCCTGAGGAAATGACAGTATCGGGGCCGAGCGACGGTGCCACATAAACCGTACCCGACCCGCCCGAAGTCCAAAACTGGGTCAAGCCGTCGGTGGAGGTCACGCCTTTCATGAACTGGCTGTTGTAAATGCTGCTGGTGTCCGAGACGGCCAGCGAATAATAGCCCAAACCATTCACCGTGCCGATACCGCGCGGGGCCGCCAGGGCGGTGGAGGCTCCCAGGCTGGAACCGAACGGCTTGGTCACATTAAAACCACCAAACAGGACCGCGCGATTGTTTCCCGCTGAATTCAGGTAATGATCGCTCAAGGAGTTGAAACCCACCAGCGACGAAGTTCCGCTATCCGGAATGGTCACTGTGCTGACATACGTTCCGTTCGTGGTGAGCTGATCCAGGAACAGGGAATTTCCGGTGGTGGCCAACGCTGCCACGCCATCCCCGGCGCGCAACACCACGAGGTTGGTGGGAAAAAGATGCAGCAGCGCGGTCGAAACCGTGAGCGACGTGCTGGCGCTGGTGGTGGCAGTGGTCGAATCGGTGATCAGCACCGAATAGTTGCCCGCGTTCGCAAGTTGTGCGCTTGCCAGCGTGTACGACGCCGCGGTGGCGCTGGGAATGGGAGTCCCGTTGAACGACCATAGATACGTCAGCGTCGTGCCGGTGGCGCCCACCACGAAAGTCACCTTGTCACCCACGCGCAACGAGCGCGACTGCGGGGCGCTGGTGATGACCGGGGCGGCGAATACGCTGGCCGCCAGCGCAAACAACCAAAGGGAGACGAGGATTTTTTTCATGTTAATTAAAGCAATGGGTACGGAAGGAGAATAACTGACCAATCCGGACTGGGGCCGATTTGGACTCAAATTTAAATCGAATTGGCATGGAACGGTGCAAAGTGATCATTGTTCCTTGTAAGTGGAATGCTCGCGCAACCATAGCAAGTCCGCATTGTTCGCGGCACAGGGGACTTCGGTGATTAATCCTGAAGAAGTTCCGATGGTCTGGCGTTGCAATACTTCCGCCGTGCGCCAGCGGTGAATTTCGGCATGGCCATCGGCAAAGGTAACTCCCCCGGATCCCGCGTGATATCCTGCCGGAACATCGCGAATTTTGCTGCCCACCATATCGACCGCTAAAACTCCGTCGTTAATGCTGTCATCGCGCTGATCAGCAAACACCAATGCCATGGAGGGTGATATAACCGAGATCTCGCTGGCTTTCCGGAAAACTTTGTACCCGGTATTACCGGCTTCCGGCACCGTGACGTAACCCATAAAATCACTCATCGCGATGGTGCGAACCAGGGGGAAAGTCTGGTTGCCGATGCGCACCTGTACTTTGCTCGCCGCGCACTGGTAAGCCTTGGCATTATTCACGTACGGCCCCAGGGTCGCATACTGGGGATCGAGGATAAGCATGGTATTGGTATTGTCCGTGTTGCCGACCTGACTGGCATTCAACTTACCCGCTACCCATTGCCCCGGGCCGTGCGCTCCTTGCACCTGCCAATCGTTGCCCGGAATATAATCGGAAAAGTCCCCGGCATACATATGCCAGGACAACTGAACCTGGCGCAGGTTATTCATGCAATACACTGCCTGCGCCTTCTGCTTGGCCTTGCTCAATGCGGGCAACAACAAGGAGGCAAGAATCGCAATAATCGCAATGACTACCAAGAGTTCGATCAAGGTAAATCCCGCCATGCCCGGGCGGGCTTTCTGACGGTCTGCGCCGATGGAACGCAGATTTATCGATGGGACTGGATAAAGCTGATGCGTGTGGGACATGTAGGGAAGATAGCGAAAATGCCATTGCTGGCCACTCCCCTAATCAGGTGAGGCTAGACCAAAAGAGGCCGCTTTTGGCCTGAATACGCGAGCTGTTACCTGTTGATATGACCTGCGCGAAATTCAGCCGTTCTGCCAGGGTTTTAACGAGGAGTATTTAAATAACGGGCGACGGCTTCGGTGCGTGACCGGACATGCATCTTTTTATAAACGGCCTTCAAATAGGTACAAACCGTGTCCACGCTGAGCGAAAGATGTTCGGCAATTTCCTTGTTCGAATATCCCTTGGTCAAAAATATCAGCACCTCCTCTTCGCGCGCCGATAAGCGCACGCTCTCATCCTGCAAACGGCTTCGCTGGCGAAAGAAACCCACGACCCGCCGCGCGATCTGGCTCGTCATCGGCACCCCGCCTTTCATGACGTCCAAAAGTGAAGTCCGCAGGTCGTCCGGCCGGGTTAGCTTTAACAGGAAGCCGTCGGCTCCCGATTCCAAGGCCATAAACACCAGTTCATCATCATCCACGGCAGTCAGCATCACGATTTGGAGATCGGGCAAAATCGCCTTCAATTTCTTGACACATTCGATGCCCGACATGCGCGGCAAAAAAATGTCCATCAGCACCACATCGGGCGGGTTGGCGGGAATTAACCGCAAGGCCTCCTCAGCGGAAACGCAGGTTTGGATGCAAACGAAATCCGAAAAGGAATTGATGAGGCGGCTCCAGTTCTCGCGGATTTCGGGCAGGTCTTCCACCAGCGTAATCCGCACGGGCAGTTTGGACGGGGCGGCCGGTTGGGCTTTTGAATGATTTGCGACCATGAAAATTATAATACGATTGTACCGTGAGCCGGGTGAACCTGGTTTTCCGAAAGATTTTCCGGAGCGCCCAACGTCGCGTTGCCGCCGGACCTCCAAGCCCGAAACCAGCGGGAGCCAAGGCGCGCATCCGACAGCGGCATGACGAATTCCACCCGGCAGCCTTTCCCCGGCTCACTGGCCAAAGCACAACTTCCCCCCAACTCCTTCATTCGCTGCGCCATGTTTTTGAGGCCGTTGCGGTCCGGGGTCGGGCGCTGCGGGTCAAAGCCCTTCCCATTATCGGCCACTACGACCCGGATGACCTGATTGGCACAGGCAATCGTCAGGATAACTTCGGTGGCTCCCGAGTGTTTCGCCGCGTTGTTCAATGCTTCCTTGACCGCGAGAAAAAGATTTCGCCGAACCGGCAGGTCAAAGCTGCATCCGGGAAATTCCGTGGCGACATCGAATCGGCAGCGAATGGAGGCGGCCCGCAAAAATGTCTCGGCATACTTGCAAATGTAAGTGGAGAAATCGCCCAGCGTGTCGCGTTGCGGATTTACCACCCAGACGACTTCATTAATCGCGCCCGCCAATCCGCGCATACGATTGCAAAGTTGATCGAGCTTGGCGCGAGTGTTCGTCCCGTCCGGCAGTTCGCGCTGGGTCACTTCACCGAAGAGGATGATTTGGGTGATGGCGGCGCCGAGGTCGTCGTGAAGATCGCGAGCCAGGCGCAGGCGTTCCAATTGCAAGAGACGCTGGGATTTTCGCTGCACCGCCAGTTGCGTCATTAAATAGAGGCAAAACAGGGCGACCGCCGTGCAGGTGGAAATAAGCGCGATTTGGAATACGCCGGTCTGCCAAAACTTGACTTTGATCGGTTGCAATATCGGGCCGGTGGTGATGCGCGGCCGCCAATGCGCCAGTTGCACCACTTTGGCGCGGCGCCACGCAGGACCAGGGTTGTTTTTTTTCTCCCAGCCGGATTCGTCGCTCGGCACGATTCGCCAGGTGGCATCGGTGCCAACCTTTATTATCCGCCCGTTCGCCAGTTCCGCGCGCAAATTCAGGATCATCCCGGCGAATAGAGTGCCATTGAATGCCTCGACCGCCAGGACATGAGTTCCCGGCTCAAGAATGGCCGAGATATCGTATTCAATCACTCTTTGCCATTCGCCCGCCTGTCCAATTTCGCGGCCATCCAGGAAAAAGCGATAGCCATTGTCCGCCGTGATCTGGATATAGGCGTTTTTCACCGAAGCTTCATTTGGAATCTTAAACTTTTTCCAGAAGCGGCAGGTTTGAAAATCCTCGGTGCGGTGGTCCCAAATCCAGGAAGCAGATTCGGACATCGCTTCAACGACCGCCGGCCAGTTGGTATCCGTTGTTGCTGCATAACTCCGACCGGAAAAAAGAATCAGGAAAAGCAGAATCGCCAGATAATAACGGAAAGAGCGAATGGTGCGAAACCGAGGCAGGATTCGATGCCAGACTAGGCGGTTGAACTGGAGGGATAATTTCAATTTCACGCGACCTTCAGTTCAAACAAAACCAATCATGAGCAAAAAACTCCCTGATACCCTCGTAAAGGCGGTGTCGCGGGCCATGGGGTAATATTCTTTGAACTTGTGGCGCAATCAAGAAATATCACTATATCACTGCCTCACCGAAATAGGGTCTGTTCATCCGCGGGCGAGTGAGTTATTTGTTTTGACTCATGAATCTGTGTCAATTGCGATCGAAATTACTTCTATGTTTCCCATTGGTAATTTTGATGACGATAATAGTTCCCGCCGGGGCGGCGGAAAATCCGTTTGCCGAGTTCGTGCGCAAGACCGAACCGCTTACGCCGGAGCAGGAGCAAAAAACCTTCCATCTGCCACCCGGTTTCGAAATTCAACTCGTGGCGAGTGAACCTGAAATCGGCAAGCCGATGAACATGGCCTTCGATGCGCGCGGACGACTTTGGCTGACGCAATCACGCGAGTACCCCTTTGCCGCGCCCACGAACCGGCCCGCGCGCGACAAAATCATGGTCCTTGAAAATTTTGATGTGAACGCCCGCGCGCAAAAGGTCACCACCTTTGCCGAAGGATTGAATGTCCCGATTGGTCTCTACCCGTTCAAGGACGGCTGCCTCGCATTTAGTATTCCCAATATTTATTTCTTCGAAGACACCGACGGCGATGGCAAAGCCGACAAAAAGGAAAAAGTCCTTGGCGAATTTGGTTTCAACAAGGATTTGCATGGTCTCACGAGCTCCTTTCGGCGCGGCTTCGATGGCTGGATCTATGCAGATCACGGATTCAAAAACGATTCGACACTCACCGCGCAGGACGGCAGCCATGTCACCATGAATTCCGGCAACACCTATCGTTTCCGACCGGATGGCGCGCATGTCGAGCAATATTCCCATGGCCAGGTCAATCCCTTCGGATTGATGTTTGATCCCCTGGGCGATTTGTGGGCATCCGATTGCCACAGTTCACCGGTTTACCTGCTTTTGCGCGGCGGCTATTATCCGAGTTTTGGCAAACCGCACGATGGCCTTGGCTTCGCTCCCGGCATTTGCGATCACAGCCATGGTTCAACGGCCATCGCCGGTATGGTTTACTATGCGGCCACAAATTTCCCGGCGGCATTTCAAAACAACACTTTCATTGGCAACGTGATGACCTGCCGCATCAATCGCGATTCCTACACTGAAACCGGCTCGACGCGTATCGCCAGGGAAGAACCGGATTTTCTAATCTGTGATGACCCCTGGTTTCGTCCCGTGGATGTGCAACTCGGACCGGACGGTGCAATTTACGTGGCCGATTTTTATAATCGCATCATCGGCCATTATGAAGTGCCACTGGATCATCCGGGCCGCGACCGCGAGCGCGGTCGCATCTGGCGAATTGTTTACCGGGGAACCACGGCCTCGCCCGGCAATTTAATTCCTCTGGCGCTGCCGGATGACGTAAACGGCCTCATCGCTGAACTGGGGAATTCCAACCTCATCCGCCGCATGCTGGCCATGAATGAACTGACTGATCGCATTGGCGAAAAAGCCGTAGGTCCGCTAAAGGCAATTTTTCAACAACAGAAAGCCGTCTCGTTTCAAAAAGTGCATGCGCTCTGGACCCTGCAACGGCTCGGTGCACTCGACGAAGCATTACTGGCAACCGCCGCGCAGGATGCGAGCCGCGACGTGCGCGTCCACGTGCAGCGAATTGTGGGGGAAATGCCAACACCCGGAGTAAAAACACTCGCCCTGGCCGTCACCGGCACACGCGATGCCGACGCCTATGTCCAACGCGCGTCCGCCGAGGCGCTGGGCCGGCATCCCGATTTTTCCCATATCCAGCCGTTGCTGAAATTACGTGAAAGCATTTCCAGAGCAGATTCGGAACTCCTCCATGTGGCCCGAATCGCTTTGCGCGACAATCTGGTTGCCTCGAATAATTTCGCGCGCGTCATGGCGGCAGATTTATCCGAGGCGGATTCGCGTGCGCTCGCCGATGTCTCGGTCGGAATCCAGACTCCCGGGGCGGGTGAGTTTTTACTCAAGCACATCCAAAAATTCTCCGAGGATCGCCGCCAACTCGCGGATTACCTGCGTCACATCGCGCGCGTGGCTCCGGTGGTGCGGCTGCCTGAACTCGCCAGTTCCACTCGCAAAGCCTTCGCCGACGATCTCGACTTTCAGGTTGCACTATTAAAGTCAACCGAAGCCGGTCTCGCCCAACGCGGCGTAAAAAGCGAGGCGAGCCTGACTGACTGGGGCGCGGATTTGGCTGGCAAGCTTATCGTCCCCCTCGACCCGGACTTACTCCCCTGGCGCAATACACCACTTAAAAACGGCGATACGCCCAATCCCTGGGTCGTCGAAAAGCGGGCTTCGGCGGATGGCGACAAGGAATCGCGCTTCATTTCCAGCTTTGCGGTCAGTGGAGAAAATCTAACCGGGGTGTTGCGCTCAAAACCGTTTATCATTCCCGGTCAGCTTACTTTTTTCATCGCCGGATATGATGGCTCGCCCGACCGTCCGATGGGCAAAAAGAACTTCTTCCGCCTGCGTTCCGCCGATAACCATAAAATTCTGGCCGAAGCCCGTCCCCCGGCAGCCGAGATCGCCCGGCCCGCAAAATGGGATTTGGGCAAAGTCGCTGGCAAAAAAGGTTACCTGGAAATTGTGGATGGCAATGGCGGGCATGTAGCCGCATGGCTCGCAGTCGGTCGGTTTCAGCCGGAAGTTTTGCCGCTGCCGTCGGTCATTCCGAGCCAGATCGAGAAACGCCAGCTTGCCGCCGCCGAACTGGCTGGCGAATTTCACCTGACCAAGCTTACGCCGCAACTGCTGGCGCTGTTGGAAAATGAAAAGGCCGACGAAGAAGCCCGCATCGCGGCGGCCAAAGCTTTGGCGGCTTTGAATCCCGAAACCAGCGTTCCGGAAATCGCCAAAATCTTTTCAACTGCCGGGGAGCCGACAAAACTGCGCGAAGTCACCGCGCAAATGCTTGCAAAAATTAATTCTCAAAGTTCCCGGTCAGTCCTGGTCACGGGAATAACCCGGGCTTCACATCCACTGCAGAAGCAAATTGCGTCGGCGCTGGCCGCCAATCCGGAAGGTGCGGAGGAACTGCTGCAAGCTGTCGAGCGGGGCAAAATTTCCGCGCATGTGTTGCAGGAAAACGCTGTTAAAGAGCGGTTGGCCGCCGCCAAACCCGTGGATTTAAATGCCCGTTTGGAAAAACTGACAAAGGATCTTTCGCCCATCAGCGACGAAAAGCAAAAGTTGATTGAGGCGCGACGTTCCGCATTCACCGCCATGCGCACTTCCCCGCAGAACGGCGAAAAAATCTTTACCCGCAATTGTGCCGTTTGCCATTCCATCAGTGGTCGCGGAGGAAACATCGGGCCGCAGCTTGATGGCGTGGGCAATCGCGGTGCCGACCGCCTCATGGAAGACATTCTCGATCCCAACCGGAATGTGGACCCGGCCTTTTATTACAGCAACGTCACGCTCAAAGATGACACGGTGCTGAGCGGGTTGTTTCGGCGCGAAGACGGCGCATTGGCCGTGTTTGCAGACGCCACGGGCAAAGAAGTTTCCATTCCGAAAACGGAGATCGTTGAGCGCCGGCAGTCGCACAATTCACTGATGCCGGACAATTTCGGGGAAATTATTTCCCCAAGCGATTTTAACGATTTGGTGAGCTTCCTTTTGACCAAGAGCAGCAAACTCGCAGCGCATTAGACCCTTTTGTAATCCGTCGCTCGCGACAAGTGTCTGTACTGCGAGTAAAGGGATTATCACCGCGTTCAGTGCCCTTTGTGGCGCTTCTGTTTACCGTCTTCCAGACACAAACTACCAGTTTGGGTTACGGAGCCAGTTCAATTCTAAAAATGGCAGAAGACGAAACCGGAATGGAAACCGTGAAAGAATTCGTGATGGCGGTGGGAGGGTTATTAGTATAAATGGCGGTCCACGGTCCGCTCAACTGACTTGCCTGCTTGAGTATCTGCCGCACGGACTGGCCGCCTTTCCACGTTAAGGTGACTTGTCCGTTTTCGGTCTGGATGGCAGTGAACTTTAATACGGAATTAGCGGACTTGGGATCGGTGTCCGCCGCCTGTTCGTGCAGATTGTCCACCCCATCCCCATCATCATCCGCCGAGGCAACCGCGCTGATGGGATCGCCAAAATGCAGTTGTTCCCAGCCATTAAGCAAACCGTCCCCGTCCGAATCAAGCTGCGGCAGCGCCTGACGCGAAAGCACCAGCACACTGTAAGGGCCGATGGTAACTTGCCCATTGCCCGCGGCCACCTGAACCAGCGAACTTCCCTTGTTGCCAAAATCAGCGCCATACGCTGTCCAATCTGAGTTCAGGTTGACATACCACGTTCCACTCGCGGGAAATCCGCCGATCGAATAATTGGTCAATGTCTTGTTGGAGAAATTCATAACCACCATCACCTGGTCATTGGGTCCCGCGCCCCAGCGGTGGAAGGCGAGAAGCTTGGCGGTGTTGTCCACTACGTGCGACGTGATATTGGGACCGGTGAGGCCAAGGCTGACGCCGTCGAGATTTCGTCGCAAATGGATCAAGTCACGATAAAATTGCACGACGGCGGAGTAGTTGGTCTTGTTTGCCCAGTGCAGCGGGTTGCTGTCACCGAACTGCTGAGTCTCCAGCATCTCCTGTCCCATGAATAGCATGGGCATTCCCGGCGTGGTCATTACGACGGCCGCAGCCAGCATGGATCGTTTGCGCGCAAAGTAACCGGTGGGATCGGCGGATTGAATGCGATAAGGCAGTCGTTGCGCGCCGGCACCATTCAGGTTGCCCACCAGATCGTGAGTTTCATCGTACAGCACCCGGGAAAATCCCGACGCATTCATGGCGTTGAACAATCCCACCATGTCCCGCGAACTATCGGTTCCCTTGACGATTTCACCAATGAGGGTATCGCCAAAACTTCGATTCCATTCGCCGTCAAAACTCATTCCCGACGATTCATCCTCGGCAATACTGATGGCTCCCGGATGATCCGCATGGATGGTGGTGGAGTTGATGTATTGAATAAGCGAATCGGCCTCGGGAATGCCGACATGTCCTGGGTCGTAATATCTCATGGCTCCCACCGCGTCCCAACGAAAGCCATCCACATGATACTCATCCAACCATTGGCGAAAACTTCCAATGATGAAGGAACGCACGCCTTCGGTTGAATAGTTGGGCCGACCTCCCCATTGGGTGCAGCAGATGTTTGACGCGGTGTAGAAGTAAATGCTCGGGCTGGCTCCATTATCAAACGTCCACAGGTCGAGATCACTGGGACCGTAATGATTGTGAACCTCGTCGAGCAGAACGCGAATGCCGCGTTGGTGGGCGGCTTTGACGAAATTTTTTAATCCATCCGGCCCGCCGTAACCGGTATT
>JAQGPC010000209.1 GCA_028293285.1 Pedosphaera sp.
ATGACGGCGAATTCGTCCTGTGGGATGTCGGCCTCGGCGCTGCCGCAAATGTGCTGACCATTTTAAAAGCCACCCGTGCCGCCACCTGCCCACTCCGCATCATCAGTTTCGATCATACGCTCGCTCCACTCCAATTCGCCTTGGATCATGCCGAAGCCCTAGGCTATTTCGGCGGCTATGAAAGTGCCGTAGCCAATTTTCTAAAAAATAATCGCGTCACATTCACCGACGGCACCCGCACTGTAACTTGGGAACTCCACCTAGGTGACTTTCCGTCCTTGCTCACAGACTCACTTACCCACACACCCACTCACTCACTCCCTGCTCCCCACGCCATTCTCTTCGACGCCTTTTCCCCCGCGAAGAACCCGGCCATGTGGACGCAACCGCTCTTTGCCAATCTGTTTCGCTTTCTCGACCCCGCGCGTCCCTGCGCGTTGCCAACCTATTCCCGCAGCACCATGCTCCGCGTTTCTTTATTGCTCGCTGGATTCTACGTCGGTACCGGCCATGCCACTGGCGAAAAAGAAGAAACCACCATTGCAGCCAATACCCTCGAACTCCTCTCCGAGCCACTCGACAAAACCTGGCTCAAGCGCGTCCAAAAATCCACCAGCGCCGAACCGATGTGGGAACCTGTTTACCGGCAAATCCCGCTCGCTCCTGCGACGTGGGAAAAATTGCAGCAGCACCCACAATTCAAATAGATTTACCGATGAGTCACGCCGTTCAATTCCAACAGATGCTCGATGGCAAGGAACCCATTCTTGCGCTTGCGCCCATGCAAGACGTCACCGACCTGCCGTTTTGGAAGCTCATGGCGGATTACGGCGGCGCGGATGTCTATTACACCGAATATTTTCGCGTCCATCCCACTTCGAATTTGGAGAAACCGATTCTCGAGTCCATCACGAAGAATCCCACCGGCAAACCGGCCATCGCACAGATGATTGGCAATGACATCCCTTCACTCGTCCGAACCGTCAAGCAACTCCAGCAATACCCCGTCGTTGCCATCGATTTAAATCTTGGCTGTCCCGCGCCCATCGTTTATCGCAAATGCGCCGGCGGCGGTTTGCTCCGCGAACCAAAGCGCGTTGATGCCATCCTTGGCGCATTGCGCGACGCCATCTCCATCAAGTTCACGGTCAAGACCCGCATCGGCTTCGATTCACCTGCAGTCTTCGACGAGCTCCTCCCCATTTTCGCGAAACATTCCATTGATCTGCTCACAGTCCATGGTCGCACCGTCAAGGAAATGTATCGCACCGAAGTCCATTACGAATACATCGCCCGTGCCGCCCAAACCGTGCCCTGCCCCGTGTTGGCCAATGGCAATGTCTATTCTGCGAAGAAAGCCGAAGAAGTTTTACAACTTACCCATGCACGCGGTCTGATGATCGGCCGCGGCGTCATTCGCAATCCCTGGCTTTTCCATCAAATCCGACAGCATCGCCGTGGCGAACCACTTTTTATCCCCAAGGGCCACGACGTGTTGAAATATCTGCGCGACCTTTACGAAACCGTCCGTCCGCCGGAAATCCGCGAAGCCGCCCACGTGCAGAAGATGAAGAAGTATGTGAACTACATCGGCCTCGGCGTCGAGCCGACCGGCCAATTCCTGCACCAGATACGCCGCGTATCCACCGAAGCTGAATTTTTCAAAATCTGCGAAGAATACCTCAGCCATGATCGCTCCATGCCGCTGGAACCGTTCTCGCTTGGCTTGAAGGACACTGACGTTATGGCAGGAGAACACCTGTAATTTTTGAATTTTGATTTTGGATTTTTGATTGCGGAAAACTCACTTCGAGGCGAATTCGCACGATACGACTATACTATAACCGTCGCCATTCTGAAGCGCTGAAAGCGCGCAATAATATAGTCCCGCATGCGGGAGAGCATCCTTCCCCTGTCCCAATTCAAAAATCAAAAATCTAAATTCAAAAATTGAATCTATTCCGGCAACACCTTTTTCAACGCTCCTTCAATCTCTTCAATCAATTTGGATGTGGCATAAATGTAAAAATCATAAGCGTCCTCATCGTCGCAGAACACCTCGAACCAAAGCTCCCTTTCGCCACCGTTGAACTTCACATCAAATTTAAGCCTCACAACCTCCCGCTCCTCGTCCGTTGACATACCATCCGGCGAAAGGTCTTCCGCAGCCGCCCTGATCTCCGCAATCTCCGCCTTTCCCAAACCTCCTTCCACACATTTCTGCACGCCGCGCAGCACCTTCGCCAAGTCCGAACCATCCAGATTTGCGCTCCACTCCTCCAATCCCTCTGGAACCGGCTCACTGGTCATGTGCGAAGCCGCCACTCTCTTCTTGGCCTGCTTGCGTTGCAACTTCCGGTAGGTCTCCCTAATCACATCCTTGTAAGGCATTTTCGGATCCTTCAGAGCTTCTTCACACAACTGCATTGCACCCTCGACACGCAGTCGCGCAAGAGCATTCAATGCCATCGGTGCCGCCGACGGAATCTTCGCCGCTTGCTTTAAGTAACTAATTGCATCGGCATTTCCGATTTTGCGCAAAGGTTCAGTAAAATCCGCACGCAACTCCCCAAATCGTTCATCCAGCAGCATCTTTCCAAGCTCATGCACCTTGCCGACATCCACATTGTTTGCCAGCTCATTCAATATCAGCGTTGAAAGAGAAGCATGTCGTTCCGGGTTCTGATTGATGATGGTCAGGAGGATTTCAACGGCTTCCCGCTTTTGTGAGGCATTCAGCTTGCGCGCAAAGAGCGCGTTGGCGATGGCCACACGCAGGTTAAACGTATAGGGAACCTTGAACGCCTCCAGCAATTCCGGCCCACATTCCGGACACGAAATGCGATCATGATACAGGTCACCTATGGAATACTCGATGCCCTTTTGCTCAAGCCACGTATTCAGCTGCGGTTCGCCCTCAAGCGTGAAGCTGGTGAAAATTCCGTTTTGCATCGTATGATGATCCTTAATAGTCACCGAAGTCCTGTCAACCATATCGATATGGCTTCTCGATTGGGAATGTATTCGGCAAATGCCTCACTTCCCGCACTTCGCCGTCATTCAACAACACCTCCACGATATCAAACCGAATCTTCACCGGCGGATTTTTAAGCAGCTTGAGATAATCCAGTCCCGTTTGACAAAGCAGCCGACGCTTTCGAGCATTAACCGCCGCTGCGGGACGTATCCATGATTCTGACGAGCGTGTTTTCACCTCTACAAACACCAGACAATCCCCATCGCGAAATATCAGATCAATTTCACCCCGTTCGGATTTATAATTGGCGGTAAGAAATTTTAACCCCAAGCTGCGGAGATGATTTTTGGCAGCACGCTCGCCGAGTTCACCACGACGCAAATGCAACGGTTTTTCTTTAGTCCACTGCCTGATTTTCTCCCAAAGCTTCATGATCGTTGAGCACAATCACCCCGCTGGAAGCTGAGGGGAAGACGCAACGTTTTCTGGTGTTGACTGAAGTGAATTTAAATCCGGAGTCACAGCAGGAAACAATTCCAACTCTTCTTCCACCGTCCGGAATGGCGCAAAGCTTCTCCGATGAATCGGACATGCCCCTTGCGCTTTAATGGCCGCGTAATGCTGTGGCGTTGCATATCCCTTATGCACAGCAAACCCGTAACCCGGATACTGCTTGTCGTATTCGTGCATCAACCGATCCCGCGTCACTTTTGCCAATACGCTGGCCGCCGCAATGGAATAGCTTTTCCCATCGCCCTGCACCAGCGCGGTCTGCGGATACGGCAACCACTTTATCTTCAAGCCATCCACCAACACATGCTGCGGTTTCGGGTCCAACTGGTCCAAAGCCTGGTTCATTCCCCGCCACGCTGCCTGACGAATATTGATGCGATCAATCATCTCCACATCAATCACCACCACGGCATAACGAATCTCCGCGTGGGTGGTGATGATGTTGAAATATTTCTCCCGCTGTTCCTCGGTGAGTTGCTTGGAATCGTTCAGCCCGCGCAGCTTTGAATACAATCCGGTTTCGAGCCAACTAGAGGGAAACAACACCGCACCCGCCACCACCGGCCCCGCCAATGGCCCACAACCCGCCTCGTCCACTCCGGCAACGAGGGAAGTCCCCTGCTGCCAGAGTTCGCGTTCGAACCCGAGTCGATTCCAATGTTTGGTGCCAGTAGCCATTTCGCTTCCGTACCAACCTATACGCCTTGCGCTTGGAGGCAAATCAAAACCGTTAGCAGGTTGATTCCGTGTAACGTTTTAACAATTTAACTTTGTAATGCTCCCTCAGTGCATCTCCACATCACACGAGCCGATGCCCTTGCGATAGAAATTAAACTGCACATTCGGATGATCCGCCAGCAACGACATTGGTACGGAAGTATCCGGAATTTTCTGGGAAATCATGAAGGTTGTCAGGCGTTGGCCAAAGGGATTGTCATGCATTCCCGCATGCCAGATCGATACTTTCTCGGATTGCCACGTCTCCACCGGTCCCACGCTGATTGCCTTGGTAGGCACGAGGGTGACATTGCCGCCGCCCGAAGTGCGCGCATTTTGCGCAATAGTAATTGGATGCAAATCCACCACGCGCGTTGTCAACTTGCGATATTCGGCTGGTGGTGGTGGACTATTTTTATACTTACCCTCACGCTTCGGTGGATCGTTGAAAGCCCAATGCTTGATGTCCCCCTGTCCGCCTTGCATGACCGCGCAACGAACTCCTTCCCAACTCTTGCGATACGCCTTGGTGTCCGCCTTGGGAAAATGCAAATTTTCCTTCGGCATCAACAATTCTTTGCGGATGCGATTAAAACAAAGTTCCTTATCAGCCTTTTCAAATGAGAGCGGATGAGTGGCCGGCGCTTCCTTTCCATCCATATACCACTCGTCCATGCCCCAAAAATGACCGGACTTAATATTCAGCCCCAAATCATTCACAATCCTCGCCACGAGCGGCAACTGTTCCGTCGGCCCGATGGGTCCGCAAATCCCCACCGGATTGTCCGGCGTCGACTGCTTCCACGCACTGATATATTCCAACGCTTCCGCCAGGTAAAAGTCTTCGAGCGTGTCGTAGAAGACCACTTTGAACCCGGGCCGCGAAAGCTTGAGCATTTTTTCGGGCGTCAGGCGCGCGACTTCCTTGATGATGTCGGTGTCGAGCGTGGTGTAATCCCACCAATCGGGGGCAATCGAGCTGAGTTTGCGTGGCATGTTATTCTCCTAATTCCTGTTCGTATTTTTTGTTGATTAAATAATCCTTCCCCAGGACTTTGGCCAACGGATCAATTTCCTGCGCCGAAAAGCCGAGATGCAAATGCCTGCGCCAGCCTTCCGCGCATTTGAACTTCTTCGACATCCGGCCGAGTTCCAATGACATCTCCTCCATCGCGAGCAAATAAGAATTCATTCCCTGGCTGGCATCCAACCAGCCTTGCTGGCTCTTGTGCGCAGTTAATGATTCGCGTTTGGTCTTTTGCACGGAGGTCGTATTGACGTAAGCGCCGGGCCAAACCCGACGGCGCAATCCATCTCGCAACCCATGTGGCATGCAATGATAAATGGTCACATCGTCGTTGTAAATTTCTCGCGACGGAACCGTTTTGAAATTCGGCATCCCATGCGTGAACGCTGCTGTTACTGCCAGCCGACAGGTGTTCATGTGATCTTCCATATAATCCTGTGGCGAATGCGTCAGGACGATGGATGGTTTCACTTCCCGAATCACCGCTGCCAATTGGCGCAACATGTCGAGCGTGTAAAACACTTCCAAATCATTCGTCAGGCTCGGATGAAACGCCGCGCCCAAAATTTTGGCCGCCTGTTTCGCTTCACCCGCGCGGATGTTGCGCGTGGTTTTCGCGTCATATTCCACGCTGCCACAATTGCCGCTGGAGACATTCATGTAATGCGTCTCGTAACCAGCCTGTTTCAACAACAGCAACGTCCCCGCCATCTGGAACTCGATATCGTCCGGATGCGCAGCAATCGCAATGGCAACTTTGGAACTCATTGCCGTTACAGCTTCACCGGCTTGCCTTCTTTTGCGGAACGATCGGCGGCAAAAATAACTTCATGGCTCTTCGCGGCTTCATCCAGGCTGGTCAATGGCATTTCCTTGCCCTCATCCAGAGCCTTGAAGAACGCCTCGAATTGCGTCTGATAGGGATGATCCGAGACATCACCGGAATCGAGCATCTTCATTGAAAGCTCGCTCCACTTGCTCTTGTTCAAACCGCCCAATGCTGTGGAATGAAATTTATTATCGAGCAAACTTCCTTCGCTGCCAACCAGGTGCGTGTGGAAATAATAAGGCTGCAAACAATCAATCACCGACGCACACTTGCCGACGCGACCATCCTTGAATTTCAGGATTGTAACGCTCGTCGTCGGATATTCGTATTTCGCGAAAACTTTATTTTTAGAAATCGTTGCATAGCTGGTCACCGTGTCCACTTCGCCATCCATGCAGAGGAGCAACGCATCCAGCGCATGACAACCGGCTGACAGCAAACTGCTGCCGCCCGCCTTCTTCTTGGTGTTCCAGCGGAACTGACCATACCAGGGCCCGATGCCGTGAAAATAATCCACTTCGCCGTAATGAACTTTGCCGAGCAATCCGCGATCAATGGTCGCCTTGATGGAGAGGAATTGGCTAGACCAGCGGCACTCGAAACAAACGCAAGTTTTTACCTTGGCTTGTTTCACCGCCTTTTGCATCTCGCGCAAATCTTTTAAATTCAATGCCAGCGGCTTCTCGATAATCAAATGCTTGCCCGCCTTGGCCGCCTGAATGACCTGTTTGGCGTGGTCATACGGATAGCTACAAACCGACACGACATGGATGTCGGGATTATCGAGCATCTTTTTAAGGCTCTTGTACGCGGTGATCGGGCTGCCGTGCTGGGCGGTGAGCTTGGCCGAATCCAGTTCGCGTGAGGAATAAACTCCCGTGACCTGCGCGTAGGAGGTGGCGTTGATCGCCGCGATGTGTGCCCCTGCCACCCAACCATAACCGATGATGCCGACGTTATATTTCTTCATGAGATTTCAGCAAATATGTTTCTTCTCTGTCTGAAGAGAGAGCAAAATGCCAGCACACACTTTTGTCAAAGCCAAAGGGAAAGGAGTTTGTCGGGAAGTTCGCTTGAGAGTTGATGAATGCAAACGGCGGGTTAACATGAATTCATGAAGATCGAATCCTTGAGCATCGGCATGAAAGTCCGGCACCCGCAATACGGCGTGGGTACGGTGAAAACAATTTCGGAATCTACGGAACGCCGAATGATCTCGGCAACCACGCACAGAACGTTCAAAATCTCCATCAGCTTATGAATACGCCCATTTTGACTGTCGGAATGAAAATCACCCATCCGAATCACGGAGAGGGTGTCGTTGAAAAGGTCTCAGAAAACTCCGCTGACATTCGTTTCGGAAACGTCCTCAGAACGATTGATCCACGGTTGGCGGAAATCTCAGTTCCTGAACCTACCGTGAAAATCGGCGAGGTTGAAATTCCCCTGAAACGATTTGTTGAAGGTATCGTTGAATCAGCCATTGACCGCCTGGGCATCGAACAGCCTGATACCAACATTTCTGAACTTGGCCTGCGCTGGCACAAAGGAAAAATTGTTTTGCATCCTGCTGACCCAACACTACAGACCAAGGAAGTGCCGCTGGAGGTCTTCTTTCATAAAATCGTTGGCGTTCGCAATCAGTTGCGTGTTTTGGAACAAAAAATTAACGCACATCCGAATCTCAGCGACGGCGAGAAAGTCGAGATGCAGCAATACATCACTCGCTGCTACGGTTCAATGACCACGTTTAATGTGCTATTCAAGGAAAAGGAAGATCAGTTCTGAGGCTGATATCTACCCAAGGCGCAACACATCCTTCAGTTGGTCGTTAGTTTGAATCTTCGTTGGACCGTTATCCACAGAAATACGGCCTGCGAGAACATCTTCCAAAAGTTGGGTATTGCGCTGGCCAGTCAAAATTAATGTGAACGGATCTGACGATATTGATGCCAGGCCGAATAGCACTTTTCGTTCTTTGGGTTCTGTGAATATTGGTTTAAAAAAATATCCACGCTCATCGGTAAATGTCCAAACCCCGTTTTCAACGTCTGCACCTTCGCAATATCTATTGGCTTGCGCGACGTCATCAAAAACAGTTACCGAAGAATCGTCTGCAAAGGCGAGAATCATAATTTTATTTTTTAATCCGCATAAAGCAATCTCACCCGCACATCCATTTCCTCCAACTGCTCTATCTTACTAAGATAATCCAAATAGTGCTCATCCTTATAAATTAGTGCCGCCTGTTTGAGCATCGACGGCAGCGCTTTCTGGTAGGGCAATCCGCGAAAACCTTTTCCGCCCGCGCGGATTTCCGAATAAGGCCACTTCTTGCCGGAGTCAGCGTACGGCGTCAGGAAATCGAGAGCCTTACGCAAACTCCTGCCATCTTTTGATTCGTATTGCCATAAATCCACCTGCACGTGTTGGCCCAACGTGGCGAGATGCCACAAAGCTTCCAAATTATAAACGCTATAATGGAATGAATTGCTGCGGGTCAGTTCAAATGGTTGCCGACCGTCCGGCTCGATCTGGCGGTCAATGCGCTTATGCTTTGCGGCTTCAATTATCTCTTTGGCAGCATTCGTTTGGTTCACAAACAGCGCGCAGGATGAAACCGTGAAATCATACCAGCTTCCGTGATTGTTCCTTGCCCGTGATTCGAATCCGCCGGATTTGCTATTTTGCAGCCATTGCAGAAAATCCCGGAACCATGCCTCAAGGTCGCGCTGGTCCTTGGTGGTCCAATGACTTGAACCGGCAAGCAAGCCAACCGAATCAAGCATCTTCGCGAGCATCACGGCATCGATGATTCCCGCGCCGCGACCTTCAGTAATTCCCGGAATAGCCTGGGCAAAGCGCATGTGCGGATGCATCTGTGTGGCTGGAGCGAGAAACCAGGTGCGAAGAAGTTCCGCCGCCTTTTGCGCGTATTCCTTGCGACCAGTGAGGTAATAAGCCAGCGCCAGCGTGTCCACGGCGCTGGTCATGGTTTTCATCGCCACGGGGTCGGTGCTGCCATCCTTGCTGGTGGGATTTACTTCGCCGTCTCTCCGAATGTAAGGCCGGTCCTTTTCTGAAGAGTTCGGCCACCAATAGGGACCGAAGCTCATGTAATCATGTTTGTCACCGCTGGCGGGCGTGAGGGACTTGTCCATCACCGAAGGCGCTTTGAGCTTGAGCGCTTTGCGGGCGTTCTTAATCAATTCCTCCAACGCAGGTTTCAATTTAGGATCGTTCTTCGCAACCCGCTCGCGTGCTTTCAGCAAAGCTTCCTTGTCCATGAGAAAAACCCGAGGCTGGGGAATCGCATTGGTCTTTTCCGCGGCTGGAGAAATCAAGGGAAAGCAAAATGCCATTAGGAACAGGCACATCAAAACGCTCCTCGACGAATGGGATTTCACTGGAGACATAATGCGCGTCAAAAAATAATTGGCAATTCTGAATTTGATTACAACTTCATCTCCCGTTGAAACCTTGTCGTTCCGATTGAATTTATAGAGTTTAACTGGCGTCCACAAAGACTATGAGAATTTCATCCGGTATCATTCGCTGGGGCACAGCTCTGTTCTTCTACGGCCTGCTGGTAATCAACTCGCCTGCTGAAACGAAGCCAGCACTCCGACAAACCGGCGTCGCCAAGGTAGATATCACGCCGGATTATCCGATTCGTCTCAATGGCTACCTCGGTCGCAACGCCGAAGCCACCAATGCCGTCCAGCGCATCTATGCCAAGGCACTCGCCATCGGCAGCGACAAGGAAGGGCCCGCCATTTTCATCACGCTGGATAATTGCATCGTGCCGCTCGCCGTGCGCCAGGAACTGGTTCAACGTTTGCAAAAGAAGGCGCACATTGATCCCGACCGCGTTGCCCTTTGCACTTCGCATTCTCATACTGCGCCCTTCCTGAAAGACTCCGCTCCGAACATATATGGCATGGATATTCCGCCAGCGGATCAGGTCCATATTGATCGTTACACTCGCGAACTGATCGATAACCTCGAAAAAGTTTGTCTGGCGGCTCTCAAGGATCGTCGTCCCGGAAATCTTGCGTGGGGCCAGACCACCGCCGGTTTTGCCGCCAATCGCCGCACCAAAGGTGGCCCCGTGGATCACGACCTCCCTTTTCTTACCGTGACCGATAAGAAGGGAAATCTTCGCGCCATCCTTGCGAACTATGCCTGTCATTGCACCACGCTGGGCGGCGACTTCACCCAGATCTGCGGGGATTGGGCTGGTTATGCCATGGAATATCTCGAAAAGGATCATCCCGGCGTTATCGTGCTGATGGCCATCGGCTGCGGCGCGGATGCAAATCCAAGTCCCCGTCCGGGTTTGGATCTCTCGAAAAAGCACGGCCAGGAAATCACCGATGCCGTGAACAAGTCATTGGGTCAAGCGCTTACTCCATTACTCGGAAAATTGGAATGTCATGCGCGCCTCCTGGAACTGCCGCTCGACACTCCGCCGACTCGTGAGTCTCTGGAAAATCTCGCCAAACAAACGAATGCCACCGGTTATGTTGCGCGAAAGAACCTTAGCCGACTCGACCGTGGCGAAAAGCTCGAAACTCAAGTTCCCTTCATCGCTCAAACCTGGAATTTCGGCGACGACCTGGCGATGGTTTTTCTCTCCGGTGAAGTGGTGGTTGATTATTCGTTGCGCTTGAAGAAAGAGTTTGATCCCGCGCGCATGTGGGTCAATGGCTATGCCAACAGTGTTCCGGGTTACATTCCCTCCGAGCGCATTCTCAAGGAAGGCGGTTACGAAGGCGGCGGCGCAATGATGTATTATGATCATCCGACTCGCTTTGCCACGGGCATCGAAGACCGCATCATCAGCACCATCCATGAATTCATCCCCAAAAGCTTCGTTTACAATGCGCATCAAGCTGAGTTTCCTCCCGCCAAGTCGCCGCAGGATTCGCTCGCGGCGATGCAGACCAAGCCCGGCTTCGAAATTGAACTCGTCGCTTCAGAACCGTTGATTGAAAGCCCGGTGGCAATTGATTGGGGTCCGGACGGCAAGCTCTGGGTGGTAGAAATGCGCGACTACCCCATGGGCATGGATGGCAATTGGAAACCGGGCGGGCGCATCAAATATCTCGAAGCCTCTCACGGCGATGGCAAGTATGACAAGGCCACTGTCGTGATCGACAACATCCCTTTCCCGACCGGCGTGATGTCGTGGCGCAATGGCGCGCTTGTCTGCACTGCCCCCGATATTCTCTTTGTGGAGAGCGGTAAAAAATATGACAACGCTGCCGCTGCCAAAAAGCTGCTCACCGGTTTCTTCACCGATAATTATCAGGCCCGAGTCAACGGCTTGAGTTACGGTTTGGATAATTGGGTTTACGGCGCGAACGGTCTGCTGGGCGGTGTCATTCATGGCATGTCCAACGGCAAGGAAGTGGATATTCGCGGACGCGACTTTCGCATGAATCCGGATACCGGCGTGTTTGAACCCGTTTCCGGCCTCACGCAACAAGGCCGTGTGCGGAATGATTGGGGCGATTGGTTCGGTTGCGATAACAGCAGCCCCGTATGGCATTATCCGCTGCCCGATAATTACGTTCGCCGCAATCCCTATATCGCCGCCCCGTCGCCGCGCGTTTACGCCGCGAGTGGTGACGAACCCAACCTGCTTCATCCCATCAGTCACCTTATGGAACGCTTTAATAATCCCCAATCCGCCAACCGCGTCACTTCCGGTTGTGGACTCGGTATTTATCGCGACACCATTCTCGGCGATGATTTCTATGGCAATGCTTTCCTCTGTGAACCCGTTCACAACCTTGTCCATCGGATGCAGCTCAAGGAAAATGGCGTGACCTTCAGCGCACCCCGCGCAGAGGACGAACAAAATTCAGAATTCCTCGCATCGCGTGATAACTGGTTTCGGCCCGTCCAAGCCCGCACCGGTCCCGATGGAGCGCTCTACGTGGTGGATATGTATCGTTTCGTGATCGAGCATCCTCGCTGGATTCCTGCCGACCGACTGGCGCAATTGGATGCTCGGGCCGGAGCCGACAAAGGCCGCGTTTACCGGATTTATCCGAAAGGGAAAAAACTTCGCGCCACTCCCAACCTGCGAAAACTTTCCCCTGCAAAACTCGTCGCGGCTCTCAACACGTCAAACGGTATGGAACGCGACCTGGCGCAAATTGAACTGGTGCAACGTGGAGATAAGTCCGTCGTGAAGCCGCTGGCTGACTTGGCAATGCAAGGCAAGCTCCCCGCAATTCGCATCCAGGCGCTTTGCACGCTCGATGGTTTGAAGGCGCTCACGCCCGCGATGCTGGAATCGGCGCTTGCCGACAAAGATGTGCATGTGCGTCGCCAAGCCATTCGCCTGAGCGAAACTGAACTGAGCAAATCCCCGGCCATCCAACAGGCGGTGTTGAAGCTCGTGGATGACAAAGGGGTGCGTTTTCAATTAATTCTCAGCCTTGGCGAATGGAACGATCCCCGCGCCGGACAAGCCTTAGGTAAACTGGCTCAGTCAGAAATGGGCGATAGTTGGATGCGCGGCGCAATCCTGAGTTCCGCCGTGCAGCAACCGGCGGAAATTCTTAAGAGTGTCCTCGCGATTGCTCCCAGCACTCCGGGACGTGGCGAAACCGTGGACCAACTCATTGCCACTGCTGTGGGACCGGACAATCCCGAAACCTTGGGCAAAGTCTTGGCCGCTGTCGTTCCGAAGGATGGTCAGCACATTGAAGATTGGCAGTTCTCAGTTTTGAAAAGTCTCCTTGCTGCATTGGATCGGAAAAAGCTCACGCTCGCTTCTTACGCAACCGGTGCCAATGCGGAGACCCGCGACGTCGTCGAGCGCATCAAGCCGATGTTTGAAGCCGCGCGCAAATTGGCTGCGGATAAATCAGCAAAAGAATCGTCGCGTGAAATTGCCATTCGTCTTTTGGGGCACGGCGCGGAGCATCAGGACGAAGATCTGCAATTGCTCGGCGAACTGTTGAAGCCGGCGAACACGTTGCACCTCCAAAAAGCCGCGCTCGAAACTTTGAAATATAATCGCAGCGACAAGGTGCCCGGTCTTTTACTGGCGGATTGGAAGCAACTTTCCCCAGCATTACGCGCGCCGATTCTGGAAATTCTGCTCAGTCGCGAGGAATTCATCAAGGACCTCCTCAACGCGGTACAGGCTGGATCGATCCAACCCAATGAAATCTCGGCAGCGAATCGCCAGCGTTTGGTGAAGCATTCGAATCCCGCCATCCAAAAGCAGGCCGCAGCCGTGCTCAATGTCGGCGCGAACAGCAGTCGCGCGGAAGTGCTGGCCAAATATCAGAGCGCGACTACGCTCAGCGGTGATCCTTCCAAGGGCAAACCTCTCTTCAGCAAGAACTGCATGACCTGCCACGCGTTGAAAGGGCAGGGTTTTGCGGTCGGCCCTAATCTCGCCGTGCTGGCCGATAAACCTCCGGGTGATTTTATTCTCGCGATTCTGGATCCTAATGCCGTGGTCGAACCGCGCTTCGTCAGTTACAATATTGAAACCAAGGATGAACGTTCCCTGAGCGGCATTGTTAGCGCGGAGACTGCCACTACGCTTACCCTTGTGCTGGCAGGCGGATTGCAGGAAAAAATTCTCCGCAGCGACGTCACGGAAATCAAGGCGACGGGCCTTTCCTTGATGCCTGAAGGATTTGAACAAGCCATGAACCCGCAGGACATGGCTGATCTGATTGCTTATTTAAAAACCAGCCCCGCCCCGTTCGGCAGCGCCAGCGAAGAGAAAGCCGCGAGTGCTCGCAAGAAGTTTGTCGCGGACGGCATTAATGGTGTCGCAAAAGTTGTGGCTGCGTCGGAAGACCTGCCCTATCCAAGTTGGATGGGCACGCTGCCGTTGAAGCATTGTCGTCAAACCGATGGCAACTCCAAGGTAACGTGGCAAAGCGCACCACTCGCACCGGACCTCAAAGCGGACGGTGTCTCACAGTTCCGCCTGCCCGCCGCGATGGGCTACTTGTCCGGGCCCGCCGGAAAATTTCAACTTCAACTGAATGGAAAAACGGTGCTGGATTTTGACGTCTCACTGAATGACAAGACCTGGCAGAGCAAAGATGGCAAGGTGCAGATGGCGTATACCGTCATGGAAAATAATAACGAAGACAGCAACGGCGTCCTGTCGATTGAAGTGGCGAATTCATTGTTGGAAGCAGGCAAACCAGCGACCTTCGCGGTAGTTGGCTCAGCCACGCAAAGCCAGCGCTGGTTCGGTCTCTATATGGTTTCAAACACAAAGTAAGAGCTATTTGTGCGGAGCCAATAATTCCCAGCGTTCCCCGAAAAATCCAGCTTCCGCTACGCCTCGCGGAACACGTGAGGCAATTGGAATGTTAATGTTTACCACCGCATAATCGGGAAGTTTCGGCACCTGTAAAGAGTTGCTCAGATGCGCCACTTCGCTGAAGGTGAATCCGGTGTTCAAGACCACATAGCGTTTTGGATTCAGCGGATTCGGATAAATCAACACGGGCGCATACTCGCTTGCCGAGTAACTTTTTCCTGCCAACTGCACGCCGTTGGCATCCCAATGAATCGGCAATCGATTGATGATTTTGGCTAGCAATCGATTGCTGCGCGGGTCGCCCCAAAGGATTAAATTGCTCGATGCAATATCCTCTTCCGTAATCGCACGATCCTCTTTCGTGCGCGCTTCACCGCGAAATTGCAACCGCCATTGCTCCACTGCATGCGCCCTCTCATTCGTCGCCCATGCGCCAACTTTCGCATTCAACGGTTCGCCGGTGGGACGCACCATGATGAACGCATCCATGAACGCATCGTCAATCGGCCCTTGCAATCCATGCCGCTTGGCTAACTTCCGGTCATCTATAGTTTTAACTAGTTTCCAACGGCTTTCTTGCTTTTGGAAATGTGCGGTCCAGGAACCATCGTGCGTCACAGATGGCCCTTTCATTTCCTGTCCATCGAACATTACCACGGGCTTGCCTCCCCGCTCTAACGGGCAACTGTCGCCAGGCATGGAAAGTGTTAATGCAGAGACATTCGTCGTATCCACTTTTATCCTGCTGTCGTCGAGAATTTCGGCATTCACGCGGGCACGATTCCAATGTTGATCCAAGCCATCCACCGTCACCCAATCCAGCTGATTATAGCGCAGAGTCCAGGTGGTAAATTTTACCTGCTTTGGCATAGGATTCCGTCCCTGCGTGACCAGCATGTCCACGCGTCGCGCAACTTCCAACTTCGCCTTCGCCTCATACTTGTGGCCCGTATTCGGGCCGATAATGTGAACCAAATCAAGCCCTTCCGCAGTCATCGCCTTGGCCATCAAGTCAGCCGCTTGTTTCTGTGGATCAATTTCGCCGCTGTATGCAATCACAGGACAGTTAAACAAATTCCCCGCGTAATCCGTCGCATCATACAAATGCCAAAGCTTCTGTTCGAACCAGGTTGGTTGGAGTCCTTTCTCAAAAATCTTTTGATAAATGGCCGTCTCCACAAAACCCGCACCGGGCGATGCTGCTGCCCACAATCCGGCATGATGCGCCACCATATGCCACGTCGCTGCTCCACCCATCGAAAAGCCACGATCGACAATCCGGTTCTCATCAATTGGATAATGCTTTCGAACATTTTCCAGTGCCTCAAACGCATCCACTTCACCGGCAAATTTGTAAGCGTTGCAATAGCGACCGTAAGGATGCAGCACGAAGGCATCTGTTGGCGTGAACTCTCCCGGCTTGCTCTGCCGGTCATTGATAAAAGCCAGTTCGCTCAACTTGTCGCCCCTGCCGTGAAACCAAAAATCAAGCCGGTGTTTATGCTTACTTCCCGCTTGGTAAGATGGAGGCACGACCAAGCCATAAGGCTGCACCGAGCCGTCAATTTTTGATACATATCCGCGCACAACCAGGCCAGTCGCCGTGGCCCAGGGAATTTTCCCTTCTCGCAAAAGCCGTGCACGTTCCATACCCTGCCCTAATAATTTTTTGGCGATGCCAAAATCGTTTGTCCGATAAAAAATATCATCCTCCAACGCGTAGTGAACCGCGTTGTAATAAATCTGCACATCCGGCACGCACGACAGTAACTCTCGTTTCGATTTCAATGAGCGTTGCAACTCAGCGATCTCTTTCCCCAAGATTGCCGTCCCGTTCTCCAGTTCCGTTTTGATTTTGGGCAACACCGCGATGCCACGCGGCGGCATGCGCAGATCTTGAGGAGCTTCTTTAGTCTGTGCCGCGCACAGACCGGCAACAGTGAGAAACAGAACAACTACCAGCATCCGAAACGTGGTCATGAATGCTTTTGTTTAATGCGGCAGGCAGGCATGGAAAAGGAAATTCGCAATTCGACGCTTAAGCTAAAAACACCCGATTCCATCGTAACTTCCAGCCGGTAAGCAATATGGTTGAATTCATTTTTGCCTTTGTTAGGGTAGAACCAGCAGAAAACGACCATGTCAACGCTGACCATTCAGCTACCCGGTTTACCGGCTGTCTCGCATATTTTACATGGAGACACCATTACCATCGGGCGGATGGAGGGAAATACCATCGTCATCGATGATACTTCCGTATCGTTGTTGCATGCCAAAATCACCCGCAAGGATGGCGAATTCATTTTAAAGGATTTGAACTCGACCAATGGCACCATGGTCAATGGGCAGCCAATCAAGGAAGCCAAGTTGCGTGACTCAGACCGGGTGCGTTTCGCGGACATCTCCGGGCAATTCCACGCGGAAGCAGCCGTTACCACAGAACCAGCGGTGGCAGTTCCAAAACTTCCGACGAATGAACCGGCAATTCCGAAGCCCGCCACAACGCCAGTCCCCAACCAGCCAACTATTGGCCAGCCAGCAATTAATCAACCGGCTAAAAATCCACTCACACTCGGTCAATCGGCCAAGCCACAGTCCGCCGCAGCTCAGCCTGCCAAAGGGCAACCTTCACTCATTTCTGCCGCCGCCCAACAAAGACCGGCCCAACGTCACTCACGCCAATCCAAGCCTGCCGACCGCAAGCCACTGTACATCACGCTGGCACCCTACGGTGGAGCCGCAGTAGCCATGCTGGTGATTTCGCTCTTGGTGTGGAAGTTTTCGCGCCCGAGTATCGACATGGCCGCAGTTGAACCTTCGGTCGCTGTCGCGCCTAAAAAAGTTTCCAGCAATGCACCGGCTAAAACAGTCCCACCCACCCCGCCTGCGGTTGTGGCCAAACGCACGCCGCCGGTTGAACCGCAGAACGAGCGGCTCACCGAGTTGATGAAAGCGTTGAAAGACCAGGACCCGGCTGAACGTCGCCGTGCCGCGAACGACTTGCATTCGCTTGGCCCGGAAGCGCGCGGGGCACTCCCGGCGTTGCGCGAGGCATTAAAAGATTCCGACCCGGATGTCCAGATGCTTGCCGCGTTGACGCTGGTTAATAATGAATCTTACGACAAGGCGGCACTACCCGTCCTGATTCATGTGTTACAACATGAGAATCCAATGTTTCGGCAAGTGGCCTGTCTTACGCTCGGAGTGTTTCCTATTGACAAGGCGGAGCGGGACATTGTGGCCAGTGCACTGTCTGAAACCGCCAGCAAGGACGCCGATGAAGATGTTCGCAAGGCTGCGTCATCCGCGTTGAAAATTATCGCTCCGGAAACGGTGGCGAATGGGAAGTAGAAAGAGTAAATCCAACCTATGCGAATCCAAAGCCCCTCATGGTCTTCACTAGCCGAGCGGGGAAAGTTTCGCTTCCCCAGCCACAGATGTCACCTGCCTTTCTGCCATCTGAAACTTTTTCTTCAATCGCAGACAGGGTTTCTCAATCAGATAATAGGACGCAAGGGTTATCAGAGCGGTTGCTGATATGGACACCATCGCTTTAACCCACCCTGGCCAATTATTATAATCCAATTGGATGATTCGGAAAATGGGATAATGCCACAGGTAAAGACCGTAAGAAACCCTGGCTAGAGGGTGTACTTAACTTTGTTGGTGTAAGCTGTTGGATGATAGAACGAGGTAATTATCCGAGTGATGTGAGTGATGAGGAGTGGGCCTTTGCGGCTCCGTATTTATGTTTGATGCGCGAGGATG
>JAQGPC010000211.1 GCA_028293285.1 Pedosphaera sp.
ATCAGTTCTGCTGCCGGGCCATTTGTCATAACCGCACCCGCTGCGGGAGCGGCGTGGTCAGGGCAGCGGACGGTACTATGGAATGTGGCGGGCACAACCGGCTCTCCCATCAATGCGGCCACAGTAAATATTTTACTTTCCACTGATGGCGGCAATACCTTTCCCATCACTCTGGCGAGTGGCACTCCCAATGACGGTTCCGAAACCGTGGTGCTGCCAAATATTACCACGAGCCAGGCGCGCATCAAAGTGGCGGCGGCAGGCAATATTTTCTTCGATATTTCCCACGGCAATTTTTCAATTGTTCCCGGGATACCCACGCCGCTGGTGACTTTAGAATCGGCTACCATTGCTTTGGAAACTTGCAGTCCGACCAATAATGCCATTGACCCTACTGAATCCGTGACGGTCAACTTTTCGCTTCAGAACACCGGCACGGCGAACACGACCAATCTGGTCGCAACACTTTTGGCAACCGGCGGCGTAACTGTTCCGAGTGCCGCCCAAAATTATGGCGCGCTGGTAGCCGGAGGCGCGAGTGTAAGCAAACCCTTTACCTTCACCGGCACGGGAAGCTGCGGTGGAACTATTACCGCAACGTTCCAATTGCAGGACGGTTCCAGCAACTTGGGAACTTTGACCAAAACTTTTAATCTTGGGGCGGTGACATCCAACACGAAAAATTTCACCAATACGACATCGCTTACCATACCCAGCAGCGGCACGAAAGGGAACGCATCACCTTATCCTTCCACGATTGCCGTGACAGGCGTCACGGGCACGGTGAACAAAGTGACGGTAACCCTTCGCGGTCTTGGTCATACCTTTCCATCAGATGTGGAAGCGTTGCTGGTGGGGCCAGCCGGACAAACTGTTTTATTAATGGCAGATGTCGGTTCTGGTGACGACATCAGCGGGGTAAATTTGACTTTCGATGATGCCGCGAGCGCTCCACTTACGGCCGCAACCATTGTATCCGGCACCTACCAACCGATGTCGGGAACACAGTCAACTAGTTTTACCTCACCCGCGCCTGCGAGCCCATACGGAGCGACACTGGCTGCGTATAATGGAATCAATGCCAATGGCACGTGGTCGCTTTATGTTGATGATGATGCCAGTACGGATACGGGCAGCATGGCGCAAGGATGGTCACTGAGCATCAGCACGCTGGATGCAGTTTGCACTTCATGCATTCCCGCGACGAATAATCCTCCGATTATTTCGAGCATCAGTGGTCAAAGCGGAAATGAAGACACTTCGGTGGGGCCAATTGCATTTACCATATCCGACGCGGAAACTCCGGCAGCCAGCCTCACGCTTTCAGTTGACTCATCCAATACGAATCTGGTACCAGTTTCCAATATCGTTTTTGGCGGAAGCGGAACTAATCGCATCGTGACCATTACACCGGTTGCGCACCGGTTTGGCACATCGGCCATCAGTCTCCATGTCAGCGATGGAACGAACACTGCGAACCAGGGATTTCTACTTACCATCAATGATGTGAATCATGCCCCGGCCCTGGCTGCGATTTCCAATCAAAGCATCAATGAAGGAAGTTTATTAACGATGACCAATATAGCGACCGACGTGGATATACCGGCGCAAGCATTGACCTTCAGCCTGGATGTTGGCGCGCCCATAGGTGTGGGTATTAATGCGACAAATGGAATATTCACCTGGCTGCCGACGGAAGCACAGGGACCGGGCAGTTACAATATCACCGTTCGCGTAACAGATAATGGATCGCCCAACTTGAGCGATACGAAGACCTTTTCGATCACGGTAAATGAAGTGAATATCGCGCCGGTGTTGTTGGCCATCGCGGACAGGGTGGTTCACGCCGGCAGCGCATTGACGATCACTAATACAGCGACAGACAATGATCTGCCAGCGAACACATTGACATTCAGTTTGGATGCCGGTGCACCTTCGGGAACTAGTATTGATGCAACAAGCGGTACATTCACCTGGGCTCCGGGTGATAACCAAGCGGGGAGCACCAATAGCATCACGGTGCGGGTCACAGATAATGGCTTGCCGATTTTGAGTGATGCTAAAACCTTCAGCGTCACAGTTGTTTCCCGTCCAGTGATCGAAAGCATTGCGGTTTCAGGAAGTAATGTGACTCTTACTTGGAGCGCGATTGCCGGTAAGGTATATCGGGTGCAGACCAAGAGCGATATTACCGCTTCGTGGAACGACTTGACGGGTGATGTGACCGCCAGTGGTTCGACAGCAACCAAAGTAGATTCATCCGGTCTGGCTTCTGAACTTTTTTACCGGGTTATTGAAATCCAATAAGCGGATTGGAGGTCAGTCCTTTACAATGCTTGCAAAGCTGTTCGTTATTTACGAATTGGCTTAAGGCAATTTATCCACCTGAATGTGTCGCATGTCGCTGACACCGATTTCAAGCAGGGAGGCATTGGCGTACAATTCCAGATTGGTTTTCAAAACCGGAACACCAGCGAGCAGGCGCTGGCGATTAATTTCAAAGATTGAGAGGACATCCAGCGCGACGGGGTCGCGGCTGAAGCGAAGTTGATTGAGCACCGAGGAATAATGCAGCAGGCCTTTTTGTTCCCCTTCATATTGGCAGATAAGAGCATCGACAATATTGAGAACAACGCGGTCGCCCAGAATGGGCAGGGCATAAATTTCCGGGAGAGACCGGGCGAGAGTTTCCGCGTCGGTTTCAAAGCGCACGATGTTATCAACACTGCCGAAGGCGAGATTATAAAGGTTCCCGGAAGCCCCAGCCAGATTGTGGTGCATCAAGGGGGTGATGTTGATGATTTTGGTCATCTCCTTGGTAACTAATTTGGAGACGTAAGATTTGCGTCCGATATCCAAGCCCTTTTTCCCGAACTCCATATCGGTCCAACTTAGATTTCCCAAGAGCGCGGTTTCATAAAATACCTTGTTGTCGTAACCCTCATCCATACTTCCCTGGACGCGGATGCCAAAACGCTTTTGCAAATCGAAGAAGCCAGCCAGGCGCAAATCAATGGCGCGCCGGTCCCAAACGATAATGTGACCGGGAGGAATACCTGCAGCCAGCAAATCTTGAACGACGGCAACCACCACGGGGAGGCGGGTGCCGCTATTGGGGCCGGGTGTGGAAAAGACTTTGATGCCGATGGTGTCTTGAGTGGAAACGAGACTCATCCACGCGGCGCTGGCGGTGCTTTTAGCGGTCAGACTGATAATGGCGCGATCCACGAGCCCCTGAATTATTTCTGGGACCGGCTGCAAGGATTGCGTCGCTGCGGGGTCCTGGACAATGACCACCCGCGCGGTGGAAACCCGCTTTTCGTTCGAAGAAAAGAGCTTCTGTGCCTGCGTTGGCCGAGAAGCCAGCACGAGTACGCCCAACACGACTAATCGCAATAACGGCAATGCCATAATACTTCCTAAATGTGCGTTTCTTGACACGTCAAGGCGCGAATGTTAACACCAGCATTGAATGCTAACCAACAAAAAGCGATTCGGGAACCTTCTTTCGTTCCTAATGACCCTGTTTGCGGTTGCAGTTTTGGCAGGGTGTACCCCGGCTGGCCCCCGTGCATTACTTGACGGAAAGCAACTGCTGGAGCAGGGGAAGTACGAACGGGCCATTGAAAAGCTGAAATTGGCCACTTCGTTGTTATCCACCAACGCACAGGCGTGGAATTACCTTGGATTGGCATATCATCAAGCTGGCCAGTCGGCGAATGCAGTGGAGGCGTACCAGAAGGCGCTCAAGTTCAACCACGATTTGGTGATAGTTCATTATAATTTGGGTTGTGCGTTGTTGGAGCAAAATAAGTTGGAACCAGCCAGAAATGAACTTACGGCATTTACCCTGCATCAAGGGAATTCCGGCGAAGGCTGGTTGAAATTAGGGACGGTGCAGTTGCGGGCCGGAGATTTTGGAGCGGCAGAAAAGAGTTTTAATGAAGCGTTGCGGATAAGCCCGCAGAATCCTGAAATGTTGAACAATCTGGGCATGACGCTGCTGCAACGAAGGCGGCCACACGATGCCGCCGCTTATTTCAATGCAGCCTCGAAGCAGCAGCCAAACTACGCTCCGGCTTTGCTTAACCTTGCCGTAGTTTCGCAGAGTTATCTCAACAATCGTCCGCTGGCGTTGCAAAAATACCGGGAATACCTCGCGCTTAAACCGCAGCCGGCCAATTGGGAAAGCGTGGATAAAACAATGCGCCAATTGGACCAGGAGTTAAATCCACCGGCACGGCCAGTAGTGGTTCCACCGGTAATAGCGGCCAATCCCGTCACCAACGTGTTGAAGCCGGTTGTAACCAATCCGGTGCGAGGGGTTGCGACAGCTTCAAATCCCCCTGTGCCCAGAAGTGAAGTTGTGATTAATTCGCCCAGGCAGCAAGCGGTCGCGCCCATAAAGCCGGTTCCTGCTCCTGAGCCGACGGTCAAACCTGAAGTTGTAAAAGTGGCCGAGGCACCGGTGGTGAAAGCGGCACAGGATGTTTCTTCGAATACTCGTTCAGCCATCGAACCAATCGTGGCACCACCCATTCGCAGTCAACCTCCGGCTGAATTGGCGCTTGATACCAAGTCAGCAAAAAAAGGATTCTTTCAAAAGATGAACCCGGCGAATTTGTTCAAGCATGAGCCGAAAATTTCTTCAACTTTAACACCTTCGTCTCAACCTGTTGTTTCGACACCGGCTGATGCGAACAAAACTTCTCCAGTGTCCACTAATCCAGAGGTTGTTCCCAAAGCAACGCCGATTCCCGTGCCCGCGGTGGCAACGCCAGTGCGTTATTCTTATAAATCACCAGCCAAACCGGTAGCAGGAAACCGGGGCGAAGCTGAGCGGTTATTCGCCAAGGCTTTGCAGGCGCAGCGGGACCACCGGACTCAGGAAGCCGTGGCTTTATATCGCAAGGCGGCGGCGGCCGACCCTAGCTTTTTTGAGGCGCAATCGAATCTTGGACTTGCTGCTTATGATTTTGGGGACATGGGGCTTTCCTTGCAGTCGTATGAAAATGCCTTGGCGATAAAGCCGGATTCCTTCAATGGTCGTTATAATTTCGCCTTGGCGCTTAAGCGGAGTGGCTACGCACAGGATGCGGCGCAAGAGTTGGAGAAGCTCCTGTCAGGCAATTCCACCGAAGCACCAACCCATTTGGCCGCTGCCCACCTGATGCTGGCCAATCTCTATGCAGATCAGCTTCGTCAGCCGCAAGCGGCGCGGCCTCACTATGTGAAGGCGCTGGAATTGGATCCTCAAAATTCTCAGGGAACCGCCATCCGCTATTGGCTCCGAGATAATCCTTGATCGGTTGTTAAGTAACCGCTTCGAGAAGATTGGCCGATAACTTGCTTATATTTCTGGTGAGATGATAAAAGTGTCCAGAAATTGAGCATATGAATTCGCAAAACCTTCCAATCAACTGGTTCGATTTTGCCGTGATAGTCGTGCTTTTGTTGGGCATCAACAAAGGCCGCAAGCATGGAATGTCGCAAGAAATGATGGTTTGTCTGCAATGGATCACCATTGTCCTGGCTGGCGGATTTTTTTACCGGCCGGTGGGAGAATTACTGGCCCAGACTTCAAGTGTATTCGGCAAGCTGTCCTGCTATATCGCCGCGTATATAGGAATAGGGCTGGTGGTTAAAATAATCTTTCTGTTGATTAAGAAATGGATGGGCGGGAAATTGGTGGGCAGTAACATCTTTGGCAGGAGCGAGTATTATTTGGGAATGTTTGCCGGCGCGATTCGGTTTACCTGCATATTATTGGCCGCCGTAGCCCTGCTGAATGCGAGATATTATACGCCGCAGGAGATCAACAGGGCGGTTGCGTTTCAAAATGATGTTTATGGCAGCACCTTTTTTCCCGAGCTTTACTCGGTACAGGGTGGTGTCTTCAAAGAGTCTTTGGTGGGCAAGATTATAAAGGACCAGGCCAGTTTCCTGCTGATAGCTCCCACCTCCCCGGAGAACAAAGGGATCAAGCGGCAAAAGGATTTCCCTTTGCCTTAAACGGCATTGCAGGATAGAACAAGTCAGTGTGTTGAAACAGCGGTTTGTTCTGTCCCATGGCTGGTTTTTTTGATTCCAATTCGCTTGAACAAGTGCGTGCCGCCAGTGACATCGTGGATGTCATTGGTTCGTATGTGCCATTGAAGCGCGCAGGCGCGAATTTTACCGCGCTCTGCCCTTTTCATAAAGAGAAGTCCCCCAGTTTCAACGTCAATCCGCAGAAGCAAATATTCCATTGCTTTGGCTGTCATAAAGGCGGGGACGTCTTCACCTTCGTCAAGGAATACGAGAACATTCCCTTTCCCGATGCCGTGCGACGATTGGCCGACCGCGCCAAGATCCCGTTGGAGATGGATAATAATCCCGGGCAAATTCAAAGCCGGCATCTCAAGGATACGCTGCTGCAGATTCACGAGCAGATCACGCAACGCTGGCAGAGTGCATTGACGAACGATGCAGCGGGGCAGATTGCGCGGGATTACCTGGAACAACGCGGTGTTTCAGCAGAGGCGATAAAGTTGTTTCGGCTGGGTTACGCACCCGAGGTTTGGGACGACACGGTGAATTGGGCCAAGAGCAAGGGGCATGAACTGACCTTGATGGAGCAGGCGGGGTTGATATTACGCAAGGAGGGAGGAGATCATTACTACGATCGGTTCCGGGGACGATTGATTTTTCCGATTTGTGATGAGCAGGGCAGGGTGATTGGTTTCAGTGGCCGGGTGCTTTCCGGCGATCAGAAGACAGCCAAATATGTTAATTCGCCAGAAACGTTAATTTTTACGAAGGGCAAGGTTTTCTTCGGCCTCGATAAATCCAAGCGGGCTTTGCTGGATGCTCAATCGGCCATTGTCTGTGAGGGGCAACTCGATTTGATTGCCTGTTACATGGCCGGAGTTCAGAACATTGTTGCTCCCCAAGGTACGGCACTGACCGGCGATCATGCGCGTATTCTAAAACGCTACGTGGAAGAGGTGGTGCTTTGTTTCGATTCGGATAATGCGGGACAGAACGCAGCCGTGCGATCGCTCGACAGTTTGCTGGCCAGCGGTCTGGCGGTTCGTGTGGCGGTGGTCCCCGCTCCGCATGATCCGGACAGCTTTATCAAGGAAGCGGGTGGCGCGGCATTTAAGGAGCTAATCGAGCAAGCAAATGGTTTTTTTGATTATTATCTCGGACGCCTCTGTGCGACCAACGACCTGACTTCCGACAAAGGACGGCTCGCCGTGCTGCACGCAATGGCGGAAGCAGTGCATAAGACCGGGAATGTGGTGTTGGTTGATACGTACGCGCAGAAGACTGCCTTGCGTTTGGGGGTTTCGCCGGAAGCTGTTCGCGCGGAATTCAAAAAAGCGTCACGACTAAAAGGTGCATCGCCGGTCGTTCAGGAAGAAGAGCAGGAAATTATTTCCAGTCAAGCGACGCCAGCCTCTCCGGAATACTGGTTGTTAAAGCTGATTTTTTTGCATGAGGAAACCTTGGAATGGATTCATGCTCATTTAGATCCTG
>JAQGPC010000145.1 GCA_028293285.1 Pedosphaera sp.
CCAGAGGACGACACTCACTCCTGGTTGATCGAGCGCCCAGCGCACCGCAAGGGCGAGCAGACTTTTGCCGTACCGGTTACGCGCGAGCTCTTTGAGCCGGTCGACCGCCGCAAGATACTGCGCGAAACGCGGCGGTTGAAACTTGGGATCTGTCCTGCGCAAATCATCCTCTCCAAACCGGGTGTCCGCATCAATCTGGCCGGTGAGCAGTCCCCGGCACAGCACCTCGTAAACAAGTGTGGCCACACCATGCTCATGGCACCATGCAATAATGCCTTCGGCGGCGCGCTCAAATATATTATAGGGCGGCTGTGCGGAAGCGAGCGGGGCGACGCGTCGAAAACGTTCCATCTCGCCCTCTGAATAATTGGACACCCCGATGGCGCGGATTTTCCCTTTCCGCTTGAGTTCCAGCATCGCTTCAGCGGTTTCTTCGATGGGGACAAGCGGGTCGGGCCAATGCACCTGATAAAGGTCGATGTAATCCGTCTGCAAGCGTCTGAGCGAAGCCTCAATCTCTTCGAAGATCCGTTCGCGCGTTGCGATCCGAAATATTGTGTCACCGCGCCATTCAAGGCCGACCTTCGTGGCAATGATCATCTGCTCGCGACCACCCCGTTCAGCCACTGCCCGGCCGACAACTTCTTCCGCGTGGCCGTCGCCATAGACGGGTGCCGTATCGATGAGATTGATCCCACGGTCAAGCGCGGAATGAATGGTGCGAATCGACTCAGCGTCGTCAGTGTGTCCCCAGGAAATTCCTCCCATGGCCCAGGTTCCGAGGCCGACGCGTGATGCCTTGATCGGAATATCAGGAATTGAAACATGTTCCATATGAAAGCTATCTCCGTTTACTGTTTAAGTTCCTTCCCACTAAAACGTTCCCTCTGAGTCCTCGCCTTTCAAGGGTGATTTCACGGTTGAGGCCATTGAAGCGCCGAAAGGACGGAATTCTCCGTGCATGGGGCGCACCAGCTGCGCGAATGGGACCAGCATGTTCGTACGTCATTCGAGGTCTGGGTGAGCCATGGCGTGTTGTACTTCTGAATGACAGCATTCGGGTTGAGTTTTCGAGGCCTGAACGTGTGTTATGGTTATGATGAAGAGTGGTTGGCAAGGAAGATTTGCTGAGAAGGATTGCTCGTATCTGAGAGGCCGAGGCGAGATGCGCGATGCTGGATGCGGCATAAAGGAGAAATGAATTATGAATGAGAAGAAGACCGTGTTGATAACGGGTGTCTCCTCTGGCATTGGCCTGGAGACGGCACAACTGTTGGCCGAACGGGGTTTTCGTGTTTTTGGAACGGTGCGAAACCATCGTCCCGCCGGCGTGATTGCCGGGGTTGAGATGGTGCGGATGGATGTGACGGACGAGGCGAGTGTGAAGGAAGCCGTGCAATCCGTATTGCAGCAGGCCGGCCAGATTCACGCATTGGTAAACAATGCCGGTTACGCGCTGGCCGGCGCGTTGGAGGAAACGAGCATCGGGGAAGCGCAGCAGCAGTTTGACACCAATTTCTTCGGAGTGCTGCGGGTGATCCAGGCCGTCCTTCCAACGATGCGACAGCAGGGTTACGGTCGCATTGTGAACATGAGTTCGCTGGCAGGTCTCGTTCCTCTGCCTTACCGAGGCATTTATGCCGCGAGCAAGCACGCACTGGAGGGCTACACCGAAGCGCTGGACCACGAGATCAGGCAATTCGGGGTTCGGGCTTTGCTGGTCGAGCCCTCTTTCACGAAGACCGATATCGAAAGTCGCGGCAGGACCACATCCATTGCTCTGGGTGCTTACGCGAAACAAAAACAACGAGTGACAGATACCATTATGCACCAAGTCGCTCAAGGAGACGACCCCCGCGCCGTCGCCGAGGTTGTTTACCGTGCTCTCACTGCTGGGTCGCCCCGTTCGCGTTATCCAGTCGGCGGTGGCATTGCGTTGAGCCGATTGCGGCGCTTCGTCCCGGACCGGATGTTTGACAAGACGTTTTCCAAACGGTTTCAACTTGATGAACCCGTCCGGAGGTGAAAACCGCTGCCGACTGCGCCGGGCGCAAAAGCAGGTGTCCACCCCATTGAGATGAATCCGGGTTTCTGAAAGCATGGCAGGACGTTTCGGGAGTCGTATCAAGCCATGGCGGAATGTTTCGCGTCCTAATTAGTACGAACCTTGCTGCCAAACCCGACAGGCTGCCCCCCGGCCGCCTTCCTCACAGTTGTGCAATTGGAGCAACTTATGAACACCGCGACACGCATCAAGCAATTAACCATACTGGCGCTCACGACGGCCTGTGCCGCCTTATTGATCGTCAACCCACGCGCAGACGCGCAGCAGCCGCCTCCGCAACAGCCCACGCCCGAGGATCGGAGCCTCTCTTCATACTACTTTCCGCTGGTTGTGGAGCCTTTCGATGTGGTGCGAGCGCGGGATAAGGAGGCGAAGCCGCGCGTGATGGCCGATCACCAGAAGCTGCTCGACGAGCGTTACGACCTGCGACGTCACGTTGACGAGAGAGTAAGCATGACGCGCGGCAAGCCGATCCCGGTGGGGCCGACGGCGAAGCTCAAGAACGGCGTGACCTGGGAACAGCTTGGACGGATGTCGCCGGATGAGATCCGGGAGAAAGGGGCATTCCCTTATCTGCCCCTGCCGCATGTCAACCACCCGGTGGGCGGCATGGTTTTCACGCAAATCCAGATCAAGGCAGTGCCCCGGCTGGAACGCTTCGACCTGGACTTTGACCTGCCGGACTGGTTCCTGCCGGAGTTTCCCCCGGCGATGTTTCTGACGACCAGGAAGGACCTCGGCGATGTTTCCCGAGGGCAACTGATCACCCTCACGAATTTCTTCGAGCTCTTCAATGGCATTCTCAATCCCAAGCAGCTTGAGGGCCTGCGCCTGCTGCTCACTCAGTTTCCCCAGCAGCAGTTCAATGTCACCGATGATCGCAAGACGGAAAGGGCCGACGGGATGCAGGGTATCGCCTGCTTTGATTGCCATATCAATGGCCACACCTCGGGAGCCTTTCATCTGGTGGGGGACATCCGGCCGGAGGCCAATCGCCGCCGCATTGAGACGACCACTCTGCGCGGCGTCAACATCCAACGTTTGTTCGGGTCGCAAAGAGCGCTTAAGACGGTCGAAGACTTCACTGAGTTCGAACAACGCGCCGCCTATTTTGATGGCGATCCGGTCATCGCCACCAAGAAGGGCGTGAACGTTCTGGAGCGCGGATCGCAGGTACACTTCATGGCGGAGATGCAGGAGATACTCGATTTTCCGCCTGCACCAAAACTCAATATTTTGGGACGGCTGGATCGATCGAAGGCAACTGAAAGTGAGGCGCGCGGCGAAGATCTCTTCTTCGGCAAAGCCAACTGCGTGGCCTGCCACGTGCCGCCCTTTTACACGGACAATCTGATGCATGACCTCGCGGTCGAAAGATTCTTCAAACCACATGTGGAAAACGGCATGATGATGACCGCGCAGGGGCCACTTAAGACTTTTCCCCTTCGTGGCATCAAGGAATCACCGCCGTACCTTCATGACGGGCGGCTGTTAACGCTCGAAGATACGGTCGAGTTTTTCAATCTGATCCAGCAGATTGGCCTGACGCAGCAAGAGAAGACCAATCTCGTCGCTTTCCTGCGTGTCTTGTAAGGAGGAGCACGCCAAGCCATGTGCATGCTCAGTAACCATGGTCAGCCGCCACCGATCTCAACCAACATCAGGGAACCCATCGTACAAACCTCGTTCAGAAAGACCTTGCAGGCTTTGGTTTGGCTCCCGACGCCCCGTCTGAAATCTCGCGCAAGATTTCGCAAAATTTTTCTCCGGCGGGCGTCACGTCACCCTTGGTGGCGCGGGCGATGCCGATGGACGCTACTTCCGTCGTGCCGGTGAGCGGGCGGAATAGCAGGCGTTTGCCTGCCACGTGTTTGAAGATCGGGGTCACCAACGCGAGGCCGCGTCCGGCTTCCACTTCGGTTATCAGCGAACTGGCGCTGTCGCATTCTACCGCGATGCGCGGTTTGGTGGGGAAGGAGGCGAAGAGCCGGTCGAGGAAGCGATAAGACTCGGGGTAGTCTTTTCGGCGGAAAGTGACCAGCGGTTCGGCAGCCAGCTTTTCCAACGCGATGGATTTCATCCGGGCGAAGGGATGCGCAGCGGTCATCGCCACGCACAACGGGTAGGTGCGCAGAACTTCAAACTGGATGCCTGCGGTCTGGTCGCCGGTGGGTGGGACCATGATTGCGAGTTCCAGCGTGGCGTTTCGCAGGCCGGCGAGCAGCTCATCGGTGGAGAGGTCATGCAGCAACACTTTCACGCGGGGTACCGCTTTTTGAAACGCCGTAAGCGCTGGCGGCAGTATCTCCACTGTCGGAGACGGCGCGTAGCCGACGTGCAACTCGCCATATTCGCCGCGAGCCAGCGCACGGACCTTTTCCACTGATTCATCGGCGCGCTTCAACAACTCGCGCACTTCTTCCAGAAAGAGTTTTCCCTCGCCCGTGAGCGTTACGCCGCGTGGACTGCGGCGCAGGAGGTCCACCCCGATTTCATCCTCCAGGTCCTGCACCTGGCGGCTCAAGGCGGGTTGGGCGACCCGAAGCTGCGCAGAGGCCTTGGTGAAGTTCAAGGCTTCACCCACGGCTAGAAAATATCGAAGATGCCGGAGTTCCATCGCTGAGTTCCATTATGCCGAAAAAGCATGGCTGCGCAAGGAATACGGTATTGGGCTAATTTAAAGCGGGGAGGTAAATCATAATGCAGATGGACAAGACATCGGGGCAGATAGCAAACAGACGCTGAACAGAAACAAACGATTATGCGCGCAAACATCACCAGGAAACTGGCAGGCAAAGTGGCGCTGGTCACCGGCGGTTCACGCGGTATCGGCGCGGCAATCGCCAAACGACTCGCCGCCGACGGCGCGGCGGTCGCCCTAACTTACAGCGCATCCCCGGCGAAGGCTGATGAAGTCGTTCGCTCGATCAAGGCGGCGGGCGGAAAAGCGCTGGCGATCAAAGCGGACGCCGCCGACACGGAGGCTGTCCGGCTGGCGGTGGCGAAAACCATCGGCACATTCGGGGGCATTGATATTCTCGTGAACAACGCGGGCGCTCTCGCCATCGCGCCGATTGAGCAATTCTCGCTGGAGGATTTTGAGAAGTTGATCGCCGTGAATGTGCGGGGCTTGTTCGTCGCGACCCAGGAAGCCGCGCGACATCTGCGTGAAGACGGTCGCATCATCCACATCGGCAGCACCAATAGTGAGCGCATGCCCTTTGTCGGCGGTTCGGTCTATGCACTCACCAAGGGAGCGGTTGCCGGTTTCACGAAGGGACTTGCCCGCGATCTCGGCCCGCGCGGCATCACTGTTAACAACGTCCAGCCTGGGCCGATTGATACCGACATGAACCCGGCGAATACTGACTTTGCCTGCGACACAGTTCCCTTCACCGCCCTCCTGCGCTATGGCCAGCCAGACGAGATCGCCAGCTTCGTTGCGTATCTCGCCAGCCCCGAAGCCAGCTTCATCACTGGCGCGAGCCTGCTGGCCGATGGAGGTTACGCAGCCTGAAATTTGAGAATGGAAAACAAGAGTCATCAACAACTAAACAGCTATTCACCTGACAACATCAAAATTATGGAAGCACTTAAAATCGCCATCATCATCGGAAGTACCCGGCCCGGCCGCAACGGCGAAGCCGTGGCCAAATGGGTTAACGAAATCGCACAAAAGCGTGCCGACGCCGAATTCGAACTCGTGGACATCAAAGACTTCAACCTGCCGCTCCTGGACGAGCCGGCACCGCCCTCAATGGGGCAATACAGTAAGCCTCACACCAAAGCATGGGCTGCCAAGATCGGCTCTTTCGATGGTTATATCTTCGTCACTCCGGAGTACAACCACGGCATTTCTGGCGCGCTCAAGAACGCGATTGATTTTCTGTTCGCTGAGTGGAACAACAAGGCGGCTGGTTTTGTCGGCTACGGCGGCGTCGGCGGGGCGCGCGCGGTCGAGCAGCTACGCCTGGTGCTGGCCGAGGTGCAAATGGCCACCGTGCGGAACCAGGTCTTGCTTTCCTTATTTACCGACTTCGAAAACTTCAGCGTCTTCAAGCCGGAGTCCCGGCAAGAGAAGTCGGTCAATGCCATGTTCGACCAGGTCATCGCCTGGGGCGGCGCGTTGAAAACGTTGCGGAAGTAGCAAGCATAAGGCGCTGAAAAGCAACCAATCACTTAACACGAATCGAAATTATGAAAACACTGCTCACATTGTTGAAAACAAACGACGGCATTACGCCGCTCATCGCGCGACTCACGCTCGGTCTGGTAATGTTTCCGCACGGCGCGCAAAAAGTGTTCGGCTGGTTCGGCGGCTACGGATTTAGCGCCACGATGAACTCCTTCACCGGGCAAATGCACATACCGGCGTTGTTTGCTTTTCTTGCCATCGCCGCTGAATTCGCCGGATCACTCGGACTTATTACCGGGTTCCTCAGCCGCGTTGCGGCGCTTGGCATTGCCGTGAACATGCTCGCGGCCATGCTCATGGTCCACGCCCCGCATGGATTCTTTATGAACTGGGCCGGCAATCAAAAAGGTGAAGGATTCGAGTATCACCTCCTCGCCTTCGGCCTTGCGCTCGTAGTGATTATTTCGGGCGGTGGCAAATGGTCCGTTGACCGGCTGCTGGCCGGACGTCTCGAAGTTCAACCTGTGAAACACGATTGAAGTTACTGACAAAAACGGCTGCCAACGTTGCGCCTTTGGGTTTCGTCTGGCCGTCAGGCAAATCGCTTTAATTACACCAGCCAGCCGCAATGCCGTCCCATAACAACAGCCGCTGCTCCAATGCGAAAATGGCTGCTTTACGCGCTTCCTGCCACCGTTGCTCGTCCTGGCCACAAAGGTCTGCCACCATTTGCTCGCCCAGTTTGGCGTGGTGGTCGCCGTCCAGTTGGATATGGCGGTCAAGATAGTAGCGAAGCAGGCCAACTCGACCGGGAAATTGTTGCGCGAGATTGGTCACCAGTTGACCGAACATGGACGGGATCAAATCCTCTCGCCCGTAAGTAAAGGCAGCGGCCACTTCATGATCCTTGCCGGTGGTCAGGATCTCAAAGGTTGCGGCGACAAATCGTCGCGCACAGTCGGGAGCACTCACGGTCGTCAAAGCTGTCGGCACCGGCACCCCCTTTCGAAGTTGGTCGATGAAGCGTTCCGCAGGTTTAATGTCCGCCCCGGCTTCCCGCATGGCGGCCAGGTAAAGTTCAAAATGACTGCACACGCTGCCGTCGCTCGCGCGGTCGCTTTCTTCCCCCAGAACAATTTCGTTAATGAGCCCACGGACAGCCGCATTCCCCCGAGGCACCCATGGGACCTCTACGCAGGTCAGGCGCCTTTGCAATTCCTTGAGCAGTGACATGAAATCCCATACGGCATAGACATGATGTTCCATGAAGCGAACGAGGTCGGTTGGGGACTGCAACCGCCCATATAGACCATGGTTCAGGAGCTTTTGCCGCAGCGGCTCAATGGCGCTTGCGATGGTTTGCGATGATGAAACAGATGGCATCAGGCAAGGACTTTAACATGGCTATGCAATCCCGCAACCAGTAGAGCCGAGGGAGGCAGCCGCCGCTCAAGTTCCCCGCTGGTTCTCCGTCCTCTCGCATCAACATCCGCGCGCCGGGACGCCGGTAGGCCGAGCCTTCAACGCACACGACCGTCGCAAGCGCGGTTTGCACCTGGTCGCGTCTGGCGCGCAGGTAGGCTTCCACGATAGCTCGCGCTTCTTTCATTTGGTGAGATTCCTGAAGATGGCCGCTCTCATTGAAGTTCGGAATGGTTCCAGGGTTCTAGAACAATTTATCGACCGTGATCGGCATGTCCCGAACACGCTTGCCCGTGGCATGGAAGACGGCATTCGCGATCGCTGCTGCTGTGCCAACGATGCCAATCTCACCCAGACCCTTCACACCCAACGGATTGACGATAGTGTCATGTTCTTCAACGAAAATCACATCGATGTCATACACGTCCGCATTCACGGGAACGTGGTAGTCGGCCAGGTTATGCGTCATAATGCGTCCCAGATTTTGGTCAACGACGCTCTCTTCTTCCAGGGCCATGCCGATGGCCCCGACCGCAGCGCCGAGTACCTGGCTGCGCGCGGTCTTTGGATTGAGAATACGTCCACCCGCCACTGCGATTACAATCCGCGTGACCCGAATCGTGCGGAGTTCCTCATCGACTTTCACTTCCACAAAAATTGCCGAATGGGTATAGCGCGCATAAGGCTCTTGTTTGGCCTCGTCGGGTGAACTTGTCGCTTCTTCCGCCAGCGTGGTAGCTCCGCCATGTCGCATTATCTCGCCAATGGCAACGCCCCGGTCCGAATCATTTTTCAATCGCATCTGCCCTTCACTGAAAGCCACGTCCTCGAACTTTAAATTTGCGAAGGGCGAAGCCTCCATTTTTTGCGCCATTGCAAAAAGTTTGGCCCCGACTGCATCGCACACTTTTTTGACAGCTGAGCCATTGGTCGCTGCCGTCCACGAACCGCCCTCAATGGGGGATTGCGGCAGGGTCGAATCGCCCAGTTTGAACGTCACGTCCTGCAGGGGCAAACCGAGCGTCTCCGCGGCAATCTGGGTCATGATCGTGTAAGTGCCCGTCCCGATATCCGCCGTTGCGCTGCTGACTTCGAGTTTGCCGTCACTCGTCAGCACCGCCCGGGCACTCGCCGGTTGCTGCATGGCTTCCCAGATGCCGGTCGCCATGCCCCAGCCGATTAATTCGCTGCCATCGCGCATCGAACCTGGTTGCGGTTTGCGGTTCGCCCAGCCGAATTTCTCAGCGGCTTGCCGGTAACAGGCGCGCAGTTCCTTGCTCGAAAAAGGTTTGCCTTCATTCTGATCCTTTTCAGAATAATTTTTCAGGCGTAATTCAAGCGGATCACAACCGACTTTGTAGGCGAGTTCGTCCATGGCACATTCAATCGCGTACATCCCCGGCGCCCCGCCCGGCGCGCGCATATCCATCGGCGTGCAGAGGTCCAGTTGCGCAATATTGTAAGAGAACTTCATGTTGTCGCACTGGTATAGGGAGCCGGCCCAATTGACAACCATCTCCTGGTAATCTTCATACCGTGAAGTGTTGGCGAGCGCGTCATGCATGAAGGCCTCGAGGGCTCCATCTTTGGCCGCCCCGATGGCGACCCGTTGTAACGTATTGGGGCGATAACCGAGACCGAACATTTGTTGGCGGGTCAGCGAGACCCGGACGGAGCATTTGAGTTCACGCGCTGCCAATGCCGCCAAGAATATTTGGTATTGCGGACGCAACCCCGAACCAAATGCCCCGCCAACGAACGGAGAGATGACACGCACGTCGTCCATGGGAAAACCGAAGATATTGGCGATGTAACGCTGGCAGTTTTGCGCTCCCTGGTTTTTGTCATAAATAGTGATTTTGCCATTGCCTTCCCATACTGCCGTCGAGGCGAACAGTTCCATGGGGTTGTGATGTTCGATCGGCAAGTCGTACTCGGCATCGTGCTGGTGGACGGCACGTTGGAAGGCTTTTTCGGCATTGCCGCGTGGTTTCACCGGCTCAAAACCCTCCATCCGTTTTATTTTCGGCTCGTAGCCGTTGGCGCGCACTTTACTCAGGTCCGTCTCGTGCGATTCCACTTTATATTCAATATGGACCAGCGATGCCGCGTAGCGTGCAATCTCAAATTCCTCGGCCACGACCAGTGCTACGGGTTGACCACTGAATTTGATTTGATTGTCGTAAAGCGGACGAAAGGGCGAACCAGGCGAAGCGGCTTCGTCCTCGTAGCTTTGGTCATCCTCCGCAATTTTATGCCGGTTCTCGTGGGTGAATACCTGCAGCACGCCTTCCACTGCCAGCGCTTCGCTGGCATCAATCTTCGTGATGCGTCCCCGCGCAATCGCACTGGTGACGATATAACCGTATGCCAGGTTTGGCACGTTATATTCGGCGGCGTACTTCGCTGCGCCGGTTACTTTTGCCCGCCCATCAACGCGGCTCGTCGCCTTTCCCATGTAGTTCGTGGTCATGATTTACCCCCCCCCGGTGCCTAGAGCACTTTTTTGATTGTCTGCGATTGTGGTGTTCCTGCGGCAGCTTGTTTTAATGCCCGCGGGATGGCGCGCTTCGCCAATTCGATTTTGAAATTGTTGTGACCGAACCCCCGAGCTCCGCTTAAGAGGGCTTCAGCAGCTTTTCGAAAGTTGTCCTGGCCGGCGGGCTTGCCCTTCAGCAATGCTTCGGCCTCCGCATTGCGCCATGGCTTGTGCGCCACGCCGCCAAGGGCGATGCGTGCCTCTTTAATAACCCCTCCTTCAAGGGTAAGAGCGGCGGCAACCGACACCAACGCGAAGGCATATGACGCACGGTCCCGCACTTTTAAATAAGAATGATTCCCGGCAAATCCTTCCCCGGGCAGGTCAACCGACGTGATAATTTCGTCAGGTTGCAGATTGGTGTCAATCTGGGGTGCGTCGCCAGGCAAACGATGAAACTCGGCAAAGGGAATGGCTCTGGCCCCACGGTTGCTGGTGACTTGAACGACCGCATCAAGAACCATCAGCGCGACGCACATGTCGCTGGGATGTGTAGCGATGCATTCTTCGCTCGCGCCCAGAATCGCGTGCATGCGGTTAAAACCGTTGATGGCGGAACAGCCCGTGCCCGGTTCGCGCTTGTTGCAGGCCGTCGTGATATCATAGAAATAGGAACAACGCGTTCGCTGCAAAAGATTGCCTCCCGTGGTCGCCATGTTGCGAAGTTGGTGCGATGCGCCCGCCAGGATTGCGCTGGCGAGCAGGGGATAGCGCCGGGTGATTTGCGGATGGTAAGCGACATCGCTGTTCGTCACCAACGCGCCAATCCGCAAGCCGCCGTTATCAGTCTCTTCGATTTTATTCAGCGATAGGTGATTGATATCAATCAATCGCGACGGGCGGGTCACGTTTTCCTTCATCAAATCAATCAGATTGGTGCCTCCCGCGATGAACTTCGCCCTCCGGTCCCTCGCAATCTCGGTCACTGCGTTTTCCAAAGTGCCGGATCTCGTGTAGGAAAAAGGATTCATTGTGCGGCGCTCCCTTCGCTTTGCATGGCTTGTTCAATTGCTGCGACGATGTTCGGGTAGGCCCCGCACCGGCAGATATTACCGCTCATCAATTCGCGGATATCATCCGGCGTTCTTAATTTGCCCGCATTCAACAAACCGACGGCTGAACAAATCTGCCCCGGCGTGCAATATCCGCATTGAAAAGCATCGTGCTCGATAAACGCCTGCTGCACCGGATGAAGTGCATCGCCCTTGGCAATTCCTTCAATGGTGGTCACTTCCGCGCCATCGTGCATGATGGCCAAAGTCAGGCATGAATTGATCGGTTTACCATCTATTAACACCGTGCAAGCCCCGCATTGACCGTGGTCGCAACCTTTCTTCGTCCCCGTCAAGTCAAGCAGGTTGCGGAGGGCGTCGAGCAGGATTGTCCACGGTGCAATTTCCAAATGTCGTTCCGCGCCGTTGATTTTTAACGTGATCCAACTCTTGGGAGGTAATGAAGTCGAAACGTTACCGGCGGTTTCAACGCCTGATTTATTGTTCATATAAACTGCTTCCTTTATAGACGAGCCCGGCAAGTTCGCTTTGGGTGCCTCAACCCGTCAAACGGGGACATTACCCCATAAAAATAATCAGCCGTGGTTCAACAGGCCAGTACGGTCAATGTTTTCTTAATTCAACCGAATCCATCTTCACGGCGTTCGTGAGCGGTCCGTCAACTCTTGATTGTGCCTGCGCAAAAGCATGAGTGAAATTGTCACGGTTAGTATCAGCCCGGTTAAGACAGTAAGTTCGATAAGGAAGTTTCTAAACATGGCGTCTGTTTGTAGAGACTTTTGGCCAAACTCTGCGGTGAGGACGAGCACACGCCGAATGGCAGCGATGAGGCCGACGAGCAGAAATGGTTCCGGAAGCAGGGCGTGTTCCCGGAAGGAGACCTGCACGGTGTAGAGAAGTTCGACGATGAGAAGAATGAGCAGGATGCGGTCGAGCAGTCCAACAGCGTTCTCGGGGAATGATCCGGCGGCGAGGCTTCGACCAAAGCTGATTATGCCGCTGACGAGCAGAACAATGGCGCTGGCACCGAGCAGCAAGCCGAGCCCAACATAAACAATGTCCTCCACTGCCGTGAATGCGCGCGCGATCCATGAACGTGTGACTTTTGAATTGCCCTGGTATGTTTTCATAAAATAATTTCAGCATTATTGGGCGGTGTTCATGTTCTCCAGCCACCGGACCTCAGCGAGTTCAAGGCTTGGTATCCGGTGATGCTTCCTCGGTTTTTCGTTGCGCCCGGAGTGGCAGAAGACGGTCATCGCGTTCACGCATTAACCAATACGTTATCCCCAGCGACAGTGTAACAGCTGCCAACCCTAATAGCTGGTTGGAAGAAGTTTTGTTTAGATCCAGGACGATTAACTTGCGCGCCAGCGCGAGAATGGAGATGAGCAGGACGATTTTAGTCTGGATTACACTCTGCTCCCGGGCGGCGAGATAATTAAGAGTGTGATTAAATTCCAGGGCGATGAGTACCGTGAGGATATCGCCGAAAATAGTATGGAAAACTTCAGGCTCGAGTGGATTTAAGGCGCCAAATACCAGTCCACTTACCACCGCTGTAATAAGGCGGTAGAGACCCGCCAATATAATCAGGCTGACGGTGAGCCTGAGCACAAGCGCGATCAGACTTTCAAATCGCTGGTAGATTGTAAGCTCTCGCCAATTGCTGAAAAAATATTTCATACGCCTGGGCGTCGGTCGAGCGGGTCAATCTACAGCGGCGTTGGATCAGGGCTCCCGGTTATTTCTCCAATTGGAAGCGCCTTTGATTCCTCATTTGGTCGGCGCTAATGCGTCAATCATCCCATGCAAGTGGGCTGCGGCATTTTCGATGTCATAATGTTTGTATTGTCCGGCCCGGCTTTCGGCACTCAGCACTCCACAACGATGGACATCTTTAAAATTGCCGTAAGGAAATTTGTACCTTGCCTTGGTTTCTTCCGGTTCCGCATCATCGATTCCCAAGTGCCATTTTCCATATTCGCTGAAACCGTGCTGGTGAATAAACTCATTCTCTTTGTCTGCGGAAGGTTGATGTTCGCTCCACGCGTCCCGTTCGTCGATTACAACATGTCCTTCCTTGACGAGTTCCTTGGCATGATCGAATCCTCTTTTGTGTAATTTCAACGCCATAATTTACCTCCTTCTTTACTCCCATAGCTTAACTCGACACAGGCGAAATTCAATCCTGGCGCCGTGCTCGGTTTGCCAGCCGCATCGTCCCACTATAAATTGAATTTGCAGGCTGTGAATCACTGCAGTCGGCTTTGGAGTTTTCCCGAGGAGGAATGGTATGAAGCGTTTAATAATTAGTTTGCTGCTTATTTTGGGGTGGCTGATGCCATTATTTGAAAGCGGCTGTGTCGTGGTGCCGCCGATACCTCCGCCACCCGCACCTGTGGTTGAGACAATTGGGCCGCCTCTATTTCTGGGAGCGATTTGGGTGCCTGGCGTTTGGGTCTGGCACGAACACGGTCGCCGCTGGGAATGGCATCGTGGACACTGGCGATAGCTTATGTTGGCAAGGTGGTTCAAGCCCGTTCGTAACCTGCGTAGCTTTATTCGTGAATTATGAATTATCTAACTTTGCCCGTCGGAGCACACGCCCCAGAAGTGGTTAATGCCGTGGTTGAGGTTCCTAGTGGTCAAGTTAACAAGTATGAATACGATAAGTCCCTGCATGTTTTTCGTCTGGATCGCCCTTTGTTCGCTTCGGTCCACTACCCTTGCGAATATGGCTTTATTCCGAGTACCTTGGGCGGCGATGGCGACGCATTGGACATCCTGATACTGACAGGCCAGCCAAGCTTTCCGGGTTGTCTGGTGGAAGCCCGGCCTGTGGGCGTGCTCGATATGTTGGACCAGGGAGTTTCCGATAAGAAAATATTGGCGGTCATAGCCAATAATCCAGAGCATAGGGAGATCCAAAATTACACGGATGTTTATCCACATCTACTTCACGAGATGGAGCATTTCTTTTCCATTTACAAGGAACTCGAAGGCAAGCGCACTGAAGTGAAGGGTTGGCGCGACCGGACCCATGCGCAACAAGTAATCAACGAGAGCCACCAGCGTTTTAAAGAAAATCAACGTTGAAACATGGTGATTCCCATCTTTCTGGCAGCTTGCTGGGTGAATACCCTATTTACGCGAACTCGCACGGAGGTAAGATAATCATAATGGTCGTTTGTTCCTCTTGGATTGCTGATCTTGCATTAGCTGCGGATTTCAGGGCGAGGAAGAACATGGACGCATTTCAGCCTTAAGGGAGGCACATCAATGGGCAAGTATGGGAGTGAGTTCCCATGTGTGAATGGTTTTTGGTTCACACCGAAACTTGAAAGCGAATGCCTGGAAAAAGGAGAATATAAAATGCATACCCTGAGAAAACCACCCGAACCCGTTCACGTGCCCGGCACGGTACGTGGTGAGGAAGTGTCTGTGAAGTACGGCAAGGAGCCTGGCCGCCGGGAAGGCAGAAAATATTATCGCTCGGCGCGAGATTCCACCGGGATTAATGCTGATGACCGAAGGCCTATTGACCGGGCCATGCCAGACATTCCGCCACAGTGATCGTTTAATTTCATGAATCAGAATTCCATTGCCGGGCGCAGGGAGAGTCCGTTCAAAATGCTGCGCCGCCTTACGCAGCCGCGAACCGTTCAGGAACGGTGTGAACTTTGCAGCGTGGCGCTGGGAACTGTGCATCGTCATCTGTTGGAGATGTCCACTCGTCAAGTGATCTGCGCTTGCGATCATTGTGGTATGCGTTTTCAACTCGTCGTGGGTGGGCGCTTCAGACTGATTCCCCGGTATCCCCACGCGCTGCCCGATTTTCGCCTGACGGATGGGCAATGGGAGAGCCTCGCTCTTCCCATCAACCTGGCATTTCTTTTCTACAACACCTCGGGCGGAAAAATGATGGCCATGTATCCGAGCCCGGCTGGCGCGACCGAATCACTCCTGCCCCTGACCGCATGGAAAGCCTTGGTGGACGATAACCCCGCCTTGATTCAAATGGAGCCCGACGTCGAGGCGCTGCTGGTGAATCGGGTGGGAACCACGCGGCAATACTTTCTTGCGCCGATTGATGCCTGTTATGAGTTGGTGGGCTTGATTCGTGTTCATTGGCGTGGGCTATCAGGCGGAGATGATGTGTGGGAGCAGATCGCGGCATTTTTTGCCAGATTGGAAGAACGGGCTGAACCGCTGTCAGAGATGAGTCAGGAGGCAAACCATGCCTGATCTTGATTTCAAAATTGTCGGTGTGGAGCCGGCGGTTCACGGATTGACGCCGCTGTTGCACTTCAAACTGCAGGTCACCAATGTGCCGGCAACGGAAACGGTGGAGGCGGTGACACTGCACGCGCAGATTCAATTTCAATCAGCGCAACGAGCCTACAATGCGCAGGAACAGGAACGGCTATCGGATCTCTTCGGCACGCCGGATCGTTGGGGACAGACGCTTCGCAACCGCTTTTGGGCCCACTCAAACACGATGGTGCGCACATTTGCCGGGACTACCGAGGCCGTGCTGCCGGTGCAATGCACCTATGATTTGAATGTGACTGCCACCAAATATTTTTATGCGCTGGAGGAAGGCGACGTCTCACTTCTCTTTTTATTCAGTGGCACCGTTTTCTACGCGGCAGCAGACGGACGGCTGCAAGTGCAGCAGATTTCCTGGAACAAGGAATGCGTTTACCGAATGCCGGCAGGATTGTGGAGGGAGATGATGGAACAGCATTATCCCAATAGTGCCTGGCTTTACTTGCAGCGCGATAGTTTCGAACGGCTTTATGCCTACAAACGCCGCCATGGACTCACGACCTGGGAGCAAACCATCGAACAATTATTGCCGGAGTTGGATAAAGAGGTGCTGGCATGAATCCATTGTTGCTGGAACAGGTGGTCAACGCCGTGCTCTACGAAGGTTATATTCTTTATCCCTACCGGCCCTCTTCGAAGAAGAATCAGCAACGTTTTACCTTTGGTCGTGTTTATCCGCAGGCTTACAGTGCCGCTCAAGACGGGGCGGAGCCATTCCTTATTCAAACGGAGTGCCTCGTGCAAAGTCAGGCGGAATCCCCCGTTCTTGAAGTAAGCGTGCGCTTCCTTCATCCGATGGCGCGTGAGGTGGGCTCGCTGCCTGATTCGAGTCTGGACTTGACCAATAGCGCTGCCCACTCATTTAAGCCGGTCTCGGAACTTCGGGTGGACGGCAATCTTTTCCAGAGCTGGCAGGAAGCGGTTGAACGCGAAGTCAAACCTTCCCCGCTATCCTTGCGTGCGCCACTGTCGGGCGGGTTAAACCTTCCCTTTTGCTTTCCTGCGTCGCAAGTCCCGGAGCCAATCCGGGACCGGCACGGCTGCGTGGCGGGAATGCTCCGGCGTCGGCAGGAGGCGATCGAAGGACTGATCGCGATTACCGTCGAGCCTGTGGCCCCTGATGTTTTTAAAATTACGGTGCGTGTCTTAAATCATACGCCGTTGGGGGCAACGGAACTGAACGACCAGGATGCAGTCATCATGCGGACCTTCGCCTCTACTCACACGATTCTCCACATACAGAAAGGGGAATTTATTTCCCAGACAGATACACCGGTTGCTTACCAGCAAGCCGCCGCCAGTTGCAAGAACAGTGGCACCTGGCCCGTGCTGGTCGGAGACGAAGAAAAGGGTGAACGCGACACCATGCTTTCATCGCCCATTATTCTCTGTGACTACCCTAAAATCGCGCTGGAAAGTTCCGGCGATCTTTTTGACGGGACTGAGATCGATGAAATCCTCACGTTGCGCATCATGACAATGACTGATGAGGAGAAGGGAGAAATGCGCCGGGTGGATGAACACGCCCGCCGCCTCCTGGAGCGAACGGAATCGATGAGCAAGGACCACCTGTTGAAAATGCATGGTGTAATGCGGGTCGACCGGTCTTTCGATGAAAATATTTTTGGAACTAACACGCGATTGGAAGGTGTTTCCGTGGGGGACATTTATCTCCGGGCGGGTCATCAAGTCCGGATTCAGCCCAAAGTCCGGGCAGATGCGATTGATATGATGCTCGCCGGAAAAACTGCCGTGATCGAGGCAGTCGAGCAGGATGCTGAAGGACAAATCCACCTGGCATTGGTGCTGCAGGATGATCCCGGAAAAGACCTCGGCCTGATGCGCCAGCCGGGCCACCGATTTTTCTACCGGCTGGATGAAATTGAACCCTTACGGGAGGACAAATGACCAGGCGAATCCTGATAGCCGGCATCGGCAATATTTTTTTGGGTGACGATGCCTTCGGCGTTGAAACCGCGCGCGAGTTGCTGCGGCAACCGTTGCCCGAGGGGGTTCGCGTCGTTGATTTCGGCATTCGCAGCTATGATTTGGCGTATGCCATGATGGAGGGCAATGATGCGACCATTCTCGTGGATGCCACTGCGCGCGGTCAGGAACCAGGCACGGTTTATTTGATCGAACCCGACCTTAATGAAATGGGGCGGCTCGAAGTCGGGGCAGTGAATGCCCACAGCATAAATCCGGTCGGAGTGCTCCAAATGGTCCGGTCGCTCGGCGGCGGTCTCGGGCGATTGTATCTTGTCGGATGTGAACCGGCGGTGTTGGAAACGGAGAATGGAGAAATGGGCTTGAGCGCCGTGGTTCAGGCCGCGGTTCCGCGGGCGATTGAAATGATTCGGTCGCTGGTGATTGAACTGGCTCGTGAAAGCAAAGAACACGGCCTCGTGGAGGCCCAGCTATAGGAGTTAAATCGTATGCGTAACAAAAAGAAAGTTGCACTCGCATTATCACTGCTGGCGGTGGCTGCTGCTCTTGCCGCCAATTTTCCAGAGCTTCGGCGTTATATAAAAATTCGGAGCATGTAAATAAAGGGAAAACGATGTCAGAGGAGAGTTGCCAAGCATGGCAACCAATGGTTGCCCGTCACAAGGCGATCAAAAGAAAGGAGAATTAGTTTTATGAAAACACCGGAAGTCCTGGCAAACCGGCCACCGGACGTTAAAGAAGTCCACATCATCTGGATGACAAGCGGTCTGAGTTGCGATGGAGATACTATTTCCACCACTGGCGCTAGTCTACCCAGCATCGAAGACGTGGTCATGGGCAATATCCCCGGCCTGCCAAAGGTGCATCTGCACAATCCAGTTCTGGCCTATGAAGTGGGTGATGACTTCATGAAGTATTGGCACATGGCTGCGGAGGGGAGATTAGATCCTTTTGTCCTTGTGCTGGAAGGTTCTGTTCCCAACGAAAATATTAAATCGGAAGGCTACTGGGCCGCCATGGGCACCGACCCGCACACTGGCCAGCCCATTACCACCAACGAATGGATTGATCGTCTGGCACCAAAAGCTCTCGCGATCGTCTGTGCCGGCACCTGCGCGACCTATGGCGGCATCCATGCCATGGAAGGCAATCCCACGGGCGCGATGGGACTGGCGGATTACCTCGGCTGGGAGTGGCGCTCGAAGGCAGGTCTGCCCATCGTGAATGTGCCTGGTTGCCCGGTGCAGCCTGACAATATGATGGAGACGCTGCTTTACCTTCTTTATCAAGTGGCGGGTCTGGCACCAATGATTCCGCTGGATGAACAGTTACGACCCACCTGGCTTTTTGGCAAAACCGTTCATGAGGGTTGTGATCGCGGCAGTTATTATGAGCAGGCAGACTTCGCTCATGAATACGGTTCACCCAAATGTCTGGTGAAGATCGGTTGTTGGGGACCAGTGGTGAATTGCAATGTAACCAAACGAGGTTGGATGGACGGCATCGGTGGCTGCCCCAATGTGGGTGGCATTTGTATCGGCTGCACCATGCCCGGCTTTCCGGATAAGTTCATGCCTTTTATGGATGCGCCACCAGGGGCGGCGCTTTCGACTGCAATCGTCGGGATATGGGGCGGGGCTGTCCGAAAATTGCGCGCCATTACCAACCGCACGGTGAACAAGGAACCGAAATGGCATCATCGGGGAACGCACCTCACAACGGGCTACCAGCCCAAGTATTACGGCAATGGCAACGGCAGGGGATAGGGCAACATAAAAATTCAAAAAGAGAGGTTTATATGGCAGAGGCAATTGCAACCAAACCAAGGCAGACAACGCCCGGCAAGAGCGGCCAAATCGTGGAAATGTCCTGGGATCCAATCACGCGCATTGTAGGAAGTCTGGGCATCTTCACTAAAATCGATTTTGAGAACAAAAAAGTTGTGGAATGCCATGCCACTTCCTCCATCTTTCGTGGCTACAGCATTTTCATGCAGAACAAAGATCCGCGCGACACCCATTTTATCACCAGCCGAATTTGCGGCATCTGCGGTGATAATCACGCCACCTGCTCGGTTTACGCGCAGAACATGGCTTACGGTATTAAACCTCCACCACTCGCTGAATGGATCGTCAATCTCGGCGAGGCGGCCGAATACATGTTCGACCATTGTATTTACCAGGACAACCTCGTCGGAGTGGACTTCTGCGAAATGATGGTGCGGGAAACCAATCCCGGCGTTTGGGAAAAGGCCAAGGTAACTCCAGCCCCACATGCCAAAGATCATGGTTACCGTACCATCGGCGAAATCATGACGGCTCTCAATCCGTTCGAGGGCGAGTTCTATCGCAAGACTTTGCAGATGAGCCGGGTCACCCGCGAAATGTTCTGTCTCATGGAAGGCCGGCACGTGCACCCTTCAACGCTCTATCCCGGCGGTGTCGGCACGGTCCCTTCCATTCAGGTTTTTACGGACTATCTCACGCGGCTCATGAATTACATTGAATTTATGAAAGCGGTCGTTCCGTTGCACGACGACCTCTTTGATTTCTTTTATGAAGCGCTACCGGGCTACGAACAGGTCGGGCAACGTCGCATTCTCCTCGGCTGCTGGGGTTCGTTCCAAGACCCCGATGTGTGCGATTACAATTACCGCACCATGGATGAGTGGGGCAGGGCGATGTTTGTCACGCCCGGCATCATCGTTGATGGCGAACTCGTCACGACCAACTTGATTGATATCAACCTCGGTATTCGCATCCTCCTCGGTTCCGCTTACTACGAGGATTGGCAGGATAGCGGAAAAACCTTCGTCAAGCATGACCCGCTCGGCAATCCCGTGGACAAGCGGCATCCTTGGAACCAGACGACCACTCCGAAACCACAGAAGCGCGATTTCGACGGAAACTATAGCTGGGTTATGTCGCCTCGCTGGTTTGACAAACGCACCGGGGATCATCTGGCACTGGACACTGGTGGCGGTCCCATCGCCCGGCTTTGGACGACGGCGCTCGCCAAGTTGGTCGATATCGGCTACGTCCAGGCCACAGGCCACAGTGTCAAGATTCGCCTGCCGAAGACATCGCTGAAGCCTGAAGTCGAACTCGAGTGGAAAATTCCAAAGTGGAGCAACGCCATTGAGCGCGATCGGGCCCGTTCCTACTTCCAAGCCTATGCAGCTGGCGTCGCTCTCTACTGTGTGGAGCAGGCGATGAAGGAAGTGCTCGCCGGTCGGACGCAAACTTTCACGCCTTTCAAGGTGCCGGAAGAGGCCATCAGTTGTGGCTTCCATGAAGCGGTGCGCGGAGTGCTCTCGCACCATATGGTCATCAAAAATCGCAAGGTGGCCAATTATCATCCTTATCCACCGACCCCGTGGAACGCCAGTCCGCGCGACAGTTACGGCACGCCTGGCCCGTATGAGGATGCAGTCCAAAACACGCCCCTCTTCGAGGAGAACGGGCCGGATAAATTCAAGGGCATCGATATCATGCGAACGGTCCGCAGTTTCGATCCCTGCCTGCCGTGCGGTGTCCATATGTATCTGGGCAACGGCAAGCTTCTCAAACAACTCCATAACCCGACGGCTTTCGCTCCGCTCGCCAAAAAATAAACCCGCCCCAAACAAATATGATACCTACAATCGAAGCTTCACCTGAAGAAACTTACGACATTGAACTCGAACAAAGCCTGCTCCAGGCCAACGCCAAACTGGCAAAGGAAAATCGCGCGCAGTTGGATCATTATAACATCACGGCCATCGATTTCATGGGCGCAATAGGCTCCGGTAAAACGACGCTCATTGCCCGCATGGTCGGGAAGATGAAGCACCAGCTCAATCTGGCCGTATTTAACGGCGATGCCACCACGGTTGACGATGTCAATCTCATTGCCACCCAGGGTGTGCCGACAGTGCAACTGGCCACCGTCAATGGGTGTCATCTGGATGCCAATCTCGTGGGCAAGGCTCTGCTTAAGATCGACCTTAAAACGGTGGATCTGATCTTCATCGAAAATATCGGCAATCTTATTTGTCCGGCCGAGTTCCCGTTGGGATCGCGGAGCCGGGTTGTCGTCGTGAGTGTGACGGAGGGACCCTACATGGTGAAGAAACATCCGCACATGTTCCTTGGTGCGGATATTGTGGTGATCAATAAAATTGATTTGGCGGAGGTGATGGGTGTCAAAGTGAGTGACCTGACTCGCGACGTGCATACCCTGAAGCCGGACATCAAGGTTATTCCCACCAGTTGCAAAACTGGCGCTGGATTGGATGAGGTTGCGGCGGCACTGCTGGCGGCCAAAGGGTCACGCAGCGATGCATGAACTCTCAATCGTATCCGGCATAGTGGAGAGTATCCTGGATTTTGTTGCTAAGCATCAGATCAGAAAGGTTCTCGATGTGCGGTTGACGGTGGGAGAATTGACGCATCTGGAGGCTGAACAGTTACGGTTTTGTTATACGGCTATGATCGAGCAGACAGCCATTCAGGGATCAACGCTGGAGGTCGAAGCCGTGCGCGCAGAAGTAAATTGTCCGCATTGCTCGTACCAGGGACCGCCGAAATATTGGGAAGAAGCTTTGGCCATGGCGCCTGTCCCAACCTTGCAATGCCCGCAATGTGGCAAAGCAACGGAAGCGATCCAGGGACATGAATGTGCAATTAAATCCATCAAGTATGTCACTTAATCCAGCCACACACACTGCAACGGCACCAGCCATTCACGCGTCTCCAGTCAACAGTGCGTCCCGGCCCGCTGACGAACTGAAACAACAGGGCAGGCGCGTTCAGGAATTGGTCGAACAAATTGACGCCATGCCTGACCCCGCCACGCGCGCGCTTATGCAGGATTGTTTGCAGTCGGTGCTGGAGCTTCACGGCCAAGGTTTGGCTCAGATATTGCACGTGGTGCAGGATGCCGGTTCCGATGGACAAAAGGTTTTCGACCAGCTCATCCACGACAGTGTTGTGCGCGGACTGCTGCTTATTCACGGATTGCATCCTGTCAGTCTGGAGGCTCGTTTGCATGAGGCGTTGAATAAGGTTCGCCCATACATGAAAAGTCACGGTGGCAATGTTGAGCTGATCAGCCTCGAAAACGATATGGCCCGCTTGCGACTTCAAGGCACCTGTAAAAGTTGTCCTTCCTCTGCTGTGACCATGGAGTTGGCGGTTAGACAAGCCATCGAAGAAGCCTGTCCTGACTTGATGGGATTCGCAGTAGAAGGAGCGGGGGACCAAGCTGCTCCGGGGGAAGTGATTCGCAACGGGAAATTGCCGCCCACGCCCGCCTGGATTGTTCTCGATGGCATCGGCCAGCTTGATAACTGGGATGTTAAGACAATCGAGGCCGGGGGCGTCCCACTCATCATTTGCAGGGTGAACGAAATTTTTTACGTCTATCGCAACGTTTGTCCTGCTTGTGGTCTTTCGTTTAAAACGGGTGGGTTTGAAAAAGGTCTGCTCCGATGTTCATCAGGCCATCGCTACGAAGTGCAACGTGCCGGTCATGGCCTTGATAATCCCGATCTCCATCTCGATCCATTTCCACTGCTTGTCGAAAATGGCCAGGTGAAAGTTTCTGTGAGGTGAACCATGATGACGCTAATCTCTTTCCTCTTCCTGGGATTCTTTCTCGGTATGCGGCATGCCACGGATGCAGACCACGTTGTCGCCGTCACCACGATTGTGAGCCGTGAACGCACGATTCGTAACGCGGCGCTTATTGGCGTGGTTTGGGGAATTGGTCATACGCTTACTTTGGTACTGGTCGGCGGAACGATTGTTCTCTTTGGTGTGGTCGTTCCCAATCGGATTGGTCTCTCATTGGAGTTTTCTGTTGCCTTGATGCTGATTCTGCTTGGTGTATTGAACTTTAAAAGTTTTACGCGGTCCCTCAGGCAAACCGCCAATCCGGTGGATGAACGCGTAAGTGATGCGTACCATGCGCATTCCCATTACCATGACGACTTTGTTCATAGTCACCCGCACAGTCATGAACCAGAATCACATAATCACGGAACAGGGGATCAACCTCCAACCTGGTTCGATTTGAGATTTGAGCGACTGGGTTTTTACCAAACCCTGCGCCCACTAATTGTCGGAATTGTGCATGGCTTGGCAGGCTCGGCAGCCGTCGCACTGCTGGTGTTGCCATTGATTCAGAACCCCCTCTGGGCCATCGCCTATCTGCTGATCTTTGGTGTGGGAACGATCGGCGGCATGATGCTTATCACTGCCGCCATTGCCTTGCCTTTCAGCTACACTGCGCGGCGTTCGGTTGCCTTTCATCGCCACCTCGGCTTCGCCGCCAGCTTTATGAGTCTGGGTTTAGGCGTTTTTCTCGTTTACCAGATCGGCTTTGTGGATGGCCTTTTCACCAAATGAATTGTGAACGTGCAAAAATCATGGTGCGTGGCGCAGTGCAAGGTGTTGGCTTTCGACCGTTCATTTGCCGGTTGGCGACCGAGCTTCAGCTCAATGGTTGGGTGCTGAATTCCTCACAAGGCGTGCAGATTGAAGTGGAGGGTGAGCGGACAACTCTCGACCAGTTTTTGCTTCGTCTGGCACGGGAAAAACCTTCCCGCGCGATGATTCACACGCTTGAGCACTCATTCCTAGATGCCGTCGGACACGACGGTTTCAAAATCTGCCGCAGCGATGAAGGTGGCGCGAAAACCGCATTGATCTTGCCCGACCTTGCCACGTGCGCCGATTGCCTGCGCGAAATATTTGACCCGCACAACCGTCGTCATCTCTACCCGTTTACCAATTGCACCCACTGCGGCCCGCGTTTCACCATTGTTAATGCGCTTCCCTACGACCGGCCAAACACGTCAATGAAGCAATTCACGATGTGTCCTGAGTGCGAAGTTGAATATCATGATCTTCACGACCGCCGCTTTCATGCACAACCCAATGCCTGCCCGAAGTGCGGACCGAATATCGAGCTTTGGAATGCTGCCGGTCATCTCCTCGCCAAAAATAATGATGCCTTGTTACAGGCGGTATCAGCGATCCAGGGAGGCAGGATTCTCGCGCTCAAAGGGCTCGGTGGCTTCCAATTAATTGTGGATGCTTGCGCCGAGGACGCAGTCCGGCGCCTGCGTGAATGCAAGGGGCGTGAAGAAAAACCGTTCGCATTGATGTATCCGTCGCTGGAAGCAATCAAGCTCGACTGCCAGGTTTCTGAACTCGAAGCGCGGCTGCTGCTGTCGCCTGAATCGCCCATTGTGTTACTGGAGCGTCAATCTGAAATTTCCGTGACACCCTTCCGCAACGGGCAGTCTGTTATTGCATCATCGGTCGCTCCACATAATCCCTGTCTGGGTGTGATGCTCCCTTATACGCCATTGCATCATCTATTCCTGCGTAAATTTGGTTCCCCGATTGTTGCCACCAGCGGCAATCTGGCCAATGAGCCAATTTGCATCGACGAGCAGGAAGCATTGGAGCGGCTCCACGGCATTGCGGATCTCTTTCTGGTTCACGACCGCCCCATCGTGCGGCACGTGGATGACTCCATAGTGCGGGTAGTGTTGGGACGCGAGTTGGTGATGCGACGTTCCCGTGGTTACGCCCCCTTGCCGATACATCTCAAGGAACAGTTGCCCAACATCCTCGCAGTCGGTGCTCATCTGAAAAACACCGTGGCCATGAGTGTCGGCAGCGAGGTGTTCATCAGCCAGCACATCGGTGACCTAGAGACGAAAGAGGCTTACTCGGCATTTGGCAAAGTCACGGCGGATTTTCAACGCTTGTATGAAGTCACACCGGAGTTCACCGCGTGCGATCTGCATCCAGACTATCTTTCTTCCAAATTCGCGCATCAGGCCGGTGCACCAATTGTAACCGTGCAACACCATTACGCGCATGTGCTGGCATGCATGGCCGAAAATGAATTGGATGCCCCCGTCCTCGGTGTTTCGTGGGACGGTACCGGTTTTGGCACCGACGGCACAATTTGGGGCGGTGAATTTCTTTTTGTGGATGAAGATTCATTCAGCCGCGTGGCGCACTTTCGTCCGTTCAAGCTGCCGGGGGGCGAAGCGGCGATCAAAGAGCCTCGACGCAGTGCGCTCGGCATATTTTATGAAATCTTTGGCGATGCACTATTTGAACATCGCGATCTGAGGTTGCTCAAAAACTTTTCCATGACAGAGCTCCGCATGTTGCGGCAGGCAATGGCAAAGGAAATCAATGCTCCCGTGACTACCAGCGCAGGACGGTTGTTTGATGCGGTTGCTTCTCTGATTGGATTGCGCCAACGGGCAAGCTTTGAAGGGCAGGCGGCCATGGAGTTGGAGTTCGCCACTCAAAAAGGGGTGGGAGAGTTTTATCCCTTCGAGGTGCAAAAAAATGGAACCATGTTAGTCGATTGGCGGCCGACGATTTTAAAGATCCTGGAAGAGGTTCGCCATGGACAAACAATCGGAACCATTGCAGCCAGGTTCCACAATACACTCGCTGAAATGGCCGTAAGTATCAGTCTTGAAGTTGGCATTCCGCGAGTCGCTTTGAGCGGCGGCTGTTTTCAAAATAAATATCTCACTGAACGGACGGTGCAACGGCTGCAGGAGGAAGGCTTCCGACCTTATTGGCATCAACGTGTGCCGCCCAACGACGGCGGGATTGCGCTTGGCCAAGTGATGGCAACCCTGCGCGCTAATCGCTCTAAAAAGAAAACGGAAGAAATGGTTGCACTTGAATCTCCCCATGAGCACAGAGGTTACGGGTCAATCGGTTAGCAACAGAAAAGGAAACAATCAATATGTGTCTGGCAATTCCTGGAAAAGTCATAGAGATCGAAGCAGATCCACACGGCGTGAAGATGGCCAAGGCAAATTTTGGAGGCACCGTCAAACAAGTATGTCTGGAATATACCCCTGAAGTTCAACTCGGGGATTATGTCCTGGTGCATGTTGGCTTTGCGCTGGGGAAAATAAATGAAGCCGAAGCCCTCCGTACTTATAAGGCGCTCGAAGAAATGCAGCAACTGGGTGAGCTGGAAACCCCGGAGGTCAACCTGCCGCCGCAACCTGATATTCATGAAACAACAGGAATCAAATCATGAAATACCTTGATGAATACCGGAATGAATCAATGGCGCAAAAGCTGGTGAATGAAATTCGCCGCATCCTCACCAAACCGTGGGTCTTGATGGAGGTATGTGGCGGGCAGACCCACACCATCGTTAAGTATGGACTCGATAATTTGCTGCCGCCCGAGGTCGAACTCGTTCATGGGCCGGGCTGCCCCGTTTGCGTCACCTCGCTCGAGATGATCGACAAGGCTCATGCCATTGCCAGCCGGCCCGAGGTCATCTTTTGTTCCTTCGGGGACATGTTGCGCGTGCCGGGTTCCGAAGCCGACCTGCTCATTTTCAAATCGCGCGGTGCCGACATCCGCGTCGTCTACTCACCCATTGACTGTCTGAAGATCGCGCGCGCCAATCCCAACAAGAAAGTAGTCTTTTTCGCCATCGGTTTTGAGACCACCGCGCCCGCGAACGCAATGGCAGTCTGGCAGGCCCGGCGTCAGGGCATAAACAACTTTTCCATCCTGGTTTCGCACGTGCTCGTGCCGCCCGCCATGGCTTCGATTTTGCAATCACCGCTGAACCGGGTGCAGGGATTTCTCGGCCCGGGCCACGTTTGCACGGTTGTGGGCTATCACGAATATGAACCAATTGCCGCGCGCTATCATGTGCCGATTGTCATCACCGGTTTTGAGCCGATTGACCTGCTGGAAGGAGTTCTGATGACGATCCGCCAGCTTGAAGCGGGACAGGCGAGGGTAGAAAATCAGTATGGCCGCGTGGTCAATCGAAACGGCAATCAAGTGGCGCAAGACCTCATCAATCAAGTTTTCGAGGTGTGCGACCGCAAATGGCGCGGCGTCGGATCGATCCCCAAAAGTGGCTACAAATTGCGTTACGAGTTCCGCGATCACGATGCGGAACGACTGTTCGAAATACAGGAAATCGATACGCAGGAATCACCTTTGTGCATCAGTGGTCTGGTGCTCAAGGGCGTGAAGAAGCCCCACGACTGTCCTGCCTTCGGCAAGGAATGCACTCCCCTGCATCCCTTGGGCGCAACCATGGTTTCCGCCGAAGGCGCGTGCGCCGCCTACCATGCTTATGGCCGGCATCTTCAAATCGAGAAGGATTCCAAACAGAACCAAGCCATGGCGGAGATTTCGCCATGAGTGCAATCACCGTTGCCAAACCGGCGGAAACCTTTCGCGAAAAAATTCTCCGCAAATGTGCTGAAAGTGTGGAGATGAAGCAGAAATTCTTTAATGAATACGCCGGGCAGATTGAGGTGATGGCCAAAGACATGGCCCAACGATTTCAGCAAGGCAACAAACTTCTCGTCATGGGCAACGGTGGCAGCCTGTGTGATGCGCTGCATTTCAGCGTGGAATTTACCCACCCGATTATCGAGAAGCGACCGGCGTTTCCCGTGATTCCTTTGATGACGGATATCGCCACGATGACCGCCATCAGCAACGACGTTGATTCCAGTCGGGTGTTTGTCAACCAACTCCGATTACACGGTAAGCCGGACGATATGGCACTGGTCGTCAGCACGAGCGGAAAATCTCCCAACTTAATTTATGCCCTCGAAGAAGCGCGCAAAAGAGAAATGCTGACCATCGCCTGGGCGGGTAAGGACGGCGGACGTTTCCCGCAGCTTGCCGACTATTGCTTTATTGTTCCCTCCTACAGCATTCATCGGATTCAGGAGGTTCATGCAACCCTGGTTCATGTAGCATGGGATTTGATTCATATAGCGTTGGGAGCAGAGGATGTCATCTGATTTATGATAACCGTGGCAAAGGAAAGAAACGGCGTTGGAATAACGAAAGGGGTTGAACCCGGCATGACGATTGGTTCCTGCCCGTTGCCGATCTCTGATCACAAGGAAATTGTAATGGCGCATGGCAGCGGTGGAAGGCTGACTCAGCAATTGATTCAGAAAATGGTGCTCCCACAGTTCAAAAATGAATTTCTCAATCCCTTGCATGATGGCGCGATGTTTTCGGTGAATGACACTAAACTCGCCTTTAGCACCGATTCTTTTGTGGTGAATCCAATTTTCTTTCCCGGCGGAGATATCGGTGAACTGGCTGTTAATGGCACCGTCAACGATCTTTCGATGTGCGGCGCGCGTCCACTCTATCTCTCAGCCGCGTTCATCCTCGAAGAAGGTTTTTCGATGACCGAATTCTGGCGGGTGATCCAATCGATGCAACGAGCAGCCCAGGCCGCCGGCGCCAGCTTGGTGACTGGCGATACAAAAGTAGTGGACCGGGGGAAGGGCGACAAAATATTCATTAATACCTCTGGCGTGGGCATTATTGATCCGCGTGTCAACATCCATCCCGGGCGTGCGCAAGTGGGCGATAAAATCATCATCAACGGCCCGATTGCGGTCCATGGTATTGCCATCATGTCGGTACGCGAGGGACTTGAATTCGAAACTGAAATAGCCAGTGATACTGCGCCGCTCAATGGGTTGGTGCAAACCATGCTCGCTGCCGCTCGGGACATTCACGTCCTCCGCGACCCAACACGTGGAGGCATCACCAGTACTCTTAGCGAAATTGCCGAGCAGGCTGGCGTAGGCATCCGCCTCGAAGAAGCTTCCATTCCCATTAGCGAAGAGGTCAAAGGCGCTTGTGAGATTCTTGGCCTCGACCCGCTCTACGTCGCCAACGAAGGCAAGCTCCTCGCCTTCGTGCGGCCTGATGAAGCAAATCTTGTCTTGTCAGTCATGCGTAACCATTCACTGGGCAAAGAGGCCGCCATTATTGGCGAGGTCGTTGCTGATCATAGCGGTTACATCACGATGAAAACTCGTGTCGGCGGCACCCGTGTGGTAGACATGCTTTCCGGAGAACAACTGCCGCGTATCTGCTGATGTGGTCGGACAAGACTCGAAAATGATTCGAGTCTTGTCTTGGCCACCAACGTGGAACCGCCGTTGTCTCCAGCCCTGCATATTTTAGCCGGGAAAAGGCTATTCCCCACTCGCAGCCGACGAACTAAGCACCTCCAATGCCCGCAATGTCGCCGCCGTTCGTGTTTCAACACCAAGAGTTTCGAAAATTTCCAGCACGTGCTTTTTAACTGTTGATTCCGAGTTGCCGAGAATCATCGCAATCTCCCCATTGGTTTTGCCTTGGGCCAGCCACAGCAGCGCTTCCGCGACGCGGGGAGTCAGGCCCAGCACATTTTCCAACGGTTTCGCGGAATTAAAATTTGGTTTGAATTCCGGCCGCACTTGTTGCGATGCGCGTTCCAGCCGCGACCGGATGGCATTCAGCAAATCGGCCTTGGCCACCGGTTTGGTGAGATAATCATCCGCGCCGAGGTTCATGCCGGCGCGAATATCCGGCTTTTCACCCTTGGCCGTAAGAAAGATGAATGGCACCGCTGACGTTTTAGAATTCTCGCGCAAGGCCTGCAGCACACCATACCCATCCAGCTCGGGCATCATTACGTCGCAGAGAATAAGGTCCGGACTTTCCTTTGCGGCCAACTCGATTCCGACACGGCCGTTTTCGGCCGCGATCGGATGAAATTTTTCGAGCCGGAGAATCGTCGTAAGATTCCGCCGCATTTCAGGTTCGTCTTCGATGACCAGGATTTTTTTCATGAATAGAGAATGGTTCAGTAGAGATCAGGAGATAAACAGGGGCAGCCGTACGGTAACTGCCGTGCCTTGGCCGGGCGCGCTATCCAATTCTATGGTGCCGCCGTGCCGGTCCAGGCAGCGTTTGACAATCACCAGACCCAGTCCGGTGCCGGGACGCTGGCCGACATTGCGCCCGCGTTGAAAGGGGGTGAAAAGCCACTCGCGATCTTCCGCCGGAATGCCGATGCCCCGATCGCGAATGACGCAGACCGCCTCCGTGCCGTTCTGCCGGACGTCGAAGGTAACCGGTTGGCCCGCTTCCGAATATTTTACCGCGTTTGTCAGTAAATTGGTGAAGATATGGCGCACGAGTCCTTCGTCGGCCCGCGCTTCGCCCGTGATGCCGCCGGTGTGCAATTCAATGGGACATCGCCGGTCCGTGACTGAAAGCAATTCATCCACCAGGCGGGCGCAAAGTCCGGGCAGGTCAAGAGGCTTGGGCTTGAATTCCATTTTGCCGGCATCAAACAGGCTCAACACCAGCACTTCCTCCATCATGTTGCCCATGCGCCGCGCATTGCGGGAAATGCTGTGCAGATGCTCCTGCCGCTCATCCTGATCGAGTCGTTCCAAGTAATCGGAAAGAATTTCCGCCGAGGACATGATGATTCCCAGCGGCGTGCGGAACTCATGGGAAACCATCGAGACGAAATTGCTGCGGAGCTGCCCCAATTCCTTTTCGCGCGCGATGGCGTTGTGCAATTCCGCTTCGGCGCGTTTTCGTTCGGTGATATTTTCCACGATGCCCCACATTTGGTCCTTGCCATCCGCGGCGGTGACCACCATGCCGTTTAACACCACCGGAACGCGATGGCCGTCCTTATGAAAATATTCCTTCTCGTGCGGGCCGAAGCGACCGGTAGTGCGCAATTGTTCCAGCACGGCGAGTTCCGCCTGCTCGTATTCCCGCGGGGTCACATCCCAATAGGTCAATTTGGTGACCTCCTCGCGCGTATAGCCGATGATATTGGCGAAGGCCGGGTTGACCTGCACGAACGAGCCGTCCCAATTCACCTGCGCCATCCCTAACGGGGACATTTCATAAAGCTGCTTGAATTTCTCCTCGGATTTGCGCAGTGCTTCCTCCGCCGCCTTGCGCTCGGTAATGTCAAGGGTGATGGCCTGGATGAGCGTACGTCCGCCGATCTCAATGCGCGTGAGAATGACTTCCAGCGGAACATCGCGCCCGGTGACGTGACGGGAAAGCCACTCGAACCGCGTGCTGCCGCGGGTCATGCATTCCGTGATGTGTTTTGCGGCCAGCACATCACTGCGCTGCCCGTCGGGCTGGAAGGGAGGCGAGATTTCGCTGGGATGTTTGCCCACAAATTCCGCCTGGCTCGTATAGCCAAGAATGCGGACAGCGGCCGGGTTCACTTCCAGAAATTGTTTATCATCGTGGAGCATCACACCTTGGCTTGAGGCCTCGAACAGCGCGCGGAATTTCTGCTCCGAATCCCGCAACGCCTGCTCGGCGCGAATGCGCTCGGTGTTGTCAATGACGCTGGCCCGCAAAAGATTTCTTCCCTCCGCCGGCATCCGCACGAGGCGCACTTCGGTGTGGATCAGGCGTCCGCTGCTATGCCGATGAATCCATTCAAACACCGGAGTGCCGCCCGCCAGGGCTTCCCGGATTTTCTCACGCGAAATACTGGTTGAACGCCGGCCATTGGCCTGTAATTTCGGGCTGACATCCATCGGGGTGAGAGTGGTGAGTTCCTCCGCCGTGCAACCATACAGCCGGCAGGCGTTCGCATTGCCGATCAGGAAGCGGCCTGTGTCGCCATCGAACACCACGATGGCTTCCGGCGCATTTTCCAACAAGGTCCGCAACTGGGCCTCGCTCGCGGCCAATTCCGCGGTGCGTTCGCTGATGCGCTTTTCCAGCGTTGTGCGCAGTTGCTGGTTTTCCGCCTCCGTCTTTTTTCGTTCGCTGATGTCGCGCCCGACGGAAAGCAGCAGGGGCCGGTCGCCGCTGCTGATGGGAGTCAGCACGATTTCCACGGGCAATTCCGTGCCATCGAAGCGGTTGAGCACCCACTCGAAACGATAGCTGCCCTGCGCGAAGGCCAGTTGAATGACCGTTTTCAACTTGTCCTCGGAGAGCGAGCCGTCCGGTTGATATATGGGCGAAATGAGCGCAGGCCCGCCGCGCAACAAGGTGGCTTTGTCTGGCGCACCCGTCATGCGCACGGAGGCGTCGTTTATGTCGAGAAACGTGCCCGTCGATGGATCCAGGATCGAAATCCCATCAGCGCTACGCTCGAATAACAGGCGGAACATGGATTCAGTCTCCATGATTTCGGGCGTGGCCGCATTGGGCCTTTCGTTCCATTTACGCTTCGCACTTTCGTCGTTAATCATTCACACCTCAAAAATGAAAATGAATTTATCACTAACCCGAAACTGGATGCAACGCTGCGCCATCCGCGCCGCGCGATTTATGAAACCAAATTTAGATTACCGCCCGGCGCGTGTCAGTCACGTTCCGTTTGCCCGAGGCATGCTTCTGTGCGCGCTCTTGGCCCTCAACGTGAACACTTTCGCCGCCGAAAAGCTTTCCACGTGGCAGACGGATGTCAGCGGGATGTGGACGGATTCTTATCGCTGGTCCACCCCCGTCTACCCGGACAACTCCGGCACCAATCTTTATTCGGCCACGATTGATATGCCTAGTCGCACCGTGACGTTGGATCGCAACGTCACGCTGGAAAGCTTCAATCTCTCCCGCGGAGCTCTCGGCGGCTCGAATGCGCCTGCCGTAACGCTTAACCAGCAACTGCATCTTGGCGCAGCGCAACTCATCGGCAACGGATTGCTATCGGCGAATGGCCTGTCGATCACGGGGGCCACCAAGGTCGTGCGCGGCTGGACCGTTGAAAATCGCGGCATCGGGAACTGGCTTGAGGGCGACCTCCGGATTGGCGACGGTGCGAAGATTTTCAACAGTGCGACCGCCGGGCTTAACGCAAACTTCGACGGAACCATCGTCAACGATCTCGGCGGCACGGCGCTTTTTGAGAACGCGGGCATGTTTCGCAAATCCGCCGGGACGAATCAGACAAAAATCTACGTTCCGTTCCTCAATACCGGCGCACTGGAGGTGGATTCCGGCGCGCTGGCGTTTTACGGCAACAGCACCAATATCGGCGGGAAAATAGAGATGCTTCCCGGCGCATCCCTAATGTTTACCGGCCTGCGTCACACGATCGATGCGAGTTCCAAAATTTACGGCCTGGGCGGCATCGTTTTTGATAACGGCACTGTGGATTTTAATGGCATCGCAGATGTCCAGGGGCCGATAACCTTGAGGATTGGCACAGTGAACCTTAATCCCGCCTGCACTGTGACGCAGTTCGGCTCGGCGCTGGTTTTTACGGGCAGTGGCACGCTCAACGTGAATAGTGGCGAACCGATCTTTTGGAATTCGCTCACGATATCCAATGGCCTGATCGCTGGCAGTGATAGCCTGCACACCGGTAATGGTGGTTTTCAATGGAGGGGTGGCACGTTCATGGGTTCGGGACATCTCGATATCGACGGCAGCAGTGTTTTTGGCGGTGGAGCAAAAACATTGCGCGGCTGGGTAGTGGAGAACCACGGTGCGCTGCAATGGAATAGCAGCGATATTTTCCAGGGCGAGGGCGCGCGATTTGTAAATCTCCCCGGTGGCAGTGTGCAAATGAGTTCCGACGGTGGCTGGCTGACCGGTTACAGCGGCGGTGCTTATTTCGATAATTTTGGCGCAGTCCAAAAATCCGGCGGCACGAATTCCACCATTGGCGTGCAATTTTACAATGAGGGACTGGTGGAAGTCGCCGCCGGCAATCTCCGTTTCGGCAACACGTTAACGAACAAAGGGGCATTGTCGGTCGCCAGCGGCGCGACGCTGGTCTTTGCGGCTTCAAGTATTCAACTTACCGCGCTTGGATCGTTGGACGGTGACGGTTCCGTGTCTTTGGAAAACGGCACAGTCGTGAACTCCGGCAGCTTTCGCGCCGCTGCGGGCAGCACGCTCAAGAGCGGCACGCTGCGTTTTATCAACGGAAACAGCCGCCCAAATCTCGGAGCGGCCCTCCGCTTCACCGGCACCGCCACGCTGGACGCCAGCAGTGGTTACACGCTCGGGGTTCCCACTCTGTTACAAACCAACGGAACCATCAGTGGGTCCGACACACTCGTGGTATCGAATCTATGGGTTTGTTCCAACGGCGACCTCGACGGCACCGGCAACCTTGAACTGCGCGGGCAATCTCTCGTCAATGGCGGGCCGCGCTGGACCGGTCGTCGCGTGGTGAATCGCGGTCAACTCGATTGGGCGGGCGGGGACATCGACGCGGGGCTGGGATTTGTATTTCACAATATGCAGGGTGCCTCGGTGTATGTGGACTCCGACCGGAACTTCACGACCAGCTACGGTGGTAACACGATGTTCTTGAATGAAGGCACCGTGCTGAAATACAGCAGCGGCACCAATCAATTCAACCTGCCGTTCGTCAATAATGGCCAGCTTTATATGAATGCCGGCCGGATACAATTCAACGGCGGTTTTAACCAGACCAATGGATTGCTCGCGCTCAACGGCACCGCCGTCGGTTCACCGAAAACACTCGTCAACTCCGTTGGAGCCATTGCCGGCAGCGGCGACATCTTCGCTTCGGTCTTCAACGCGGATACGCTGGCCGTCGGTTGGGGAAACCAAATCGGGCATTTGAATATTTCCGGCGTCTGCACCCAGGCGGTCACCGCCACGTTGCAGATCGAACTGGCCGCGACCAATCAATTCGATTCAGTCGCCATCACTGGCCAGGCGAACCTGAACGGCAAGCTTGAGATCGGTCTGCTCAACGGCTTCGTGCCTCCGGATGGCTCGTCGTTTCCCATCCTTACCAGTGCCACGTGCATCGGGCAATTTTCACAAGTCACCGGGGCGGATTTGCCTGCTGGACGAAAACTAATTCCCGTTTATAACGCAACCGGCGTGACCTTGATTGTCACCAATGTCTTTCCGCCGCCGTTGCTTACCATCACGCGTCCCTCGGATACCAATGCCATTCAGGTGAGTTGGCCCGCCGGTTATGATAACTGGTCGTTGCAAAGTAGGACTGATCTCACAGGCACGAACTGGACAGATCTCCCTCCCACAGGAACCAATTTCGCCATCATTCCGACCACTACCCCAGTGCAGTTCTTCCGCCTGCGCCAGGGACAGTAAACTTGAACCACGAAACCTCAGCATATCGAAAATCACTCAGCACTTAATAATCAAACCTCCAATCAACTTATGAAAACAGCCAAACTCACGTTGCTCGCCGTCGTCTGTATCGCCCCTGTAATCCTGGTAGCTGCCGTCGGCAAGAAAGAAAAAAAGACCACACCCGATGCGGTTGCGCGTGGCAAATATCTGGTCAACTTTGGCGGCTGCAATGATTGCCATACGCCGCTTAAAATGACCGGCAAAGGCCCGGTGCCGGACCTCTCGCGCCTGCTCTGCGGTCATCCTGAAGATACCAAACTTCCGCCGCCCGATCTCAAGCCCGGCCCGTGGTTCGCCGCCACCGCTGGCATGACCGCGTGGGCCGGGCCTTGGGGAATCAGCTATGCCCCCAATCTCACGCCCGATAAAAATACTGGTCTGGGCATTTGGACGGAGGAAATGTTTATCAAGACCATGCGCACCGGTCGCCACATGGGCAGTGGCCGCGAAATCCTTCCGCCCATGCCATGGCAATCCGTTGCCTCACTCACCGATGGTGACATCAAAGCCATCTTTGCCTACCTGCAGACCGTTCCCGCCATCACCAACCATGTCCCCCGGCCGGTTAATCCCAAGGGCGAAACGTTCGAGTAACCAGCCGCAGCGGCGTCTCCGCAGAGCCCGAAAACATTCAGCCAACGGCACTCTGCGGAGACGCATGTCTGTCTCACAAACCAATCAATCTTTCCGGCGGTCAATCGTGTTCCAAAGCATTAGTGCAAGCCGCGGTGCATGGCCAAGCAAAAATGCACAGGCGAAATCCAAAAGCAACAATCCGCCGAACATAGGCAAGCCCCACTCGCCAAGTCAATTTCTGAAAAGTCCAATCAAGGGAAAACCGACAAAACCTGAACCAATGAGGAAATATCGAATCTTGTGCTCACCAAATGCCATAAATTGATATAAAGTGTCCGAAATTGGCCTAACAGATAATAGATGCGCTTTGTGCAGCCTGTCCTTTTTCATAAATTAACCTTAAGCTCAAGCCCATAATCATTGGCTGGAATTAAACTGCTTAGGTGATGCCACCACAATCCCTTTTGCTAAGACCGCATCGAAAACCATATCCACGCCGCTGTGCGGCCCTGTTATTCCAGGTTTTGTTGCAGTTTTGTCACCCTACCGTTGCATAAATGACAACATCTTCATTCGCCATTCATTGTCCGTTCATGCAAGATTGTTAAGTTAGCCAAGCGGGAAGTGATTCCGCATTAAACGAACGAAAGTGAAGTAACCTTTATGCAAACAGCGAAGTTGGACAGTAACAAGCCAGTGACCACGAACGGCCATTCAAAGCCTCATCCTGAACCCGACCATGCCACCCGCCTTTTCAACGGTCAGTTCCAAGTGGGCGTTGGATTGTATGATGGCGTCTCGGCTTTGCTCGCTGCGAAGCATCATTTTGACTTCGTATGGGTCAGCAGTTTCTGCTGCTCCGCCGCTGCTGGCTTGCCCGATGTCGGCATCATTGGACCCGAAGACATCCTGAACCTCGTTCATCTCTCCCGTCGATTGGTGGATTTGCCCATCATCGTGGATCTTGATTCCGGCTACGGCGATCCCGTGAAGGTGTTCCATGTCATTGAGGCCATGGCGCGGGCCGGTGTGTCCGCAGTATGCATTGAAGACAATCCGACCTCCAAGCGTTGTAGTCTTTATGGCGGCTATGATCGCGCTTTAGCTTCCATTGACGAACACGTCGCCCGTCTGCGTGCCGCGCGCATTGCCATCAAAGAAGCTCGCTCCAACTGCCGTATCATCGCCCGCACCGAGGCATTGGTGGCTGGTATGGGCATGGCCGAAGCGCTCAAGCGGGCCACGGCCTACGCGGATAACGGAGCGGACGCAGTATTTGCCCAATCGCTGGATGCAACCGGAAACGAAATCCTGACATTCGGCCGTAAATGGGGTCGCCGCACTCCCTATATTATTGCTCCCACGAAGCTTCCCAAGATCACCAAGAAGGAATTCGCCGAAGCCGGGGTTTCGCACACCATTTTTGCAAACCAAGGTCTGCGAGCCGCACACAAAGCCATCGACCTAACCTTCCGCACACTGGCCGAAGCCACATCGGCCCAGTCAGTGGAGCCGGATATTTCCACCGTTGCCGAGGTTGCCACACTCGTAGGAGCGCAGGAAGTGGTGGAACTCGAAACGTTGCTGGCGAATGCTCCCGTGACGCCGGTCTCAACCAAATCTCTGGTCAAGTCCTCCCGCAAGCTTGCCGCCAACGGTCAGGCGAGGCGGGCCAGTAAAAGATAATCTACGCTTAGGTGCGAACAGCTATCGGGCTTGGACTCTTGACATCCGATGCGAAGCATAGCCATTTTTAATCATGCCATCACGCCCTGCGGTTACTTGCCGTCGGGCGTGATTTTGTTAATAGAAACCGGGTTTGTCCCAAGCGCGCCTGGAAAGCAAATTTCAGACATTAAAAGAACTAATTATGTTAGCTGAACGGATGAAAAACTTTTCCGGATCGCAGACTTCGGGCATGCGCAACCGCGCCCGCAAACTGCGTGCCGAAGGAATCCACGTGGTCAACTTCGCCGCCGGCGAACTGGACCAGGACACAAGTTCGAGCATTAAAGCGGCAGCCCGGAAAGCAATCGACTCTGGTCGCACGCAATATACGGATACCTTGGGGATTGCTGAATTGCGTGAGCGAGTGGCCCAAAAGGTTTCGCAAAAGACAGGCATAATTTACGCAGCGGACGAAGTGGGCTTTACCGCCGGAGCCAAACAAGCATTGTTCAACGCGAACTTTGTGCTTTTTCAACCGGGTGATGAAGTCATCATTCCCTCCCCGTATTGGGTGACGCTGCCGGAACAAGTGCGCCTGGCCGGTGCGACTCCCATCGCTCTGCCCACAGGCCAAAATGGTTTTCAAATCAACATTGACGAACTCACGCGGATCATTACTCCCAAGACTCGTGGGATTATCCTTAACACCCCGCACAATCCGACCGGCGTGGTTTATCCTGCGGATACTCTGGAAAAAATTGCCCACCTTGCATTGAAACATGACCTCGTCTGCATCTTCGATGAATGTTACGACGAACTGGTGTATGCCCCGGCGGCGCATCACAACATCGTGAAGCTGGTTCCCGAGATGAAAGCCCGGACCATTCTTGTTGGGTCACTGTCGAAATCTTATTGCATGGCTGGATGGCGGGCTGGTTTTCTGGCTGGGCCGCAGAAAGTCATCAAAGCCATTGCCAATCTTCAAAGTCATATCGCGTCGAATCCCTGCAACATTGTCCAATACGCCGCCTTGGCTGCTTTTGAATCGGAGAATGATGCCTTTGTCGCGGGAAACCGAAAACAATTAACCATCCAACGCACCACCGCGCTGCAACTGATTGACAAAATTCCTGGTCTTCCTTGTGTTGTTCCCGACGGAGCATTTTATCTCTTCCCTGATGTCAGCTCGCTGTTCAACAAATCATTTAAAGATCAGCGCGTGGAGAATGTGGATCGTCTGGCTGAAATGCTGCTGGAACACGCCCATATTGCCATCGTGCCGGGATCTGCTTTTGGTGCGGACAATCACATTCGCATTTCCTACGCCATACCGAATGAAGAGATTGTTGCAGGTTTGACCCGGCTGGGACAATTTGTTCAGTCGCTGTCATGAATTTGGAATCGCAAACTGCAAACCCATCGGTGTCAAAACCGGGCATGGTTCTATTTCTCGGCATGGTGCGGCGCGGCGAGTTTGAAACTCTGCAAGAGCGCGGCCTGCCACTCGGTGTCCTCGTGGATACGAATAGCAAGGCGCGACTGGGCGATGTCTCCAAATTCGTATTTGTAGAGCGATTCGATTTCTCGCGACCACTGCCGGAATTGATTGAAGCCGTGCGCAGCATTCAGAAACGTTTCGGCATTGCTTGTCTCTTTAACGTTGTGGAGTTTTACGTCGCGCAGACCGCTGACGTAGCCGCTGCGCTTGGGCTTCCAGGGATTTCACCCGCATCGGCACGGCTCTGCCTCGACAAGAACGTCATGCGCCAGCGTTTTGAAAAGCGGATCGGACCCGGCGCTTCCGCGCGCTTCCATGTAGTGAATTCCGAGGCGGATTTGCTGCAATTCGCGAACCAGCTCGGCTACCCTTGTTTTCTGCAACCCACCAACGTGTCTGCGAGCATGTGGGCGACACGCAATACTAATGCGGAAATGCTGCTCAACAACTACCGTACGATGCTGAGTGAGGTTCCTCCGTATTACGAACGCCTTGGCAAAAAAGGTACGAGTCTCACGGTAGTGCTGGCGGAATACATGGAAGGGAGCAACATTTCCATTGATTGTCTGATGGATAAGGCTGGCCGTGTTTACACTACTCCGGCGGTTGAGGTGTTGACTGGCAAAGATGTTGGCATTGACGACTTCCATCATTTTGCGCGGTTGCTGCCGCCGCGTCTCAGTGCCAAGGAAAAAGAGGAGTTGAATCAGTTGGCAATCGCAGGCGTACAAGCATTGGACATGACCACGAGCGCAGCGCATGTCGAATTCATCGGTTCGCGGCTGGGCGAGATCGCGGCCCGGCCGGGCGGCAACCGGCCACGCATTCTCGAAATGGCTTACGGCATCGATATGCTGTACGCCTATTACCAAATTCTCCGTGGAGAAGTTCCTGACCTGAGCGGAAACCGCAATTTGGCGGCAGCCGTCGTTACACCGTTCGCCCCTAAAAACGGCACCTTGCGCTCCATCCGCCACGTCGAACGGCTGCCCAAACTTCCCGGTTATCTTTATCATGAAGTCCGGGCTCAGGCCGGACAACAGGTTGGCCTGGCGAAGGGTGGCTTTCGCGCAGGACTTTACGTCGAGCTTCTGTCCGAAAATGCCGATGAGGTCCGCCGTAGCGTGGATGAAATCGCTTCATGGACCGATTTGTACGAGGTGGAATGAAATGCGTTCACGCCCGGAATCAACGATGGCGATCTGGCTGGTCTGCTTTGGAATCGGCATTTTGTTCCTGGCGCGCGGTGCGTTCCAGCCCTACATCTTTCCCCTGTTTGAACACCTGGGCGGATTGACGTATGCGCAGATTGCCTTGCTGCTCAATGGCTACGTGCTCGCGCAATCCCTCTGTGCGCCGGTTGCGGGCTGGTTCACCGACCGGACATCGGTCCGGACTGCGCTGGCAACGAGCATCGTGTTTGGATTGTCCAGTTTCGTCCTCATCTCCACCAGCCCGGGGTTTCTGATATCGGCCATTGCCGTCTTTGTCGCGGGCCTGGCATTTGTTCTTGGGAAAATCTCACTCAATACCATCCTCGTGCTGCATTCCAGCGCGGACACGCTGCGTCGTTCCGTCGCAAAGCGCGCCACGTTGTTGAATCTCGGTTCATTTTTCGGCAACAGCATTGCCTATCAGATGACCACCCGCATCGGTTACGGAGCGCATGCCATCCTGCTCGGCATTTTATATTTGCCTCTGGCAATTGGTCTTGCCGCTCCTCCGGCTCCATCGGTCTCTCCATCCAAAAAAACCTGGGGAATGGACAACGTAAAAACTTTGTGCCGTAACAAAGTTTTTTTAGCAGACAGCCTGCGACGCTTTGCGATGGTGTTGCCTTACGGTTGCTGGGGAACCATCATCCCCAAATACGTAATCGACCAATATCATTCAAACAAACCGGTATGGATCGTCTCGCTAACGAGCGTGTGTACCACCATTATCGGCGCACATTTTTTGGCGGTATATCTTTCCACCAAATTATATCGCCGGGGCTTCAAGTGGGAATGGTGGTCAATGACCTCGGTCATGTTTTATTGCACGGGACTGATCCTGCTGATGTTCGCCAATAATCCAGTAATGCTCCCATTGGCCATCGTCGTTTTCATTTGTGGGGAAGTTTTGATGACACCGTGTTTCGATGAGACTGCGAAGAAACATAGCAGCGATGCGGGCATGGCCACCTGTCTGGGATTGCTGCACCTCGTGGACGGCTTAGGCCGGATGTTGGGAGCGGCATTCGCGCTGGCAGTTTATGGCGGGATGCGGCATTCATCATATAACGGATTTTATTGGCCGATCGTGGTTGGCGTCTTTCTATGTGTTACCATCGGGCTGCACATGGTGGCGCACGCATTGGCACGCGGCCAAAATGGAGTTGCCGCGAACAAGGGCCGCATGGAAACTGCGCTGGAACAGCAACCGGCGGGCGTCCCGGATGGACCCGAGCTTGAGCCTTAACATGAGTATTTGTTCGCGAATCACATCAGTGATGTTGCTCGTGTTGATGATGCTCGGATGCGTACGACCCCAGCCTCAACCTGAAACAAGTCGAGTCTCGCCGACAAATTCAAACCGTTTTGTCGAGTGCCACAACGGAGTCGTGGTGTCGGTATCCGGTCCAGCCTCGGACGTAGGCGTGTCGATCCTAAAACAGGGTGGCAATGCCGTGGATGCCGCCGTGGCAACTGCCTTTGCGCTGGCCGTCGTGTATCCGCCAGCGGGCAATTTGGGCGGTGGTGGTTTCATGCTCGTGCATCCCGCTCCCGGCAAAGGCGAACCAGTGGTTTTTGATTATCGCGAGAGCGCACCGGCGGCGGCGTTTCCCACCATGTATAGCAAAGAGGAGTCCCAGTTCACACATCGGGCGGTGGCCGTTCCGGGAACAGTGCGCGGTTTCGCCATGGCGCACCGCAGATTCGGATCGTTGCCATGGTCGCAACTGCTGCAGCCGGCCATTGCTCTGGCACGTGATGGTTACTTGGTGGATATGAATTTGGCGGATTCGCTCAACGTAACGTTAGCCGCTGCACCCGAGCATGCGGAGTTTCAGCGGGTGTTCGGCAAGCCCGGCGGCGGCTTGTGGAAATTGGGCGATCGCATGGTCCAACCCGACTTGGCGCGTACGCTGCAATTGCTCGCCGACCTGGGGCCCGAAGCGTTCTACCAAGGTCCGATCGCCAACGGAATCATTGCCGAGATGGGCAGAGGCAAAGGGTTGATCACAGCGCAAGACCTCGCCAACTATCGGGCCATCGAACGCAAGCCGCTCACAACCCGTTACCGCGGAAGATATGACGTCTATGTGCCGCCGCCGCCAAGTTCGGGCGGCATCTGCCTGTTGGAAGAATTGAACATGTTGGATACCTTCAATGTGAAACCGTGGGGTCGCTGGTCGCCAACGCTCTTTCATGTGATGGCGGAAACCATGCGCCGCGCCAATTACGATCGCGCGCGCTATCTGGGCGATCCTGCATTCGTCCAAATCCCCGCAAAGCTGACGACGCCCGAGTACGGCCGGGAGCTCGCCAAAACAATCAATCTCAATAAGGCAACGCGTAGCGAGGAGTTATCCGCCGAGATTCCATTGACTCGCGAGGGCGACAGCACAACGCAGTTTTCCATCATTGACCGCAAAGGGATGGCCGTGGCGAATACCTACACGCTGGAACGCCGTTGGGGTTCGCGGATCGTGGTAAAGAACATGGGATTCCTGCTTAACAATCAGATGCGCGCCTTTAATCTTTTTCCAGGCATCACGGATACCAATGGAATGATCGGAACTGCGCCGAACATTATTGCTCCCGGCAAGCGACCGCTCAGTTCGCAAACTCCCACCATCGTGGCGGAGAATGGCCGGGTGAAGCTCGTCACCGGCAGCCCCGGGAGCCAGGCCATCCCGCACACGGTCCTCGGCATCCTGGTCAGTGTGTTCGATTTTGAAATGCCGGTGCAAACAGCGGTGGAGTCGCCGCGTTTTTCGCATCAATGGTTTCCGGATCGGATCACTTTTGAAACGCCGGAACGTTATCCCGAACTGGTAAAATCTTTGAACGACCTGGGTCATACTGTGATTCGCACCGGACCTCCGCCGCAAGGCGACGCCCATACGATTCTCGTCAAAAAGCCCAATCACTATATTGGTGTCGCAGATTGGCGCATTAATGGCAAAGCGGCAGGTTATTGACTCTGCATTCGTACATTGCTTCAGAGAAAAAGCCATATCAATGCAATCGAGAACTAGCTACACTAGTTCCACCACTTATATCCATCGGAACTATATGAAAAGGCTTATTGGTCAGATTGAAGGATGGTCAAAACAGTTTCGACGCTTGGGACTTCTATTTCTCGCGTCAATATGTCTGAACGTTTTCCTTGGAACAACCATTGACTCCGCTCAACCGGCGGAAAAAAACGAATCTCACAAAGGCATTCAGAAATCCTCCTTCGGTAAATTGCCAGACGGCAAGGAAGTTGACCTCTACACATTGACCAATACCAATGGCCTCGTCTGCAAGATCATCACGTATGGCGCCATCATCACTGAATTGCACGTTCCTGATCGCAATGGCAAACTCACGGACGTTATCCTCGGCTACGATACCTTGCCACAGCTTTTGCAAGGCGGTGTTCGTGGAGCGATTGTCGGCCGTGTCGCCAATCGCATCGCCAAAGGTCGTTTCACTCTCGACGGTCATACCTATACTCTCGCGGTGAACAATGGTCCTAACCACTTGCACGGCGGCAATAAAGGTTTTGATAAAGTGGTGTGGCACGCCGAACCGCGCACGCGGCGAGATGGAGTTTCTCTACGTTTGACTTACGTCAGCCCCGATGGAGAAGAAGGCTATCCCGGCAGATTAAAAGTTGCCCTTGCGTATACCCTCACAGATAAAAACGAACTCCAAATGGATTATGAAGCGGTTACCGATAAGCCCACACCCGTCAATCTAAGCAATCACACTTATTGGAATCTCGCCGGTGAAGGTGTTGTCCTCGACCACCTGCTCACGCTCGCCGCTGATCATTATACGCCCACCGATAACACGCTGATTCCCACTGGCGAAATCAAGCCGGTCAAGGACACCCCCTTTGATTTTACTTCGCCGGTTCCAGTCGGGTCACGATTCAGCCAGTTGGGCAAGCCACCCGGTTATGACAATAATTTTGTGCTCAATAGTGGCGGCGGAAAACTGGCTTTCGCCGCCCGCGTTCTTGAACCAAAGAGCGGACGTGTGATGGAAGTCTGGACCGATCAGCCGGGCGTCCAACTCTATACTGCAAATCATCTCAATGGCTCACCAAAGGGAAAAAACGGCGTCGCCTATCAACCTTATTCGGGGCTTTGCCTGGAGACGCAGGATTTCCCTGATGCTGTGAATCACACGAACTTTCCTTCAACGATTCTTCGTCCCGGTCAAACCTACCGGAAAAGCACCGTGTGCCGGTTCTCAGCGCAGTGAGTGAAGCAATTTACCCTTTTAACCAACCCTTCGCGCAACCCACCGCTTTGCGCCAGCCATGCTTGAGTTCGGAAACTTTGGCTGGGTCCATTAATGGGCGAAACTCTTTCTCGATCTGCCATTGCCTTTGTAATTCCTCCGTGTCCTTCCAAAATCCCACGGCGAGACCGGCGAGATACGCTGCACCCAAAGCAGTTGTCTCCCAAATCTTTGGTCGAACCAACGGCACGTTAAGAATGTCTGCTTGAAATTGCATCAACGTATCATCACCCGTCGCACCGCCATCCACACGAAGCTCCTTTACCGGAATTCCCGAATCAGCCTCCATCGCTTCCAGTACATCGAGCGTTTGAAACGCAATGCCTTCGAGCGCAGCGCGTGCGAGATGTCCAGCCGTGGTTCCGCGTGTGATGCCCGTAATGGTTCCCCGCGCATACTGATCCCAATGCGGTGCGCCTAATCCAGCAAATGCCGGCACGAGATAAACCCCGCCATTATCCGGAACCGTCTGCGCGAGTCGCTCCACCTCAGCAGAAGTCTTGATCAAACCCAATCCATCGCGCAGCCATTGCACCACCGCACCCGCAATAAAAATGCTTCCTTCTAATGCGTAAGTGACCTTCCCATCAATCTTCCACGCAATCGTCGTCAGTAGATTGTTTTTCGACGTGATCGGCGTATCACCAGTGTTCAACACCATAAATCCGCCTGTCCCGTAAGTATGCTTTAACATCCCCGGACGCAGGCACATTTGCCCGAACAACGCTGCTTGCTGGTCTCCCGCTATTCCCGCCACCGGCACGCGTGAGCCAAGCAGGGTGGGGACCGTCTCCGCATAAACTTCACTCGATGCTTTTACCTTTGGCAACATCGCTTTAGGAATATCGAACAACTCCAATAATTCCGTATCCCATTCATTTGTGTGAATGTTGTAGAGCAGGGTGCGGCTCGCATTGCTGACATCCGTGATGTGCGCCGCGCCACCAGTGAGCTTCCACGCCAGCCAACTATCCACCGTGCCAAACGCCAGCTTGCCCGCTTCCGCCTTTTGCGCGCGCCGTCCACGTTGTCCAAAATCCATTTCAACTTCGTGCCTGAGAAATAAGCGTCCAACACCAAACCGGTCTTCTGCTGAATCAATCCTGCTAATCCTTGCCGTTTGAGTTCATCGCAATGTTCCGCCGTGCGCCGGTCCTGCCAGACAATTGCATGGCAAATTGGCTCACCCGTTTCACGGTCCCAAACAATGGTTGTCTCACGCTGATTCGTGATGCCAATGGCCGCAATCTCATTGCCACTCAGCCCCGCGCTGGCGAGCGCTTCCGCAACCACGCCTGCCTGCGTGGACCAGATTTCATTCGCGTCATGTTCCACCCAGCCCGGCTTCGGATAATATTGTGTAAACTCCTTTTGTGCGACCGACCTGATCGCCCCGGCATGATCGAAGATGATTGCGCGCGAACTCGTAGTGCCCTGATCGATAGCTAGAATGTGTTGTTGCATATCATGCGGGTTCGAAGCGGAACCGAACGCTGTTGGAAAACCAGTTCATAAATGCGAGATTGTAAAGAGATGGGTAACGCGCAGTTTTCTGTGTGTCAATGGATTCGTTCTTTAGCGGGTTGATCAATGGCACGCAGAACACATGACAACTTCTTCATTCGCCATTTATCCACCTTTCATCTCTGCCCCATAAGCTCTGACTGAATTCACGAATATTTTAATCAGAACTAAAAACGAAATGCTTATGCAACGAATCAAATACACACTCATGGTCCTCGGATTCCTCGGCGTTTCACTTACCGGCGTGATAGCACAAGACGCGGCGTCCGACGTCGCCAAGATGAACCACACCCTGATGCATGCCACCGGGCCATACGAAGACATGGTTGGTCCCGCCCTCGCCAAGAATAAAAAGGACGTCGCCGCGTTGCTGGCCACCGCCGACAAGGAAGCAGACAGCGTCAAGCAAGCTCTCCCCGCTGAAGCCGCCAAACAATTCGATACCCTCCTGAAAGCCATCCACCAGGCAGCGGATGCCAAGGACAATCTCGCGCTCGCGAAGAACTCAGTGGCCGTTTTCCGGTTGCTGGTGGACCATCTTAAAGCCGACGCACTCAAAATTCCTCTGGAAGTAAGCCTCCTCGACTGGGCCGGCTACGAACTCCAAGTGCTTGCCTCTGCGGATAAGCCAGATTGGAGCGCTATGAACAAGGTCGCCGCTGATTCTGAAACCTGGTGGAAGGCCATGTCCACGACTAAGGTTCCAGACAAGCACTTGCGTGCCACGATGACCTCGGCCATCCGCGGCATCAAACAAGCTATTCAAGAAAAGAATCTCACGATGGTGAAATTTGCCGCGCAAATGGACCTTGATTTAGTGGACGTGGTTGAAGATACCTTCAAGACCAAAGCACCGCCGAAACCTAATTAATTCTTGGGATATCTATACCCTTTGCCTTTGCGTACCGGGCAAAGGGTTCTTGCGTGACTGGGCTCCACTCAAGGCAGTTCGCGAATTCTGATTTCTTTAAAATCTATCGGCGCACCTTCAGATTCCAGGCAAAGATAACCACTTGGGGGTTTGATATTATTGCCGCCTGAAACTTCCTCGCCATTCACCCACAAGCGGATTTCCCCGTTGATGCAGCGCACATAATAATGATTCCACTCGCCCACTCCCTTGCTCAGATTTTTCGATGGAAAACTCCGGCTGCCATCTGGCGAGGTGGGAGCGAACGGCTTCATGACAGTTGAGCCCACTGGAAAGACATCTCCATTGGTGGTAAACCAAGTCGCCTTCTTTTTCGTCTGCTGCTCAAATTGTTCCTTGAAACCATGGTCCAGCACCTGCACTTCAATACCTGAAGGGAAGGGGCCGTCTTTTCCCTCTTCCAAATTCTTGATGGACTCAGGTGTGGCCCAGACGAAAATTCCTGAGTTGCCGCCGGATTGCAAATGCCGCCATTGCGCGACTAATTCGAAATTCGTATACACATTTTCTGTTCTCATCACTCCCGTGGGATTGCCCGTGCAATGAATCATCCCATTCGTCCAACTCCATGTTTCCGGTTTGCAGTTCACATGCCGAAAATCCTTTTCTCCCAAAGCATGCCAACCAGTTCCAGTCCCATCGATGATTGCCCTGGGCAGGGGAGGTGTCGGCTCCGCTCCGTAATCGGTAACAAATACTAGGCAGAGGCAGGCTAAAAAAATATTTGCGCTGGGTTTTTGGAACATAGTTCGGTAAGTCTATAGCTGGACAGTGGTTGAAGGCAATTCATTCATGCTTCACCGGTTCGCAACGTAAAATTCCGAACACTTTGAATGAGGTTAAAATGGATTTTGTAGAATTCCTATCAAGGTGTTATACTTGAAACAAGGCGCTTGGCTGTCAGGTTACCTTGGGGCAAAGTGGAACGAAGGAACTATGAATTCCAAATTCAATCCAGTCCGTTGGGCGGTGATCGTGCTGCTGGGCTTTGTCTTGGGACTGGGTTATGTTTTCCTGTTGAATTCGCTGAATCCTCGTGATGGCTCACTCCGGGTGGTTCGCACGGTTTCTGCGTTGCGACTTAGCAACGATTCTATCAAAGGAGAATTAATCAAGGTCGTTGAATCTCAACTCATCGCATTCCGCAAAGATGATTATCCAAAAGCTTACACCTTTGCCGGTTCGAATCTCCGCGCACAACTGCCTCTCCCGGCCTTCGAGCGCATGGTGAAGACAGGTTATCCGAGAATTGCCCGTTCACAGGCAGCGCAATTTGGCGTGATCCTGGATAATGGCAAAGAGGCCGTGGTCAATATCGGCATCCTGGACGGCTCAGGCAAAATCTTCCATTATCAATATTTTCTTAAACGGGAACGAACCGGTTGGAAAATCAATGGAGTTTCCCAAGTCCGGTTTGAAGGAATCATTACCTGATAACGAGTTGTGTGCTACTCCCCGGGATTCTCCCGTTCCCGACTCTCGCCAGTTTCTTCCTCTTCATCGGCTCCGCTGGCAGTGACCGACCCCAAGTCTCCCAATCGCGTCCGGCCTACTGCTCCCCGCTGTTCAAGTTGATGCTCTGCCTCGAGTGAAAAACGTGTCCAAGGTATAGCGTTGAGCCGTTGGGCTTGGATTGGTTTTCCGGTCAGCTCGCAGGTGCCATAATTGCCATTTTCAATCCGCCGAATCGCCTGTTCAATTTCGTAAAGTGCGTTCTGGTCGGAGGAAAGCATGCTCAAGGCAAAATCCCGATCATAACTGTCTGTGCCCGCATCGGCCATGTGTTCGCTATAGCTGGGCTGCTCCTCATTCGCATCCTTGGTCAGGTTTCCCTTCTTATCCAGGAAATGGTCGCGTAGTTCGGTTAGACGCCGATAGTTACGCTCCCATTTGGGATTAATTTTAAGCTGGGAGTTCATTGGCCGACTCAGGACATCTTGCGTCACCGCCTTGGGACGGTTCTGGGATGGCGTCGCACGTGGAGTATTGGATTTCTTCTTTTGCATGTCTCACCTTGGTAATGCCTTGTTCTCTAAATACATTTTTTCAGCCTATATACTTTAAGAGGTTTTGTTTGGGAGTCAAAGAAGGGGTTTACCCTATTCGAAATATGGTGCAATTGAATACACCTGAGTGCTTGCGGGTCAATTACCTCAATGTACTATCATGCGACAAAAATGAGTAAACGGACTTATTGGATTAAACTTTGGGCCTGTGCATTGCTTTATATCGGTTGGACTTATGCCCTGAATGCCTCGGAAACGGTGCACTTCCTGGCCACCGGCGATACCGGTAGTGGACTCGAACAGCAGAAACAGGTGGCCGAAGCGATGGCACAATACGCTGATAAGCATCAAGACAGCAATGCGGTAAACTTTGTGATTCTAGCCGGGGACAATTTTTATAATGACGGGGTTAAGACTGTGGATGATCCGCAGTGGCAGCAAAAGTTTGAAAAGATGTACGATGCCAAACGGCTGCCCATGCCTTTCATTGCCGTACTAGGCAATCATGATTGGAGGAATGATCAACCGGATGTGGAGATCGATTACGCGAAAGCCCATCCCGGCACGCGCTGGCAAATGGATGGCCATTGGTTTAAGCGCCAGTTTCCGGCCCACCTTGCTGATACCAACGCCGCACCACTTGCTGAGTTTTTCTTCATCGATACCGAGGCTTGGAGTGCCACTGATAGCCATGTCGCTCACTACAAGGACAAGCATCTCGGTGATAAGCAAATGGCCTGGCTGGAAGGTGAATTGAAGAAATCGCAGGCCCGTTGGAAAATTGTGGTCGCCCATCATCCACTTTACTCAAATGGCGAGCACGGGCATGACTCTCAAATAACCTTTTTACGCGGCCGCTTGGGCCCATTATTCAAACAAAGCAAGGTGGATGCATTCATCACTGGCCACGATCATGATTTGCAACGCATTGAAGTTCCCGGCGAACCAACCCTGTTTCTAATCAGTGGCGCGGGGAGCAAGCTGCGTCCGCAGAAATTTAAAGACTGGAAGCCCTTTCACGCCTCGAAAGCGGGCTTTGCCGCAATCCGCCTGACTGAAACCGAGATGCGTGGGGAATTTCTGGATGTAAACGGCAAGCCTTTGGATGTCTGGCACCGCAAACCGCTTTCTGGCGCTCCGGAGAGCGTTCGTCTCAAGAGTAGCAACTAAAACTTTGAACTGCACCACACTTAATGCTAAAGCTAACTGCGCTGATCACTCTCAAAGTCTGACCACAACAACCAATTCACCTTATGTTTAAACCACGCCTTCTCCTCTTTTCCGCTGTGTTCGCATTCGCCTGCTCACAATCTCCCGCCGCATGGGCTGGTTGTAAAATCGTTTCCCATATTAAGGTGGGCGGTGAAGGTGGCTGGGATTATCTCACAGCCGATGCCAAAGCCCGTCGTTTGTATGTCTCTCATGGGAATGAAGTAGTAGTTATCAATCTGGATACCGAAGCCGTTGTTGCCCGAATAGACGGAATGAAAGGCGTGCATGGCATTGCGTTGGCCCCGGAACTCAATCGCGGGTTCATCAGCAATGGCCAGGAAGGAACCGTTGCGGTATTCGCGCTCGATACCTCCAAGGAAATAGGCAGCCGAATCAAAACGGGCCAGAACCCTGATGCAATTCTTTACGAGCCGTCCACCAAGCGGGTATTTACCTTCAACGGCAAGAGCATGGACATCAGCGTGATTGATGCAGCTAAAGGCGAAGTTGTCGGCACCATCCCGGTGGGTGGCAAACCTGAGTTTGCCGTGACGGATGGCCATGGCACCGTGTGGGTAAACATCGAAGACAAAAGCGAGGTGGTACAATTCGATGCCAAGACCATGCTGGTTAAAAATCATTGGCCAGTCGCTCCCGGTGAAGAACCTTCTGCCCTCGCAATGGATCAAGCCAATCATCGCCTCTTCATCGGTTGCGGTGGAAATGAGAAAATGGTCATCATGGATGCCCAGACTGGAAAAGTCGTGACCTCCGAACCCACAGGCAAGGGAGTTGACGCAGCAGTATATGACGCCGGCACGAAACGGGCTTTTTCATCCCAGGGCGACGGCACCATGACCGTCGTCCACCAGGATTCGCCCGATAAATATACCGTGGAAGAAACCGTTAAAACCGGACCCCGCGCTCGCACCATGACCATCGATTCCAAGACCCACAAACTTTACCTTCCGACGGCTGAATTCGATCCTGCACCCGCTGCGACGCCGGACAATCCGCATCCGCGGCCCAAGATGAAGCCTGGAACATTTCAAATTCTTGTAATCAGCCAGTAGCCTATTATTTGTTTTGATCGGTCTTCGAACCTTGTGTGCGGCGGGTGACCCGGTCGAACCAGCCAATAAGGCTTTGCGTAATGCCCTCTGATTTTACACCGGCTCGAACTACCAGCACGGCGCAATTCGTTCGGTTGACAATTTCGCGGGTGACGTTCCCGAGCATGTAAGTTCGCAAGCTGCCCCGGTTGAGCGAAGAGCCGGTAACTATAAGATCATAATTACCAGTTTGGATTTCTCTGAAAATTTCTTCCAGCACCGGCCCCTGCCGCAGGTGAACTTCGGTTGGAACACCCAAGGACTCCAACAGTTCCCTTTGACTGCGCAGATTGCGGCCGAGTTCAGACTTTGAATCGAGGATGGCCGATACATTGACTTCCATCCGGTGCAGGCGGGCATACATGGCAGGTGGTTCAGGCATCACATGTAAGAGTGTCACTGAGGCTCCCATCCCTTTCGCGATTTGTCCCGTCAATGCCACGGCATTCTCGATGTATTTTTTGCCACCCGAACAGATAAGAATGCGTTTGATGGTGCTGGTTTTTTCCATGACCACCAATACCGGCGGGGGAACGCTCTTGATAATCTTGTAAGTTTTTGAAGAGACCCAGAAAAGACCTTGCGTGTCTTTTCGCGTCGCGCCAATCACGACCAGATCGTAATGAGCTTCTTCCGTCCGTTTGACGATTTCATCAACCGGTTGACCTGTCTTGATAATCAGTTCGGCGTGGATTTTTTTGTCTTCGAGTAATTGTTGGCCGCGCCGGAGCGCATCCATGATGGCCTCCGGTTTTCCGGCCGATTCCACGATGCCCAGCAGTGTGACTTCCGCCTGGCAGGCGGCGGCAACGTTCGCACCGAGGCGAATGGCTTTGTCCGCCTGTTCTGAACCATCGCTGCAAATGAGGATTTTCAATGGAATATCCTTTCTTTGTCACTTGTGATGCTGCCCGGTTAACAATCCATAAACCACGATCGCTGCCCCGATCAACGGCAGCGGAATGAATGCCAGCCGGATGCGCGGCCCCGCAAAATACTGCGTCAAGGTCGCGCCAATCTGCGCGCCGATTGCTGCACCGGTATGCATCACCAAGGCAATAAAAATATCCACATTTCCCTTCAACGCATGGGTGAAGGTGCCGTAACCGGCGGATATGATAATCTCGAACAAATCCGTCCCCACCGCAATGTGGGTCGGAATGCCCAGCAAGTAGATCATGGACGGCATACGAATATAACCCGCGCCGCCGCCGAGAAACCCGCTGAAAAATCCGCCGATAAAGGAAACAATAATAATTGACCAGAAGGAAATGCGTTCTATACCAGACGCGGGCAGGCTGATATGCGGCGGCAACCCGAAGCTTTGGATTTTTTTAGCAATGTGCGCAAACGCAGAGGGATCTTGTTTCTTGGACTCAGCAATTAGCGGTTCTCCCAAACGTGCGACTTTGTTGCGATGCATTTTTAATGTGCGCCAGCTTTCCCAAGCCATAAAAGCGGAGATGGAAAGGAGGATAACAATGAAAGTAATTCCTACGACGATATCTATGTACGCATTTTTCTTTAATTGCTGAATGAGCTGGGCGCCCATCTCCACTCCGCCAATGGTTCCAAACATCATGATGCCGCCGAGCCGCAAATCGATATTACCCAAAGCGCGGTGTTTGCGCGCGGCCACAATAGATTTACCGACAATATGTGCAAGGTCAGTGCCGACTACAAAGTTCATCGGCACGCCAAAGCCAAACAGCGCAGGCCCGGCAAGAAAACTCCCGCCCACGCCAAAAAATCCGCCCAGCAAACCCACGACAAAACCAACGCCGATCAGCGCAAATGGATTGATGTGCGTGCCTGAGATTAGAAAATCCATTTCATCAATCCTCCCTTCCGCGTCGGATCAGGCGAAGCAGGGTGCGGGTGAGAGATTCCAGCACAATTCCCTGGCCGATGATCAGGGCCAAGGCAACGATGGCATAGGTTTTTCTCTCATTGTGATATAAGTGGTAGAGCCAATCGCCAAGGAAATGCAGGACAAGAAAAAAGTAACCGACGACCAGAACGGCATAAACAACCAGTTCAATGGAGAAGGATTTAAATACCGCCTTGATTTCCGGTTTCATTCAACGCGCGATGTTTTTTGTTTTAATGCCCGGACAACCCAGATGTGTTGATGGATTGTAGCACAGAACATCAACAGGAACATGGGGTGCTTTCCGCACCTGCTATTGTACCTTTTATCAGGATGATTGGGCGGAAACCTTCAGCAAAGCTTGTTCGCGCTCCAACAGAGTGGGGTGGGAATAGTAGAAGCTGCTGTAGAAGGGATGTGGCGTGAGATTGCTCAGATTTTTTTCGTTAAGCTTGCGCAATGCACCAATAAGCGAGCCCGGTTCTTTCATGGTTTGCGCCGCATAAGCGTCCGCCTGGTATTCATAACGGCGCGACCACCAATGCGCCAGCGGCGAAAACCAAAACGTCACCACTCCCGCGACCAGAGCGAAAAGCAAAAAAGCCGGCACGATGCTACTCGGCTCAAATCCAAAGCTGCGATAAAACCATTCCTGTTTCGCCAGTACGGAAATAACATAGAACGTCACCAGCGAACTAACCGCCGACCAAAGCAACATTTTGGGAATATGCTTTTTCTTGTAATGCCCGATCTCATGTGCGAGTACGGCTTCCAATTCCAGTTCGGTTAATTGTTGAACCAGTGTATCGAATAATACGATTTTCCGGAAACGACCAAACCCGGTGAAAAACGCATTCGAATGACGTGAACGTTTGCTGCCGTCCATCACCTGAATGCTATGGGCTTGAAAGCCGGTTCGTTTGCCCAGGGCCAGCAGACGCTCGCGTAGGCCGCCTTCGGGCAGGGCGGTAAATTTATTGAACAACGGCATGATAACAACCGGCGCCAGCACCAGCAGCACGGATTGGAACAACATCATGACTCCCCAAGCCCAAAGCCACCAGTATGTGCCCATCCATTCTACTATTTTTAAAATGAGTACCAGCAGAGGCCAGCCCAGGGCGAACCCAAGTGCCAATGCCTTGAACCGGTCCGTCCACCACAATTTGGGCGTGGTGGTGTTGAAACCAAAACGTTCTTCCAGGCGGAATTGCCCATACCAATCGAAGGGTAAACCCGGCAGGGAAAGTGCCACCACGATAACAAAGAGAATCGCCCCCATTGCCCAGGCCGAAGTTCCCAGCCAACCTGTAAGCAACTTGAAAGACCAAGGGAGAAGTCCGCTAAAGAGTACGGCTAATAATATCGCCGTGTCATAGGTCATTTCGATTTGGCCAACCCGGCTCTTGGCAAGAGTGTATTGGACTGACTTCGAATAGGTCGCCGTATCCACGGAGTTTTTAAACGCGTCCGGCACGGCATCCGCGTGGGCCAGTACATTGCGTTGGTTCAATCGATCCAGCCAGAGTTGGGTGGCCCATCTGGCCACAACCAGCACAAGCACAGTTAGTATAACAACGGATACAACAGTCATTCAGCTTTCAAAATTTAGCTCCCGATGCTTTTTTTCGCAACAGCTCGTAACGCACCATTCCGAATTCACTGCCATTCCCCGCGTAAGCAAAACCGCTTTTTTCCAGAACACATACCGACTCTATCAAATCAGGATAGGTCTCCGCCATTACCCGCCTTACTCGCGGATCTGAAAACGCCCGCTGGCAAAGCCCTGTCACTGCTTCCGTGGCATAGCCTTTTCGTTGCTCATCTTCTACTATCGAATAGCCAACTTCCACGATTCCCTCTTTGGTGGGTGACCCCTTAAATCCGCCCAATCCAATCAGCAAACGTGGCTCTCTGAGAACAAAATAACGGGAGCCCCAAACCAAATGGTCGGCATCTTTTTCCAGTTTTTTAATCACCCATTTTATAACTTCGGAGTCCACCAGCGAAGGTGGCCAGGATTCAGGAATTCGTGTTCCAAGCAGACGACCCAATTCAGAACAATCATCCAACTGCGCACGAGCCATCTCAATCGAGACGGGAACCAATTCTAAACGAGGAGTGAAGATGAGGGCCGACGAATGCATTGTTATGCAAGATGAACTACTTACTTGCCTGAGGCTATATCGGCCTTTTGTAATTCCGCCCTGGTCCGTCGGTTCTCTTGGAGAACATAAACAAGGTAAGCTACGATGAGGAGGTTGCCCAACAGCACGGCAAGCCTGATTAAAGTAAAATGATTCAGCAGATGATAAATCTCCACCGGAACATAAAGCCCGGATGAAATTGCCGCCAGCCACTCCGCCCAGTGGCGCTCATACCAGAGACCATAAGCTTCCACGATGCGGAATGTGGCATAGGCCAGGGCAAAAAGCGCGAGCAACCAGAGACGTTTGTCTGTCATGGTGGAAGCAGTCTCGATAAACTTCCGTGAATAATGCCACGCAGGATCCAGATGAAGTGTGCGCAGGATTGATTCAGCGGCAATTTCCACGTCGCGATGAATGAGTGATACCAACCCCAATCCAATCAGCAGCACGATCGCGCCCTTGGCAAACTCAAATACGGCCACGGTACGCAAACCAAAATAATGATGTAAACTGCTCTTCTGCTTCACGAATTATTAAATTATCACAATGCTGACTCAATCCAAATTCCCGCTTCGGTGGAATGGAAAATTCCTTATTGACTCTGAAGAACGCCGGAGCCCGGCAACCTGCTTAATTTTCTGAAGGCTGCACCAGCACAGATGACAACGCCTTTAATAAATTATCAATTGCAACCGGCTTGTAAAGCACTGGGCAGGACACATTCTTGAGGAATGGCTCATATTTCGGATTTCCAACATTGCCAGTCACGAAAACGAAACGTTTGCTAAGATGCGGCCGCACCCGCTCCACCGTGATAAAGAACATGTCTCCCTCCAATTGCGGCATGCTTAAATCGCACAAAATCGCATCCACTTCTGAGTGCATGACGAGTTTTAAGGCCTGCACTCCATTGGTCGCAATAGTGGCTTTGTAACCATGAACCTGAAATAGTTCCTGATAGGTTTGCGCCAGTTCCACGTTATCGTCCACCACCAAAATATGCTTTTGATTGGCTGTCTCGGTTTTATTTTCCATGGCGGTAATTTTCATGGTTCCCGGGAACCATGTTTGTAAGCCGCATCCGCTTTTTAAAACTCGAACCGCACATCACTAAGGCGCCGGGCAATTTCCGCCAATACGCGCTTTTCATCTGTGTGGTCTTTGGCAGAGAAGGTTACGCTGAATCGCAGGTAAGAGCAAGCATCATCCCATGGAACCGTGGAAATCAGCTTCTTGGTGATCAGCCATTGGGAAATCTCTTCGGCATTCTTGAACTCAATCCTTGAACCATCCGGTTTCACGGCGGCTTTGGGCGCCTTGACGTAAAGGAAAAACGAACCTTGCGGCTTGCGTGCTCCGAAGCCAGCCTCGCGCAATGCCTGCACCAGCGCATCCATGCGGCGCGAGTATTTGGCGGCAATTTTCTCCGTAATTTCCGGATGGTCGAAGCAATAGCCCGCGGCATGTTGAATGGCGAGGAACTGCCCGGAATCGGTATTGTCCTTCACGTCGCCATACGCTTTGACCAAAAGCTCGTTGCCTACCACAAAACCGCATCGCCATCCCGTCATGTTGAAGGTCTTGCTCGTCGAATGGAGTTCGATGCCCACTTCCTTCGCGCCCGGTGTAGCAAGAAAACTCAACGGCTTCCCTTCAAAAACCAATGCGGCGTAAGCCGCGTCATGGATAACCACAATGTTGTTCTTACGCGCAAAATCAACAACTCTGGCAAAAAACGCCGGCGTGGCCCTTGCACCCGTTGGATTGTTTGGATAATTCAGCACCAGAACTTTTGATTTGCTCAGAACTTCCTTGGGAATGCTATCGAGGTCGGGCAGGAACTGATTGGCTTCGGTCAACGGCAGATTGTGCACAAGACCGCCATAGTATTTGGAGTGTGTTCCAAAAACTGGATAGCCCGGCGTGGTCATCAGCACATAGTCGCCGGGATTGATAAGCGCCGCCGGCAGAATGGACAGGGCCGCCTTGCTGCCGATGGAATGGAGCACTTCGGTTTCCGGATTAATTCCTTTCACGCCGCAGACCCGCTCCATATAGCGAGCGGCTGCCTGTTTCAATACCGCATCGCCATTGTCCGCGTAACCACGATTCTCCGGCTTGCGTGCCTCCTCATGCAACTTTTCGACTACTTCGGCAAATGCCATTTCATCCGGTTCGCCGACTCCCATGTCTATGATCTCTGCGCTCGGGTTGGCCAGCAATGCGGCACGTTTTGCCCGCTTGATCTTTTCAAATTTATAAATGGCGGTTGATTTTCCGTATTGGCGACCGCCGATGCGTTCCGCGAACAAATTCTGAATGTATGAGTCGGACATAGTTGCAAAAAAATGATTTTTAACTTCATGGTTCGTGTGAAACCACGAGTGGAAAAACTAATGGAAGCTCTCTCTGCGCGCAAGCAGCGCGTAACGGTTCTCAACCCGCAAAGTCTATCGGAGGATAAAGGAGGTTAATACGCCTGGACTCGATAAAAAGTCGCCGTGGTGCCTGGGTATTGGGTTGCAATAATTTTGTTGCCGTCCCCGGAAACAGGCGGGCCTAGATCAATCCAGTTGGTTAAAGTGATGGAAAATTGCAATTGGTAAGTCGTTCCCACCACGGTGTCCCAACTAACTTCCAACGTGCCGGGGTCTTTACCGGGAACAATCTTAAGCACGGGAACAGTTACCGCCGCCGAAGCGGATTGAGAACTAACGTCGCGGATGGTGTTAACCAGGAAGCAAACGGCGAATGCCAGAAGGAGATGCTTCAGTTTCATTTTTGCAACGTGCCGCACAGGATGCTGCTGACAGTATTCTATACTGTTGATAAACGAGTTCAACATTGGGGTGAAGACCCTATAGTTTCGTGCATTACAAAGGTTTAGAAAATCTCCATTATTATTCCCGGCTGAATTCATTATAGGAAGTTCATGGAAGAGCATATCGAATTGGAAGGAAGAATACTTGCCGTAATGGCAGGAACGATGTTCCGCGTCCAGATCAATCACACACGACAGGTTCTCGCGCGTGTTTCGGGCAGGTTGCGGCGAAGTTTTGTCCGATTGGGTATTGGCGATCGCGTGAAGATGCAAATGTCTCCCTACGATTTGAACAAGGCACGTATTGTATTCCGGCTCGGATAAATTTTTAAAGAGGGCTAGGCTGGGAAACTATTGAACTTCCAACGTCTGATACGCATCCACTATTTATGAGATATCGCAGCATCCTGTTATTTGGTGCTCCCGGAGCAGGAAAGGGAACGCAGGGAAAAATCCTCGGCAGCATTCCTGGTTTATTTCACTGCGCGTGCGGCGATGTGTTTCGGAATTTAACGGCTGAAAGTTCCACCGGTCGGACGTTCATTGAATATTCAAGCCGGGGCGAGTTGGTGCCGGATGAGCCTACGGTGGATCTCTGGCAGGAGTTCATCAGCCGCAGCACGCAGGCGGGCCGGTTCCATCCAGACACTGATACCTTGGTTTTGGACGGCATCCCGCGCAACGTGCATCAGGCAGAGATGTTGAAGGAAACTTTGGATGTCCGCGCAATTTTCTATCTCAGTTGTCCCACCTTGAAAAAACTGGTGCATCGCATTCAACGACGCGCCTTGCGGGAAAACCGGCTGGATGACGCCAATCTGGAAGTTATCCAACACCGGTTGAAGACCTACGAGCGGGAAACCAAGCCGCTGCTCAGTTTTTACGGAAAAGAAATACTGCATCGCATTGACGGCACCCAAAGCCCGGCCAAGGTGCTCCACGACATTTTACGTCACGTGACTAAAGTTTGATCCACGCGCTCTGGTGCCAAACTCCCCCCTCCCACGGCGCCAGAGCGTTTTTTATTTTGGCTGGTTAATTTGATGTTTTGGAGGCGATCAAATTTCCTTTTGCTTAAGCGGGAGGATATTTTATTCTCATTGCCTTGCAAACTACCATGGCCAAACCGGCATCGCCGAAAGTCACCGCGCCCGGCAGCGGACGCTTGATGTCGCTGGATGTCTTTCGCGGTGCGACCATTGCCTCCATGATGCTGGTAAACAATCCCGGTTCGTGGGATTCGCTCTACGCGCAATTGGATCATGCCGAATGGAACGGTTGGACTTTTACCGACCTCATCTTTCCCTTCTTTGTATGGATTGTCGGTATGGCAATTCCGCTTTCGACAATAAAGCGTCTTGAGCAGGGTGAAAGCCGGGCAAAGCTCTTTCTGCATGTAGTGCGACGTGCAGCGATCATTTTTGGGCTGGGATTTTTTCTGGCATTTTTCATGTTCCTCGTGAACGGCTCGTATGCGAAAGCAGGTGGTTTCAGTCCGTGGTTTCATGAAGTAGTAACCACCATTCGCATCCCCGGCGTCCTGCAACGCATTGCCGTGGCTTATCTTCTGACGAGTGCAATTTATCTAACCACGAGCCTGCGTGGACACATTGCCTGGGTCATTGGCTTGCTGGCGGGATATTGGATTCTAATGAAATGCGTGCCGGTCCCGGGTCACGGAATGGGCGTGCTGACTCCCGAAGGGAATTTTTCAGCGTATGTGGATAACATCGTTTTAGGAAAACATAACTTGAAATCATGGGACCCGGAAGGAGTAATCAGCACCATACCTGCCATTGCCACCTGCCTGTTCGGAATTTTAGCCGGTCACCTGCTGATGCTGAAGCGCAGCGCGGAACAAAAGACCGCCTGGTTGTTCGTGATTGGGAACCTGTTAATCTTTGCCGGGGCCATCATGAACATCTGGTTGCCCATCAATAAAAATCTCTGGACCAGTTCGTATTCGGTTTTCATGGCTGGCATGGCGATGAACATCTTTGCGGTGTTCTACTGGCTTGTGGATGTCAAAGGATATCAGCGAGGGGCAAGGCCATTCGCAATTTATGGGATGAATGCGATTACGGTATTCGTGCTGGCCGGATTGCTGGGTAGAATTTCCATCGGCGTGAAAGTGCCGGATGCAACCGGCAAGCTGATTGCATTAAAAAGCTATCTCTTCCAAAACTATTTTAACTCGCCTCTTTCCAGTATGGGATTCAGTCCCAAGATTTGTTCATTGAGCTGGGCGCTTGCGTATATGCTTGGACTCTACCTCGTTGCCTATGCAATGTATCGGCGCAAGTGGTTCGTAAAGTTTTGAAAAGGGCTTTGCACTTCAATTAACCAGGGAAGGTCAAGTCCCATTCCCTTCATAATCTTAATCCTAACCTTACTCTCCTAAGCCGAACATGCGGAAAACGGATTAGGATTAAGATTATGATTGGGAAAGAAATGAAGGGTATTGAAAAGACGCCTTTGTTCCCGCAGTGTTGAGGCATGAGACAGAGTTTTTTATCTGTGTTTCTGCTGGCAGGATTGCTGTGGCTGAACGGATGTGGTCAGTCGCAATCCAATGCTCCAAGTGGCAGCGCCTCGGTTGACCCGCGCATTCCCACGGCGGCCCAACCGCGTTTGAAGACCATCAAGCTCTGGATCGGTTCTGAAGAAATGACCGCGGAAATGGCTCTGACTGAAGTTGAAGAGCGCACCGGAATGATGTTCCGCACGAATGTTGCGGAAGGCGAAGGCATGCTTTTTGTTTTTCCGGAGCCGCACCGCGCTTCATTTTGGATGATGAATACTTTAGCGCCTCTTTCCGCAGCTTACATCAGTTCCGATGGCGTGATCCAGGAACTGCATGAATTGGAGCCTCAGAATACCAACTCCGTGGTGGCCGCGACTGATAATATTCAATTCGTGCTGGAAACGAAACAAGGCTGGTTTAAACGGCATAATATCGAGCCAGGCGCGGCTGTCAGCACTGAGTATGGCCCGTTAAACAAAGTTTTTAGTTTCAAACCTCAATAAGCAGAATTTTGATGAAAGTCGCGCTCGCACAAATCAATACCACAGTAGGAGACCTTGCTGGCAACGAGGCAAAAATCCTTGCTGCCTACCGTCGCGGTGTGGCGGAAGGAGTTGACATGGTCATGTTCCCTGAACTGACCATTACAGGATATCCCCCGCGCGATTTGCTGCTAAAGAAAAGTTTCATCACCCAAAACCTTGCAGTATTGGATCGGCTCGCCGCAGCCACAGGCCAGGTGAGCATGCTGGTTGGTTATGTGAATCAGAATAAGACCCAGCCAGGGCGTGAACTCAGCAATTGTGTGGCCTTGTTGCAAAACGGAAAACTGGTGACAACGCGCACCAAAATGCTCCTGCCCACGTACGATGTTTTTGATGAGGACAGGTATTTTGAGCCGGGAATTAATAACCAGCCGGTGCAGTTTGGCGGAGACAAATTGGGGCTGACCATCTGTGAAGATATTTGGAATGACGAAGATTTCTGGCCCGAACGCCGCTACCGGCACAATCCGCCAGTAGAATTGGCAGCGGCAGGCGCGGGAATTCTTTTCAATGTTTCGGCATCGCCCTGGTCTTTGGGCAAGGACGAGACACGTTTCAACATGCTGCGCAGCATGGCCATTAAAGCCAAGCGGCCAATTGTCTTTTGCAATCAGGTCGGCGGAAACGATGAATTGGTATTCGACGGCGGCAGCCTGGTCTTCAACGCTCAGGGAACTTTAATCGGGCGATGTGACATGTTCGCGGAAGATTTTGTTGTGGTTGATACGAATTCCACTGCACCCGTGCCGCGCCGCGAATGGTCGGTTGAGGAATATATCTACAAGGCGCTGGTGCTGGGCTTGCGTGATTATCTGCACAAATGCGGATTCAAGTCGGCGGTGCTGGGCTTGAGTGGAGGAATTGATTCGGCCCTGACGGCAGTTTTGGCAGTGGACGCACTAGGCAAAGAGAATGTGCGCGGGGTTTCGTTGCCATCGCAATTTTCATCGCAAGGCAGCCTGGATGACGCGCGAATCCTCGCGGAGCGATTGGGCATTCAATACGATGTGATTCCAATCCAACCGGAATTTGAAGCCGTTAAAAAACAACTGGCGACAGTGTTCTCGGGAACGAAGGAAGATACTACCGAGGAAAATATCCAGGCGCGACTGCGTGGAGTGACCTTGATGGCAATGTCGAACAAGTTCGGCTCGTTGTTGCTGACGACCGGCAACAAGAGCGAACTCGCGGTTGGCTATTGTACGCTCTATGGCGACATGTGCGGCGGCCTGGCCGTCATCAGTGACGTGCCTAAAACTATGGTGTATCGGCTATCCAGATGGATCAATCGTGACCGGGAGATTATTCCCGAAGCCTCCATCACCAAGCCGCCGTCTGCGGAACTGCGTCCAAACCAGACCGACCAGGATTCCTTGCCGCCATACGATGTGCTCGACGCCATACTCGATGCCTACGTTGTGCAGGGCAAAACGTTGTCAGAGATTATTGTCTTGGGCTATGACGAACTTGCGGTCAAACGAATCATTCGGCTAATCGATTTCAATGAGTATAAGCGTCGTCAATCTGCTCCAGGATTAAAGGTTACGAGCAAGGCATTTGGCGTAGGCCGAAGGATACCTATCGCGCAGAAGTATCAGATCACTTAGACCGTTAGGCGTTTCGCCCAAGTTTTCCATTTTTAAAAACTTCGTGTGCTTCGGCGTGCTTGAGGTTAATTTCTTTCCATGATTTCGTGGGCTAAATCCGAACAATTATTTGCTGAAGCATTGAAATACATTCCCGGTGGAGTGAATTCTCCGGTACGGGCCTTTCGCGGTGTGGGCGGACAGCCCTTTTTCGTTAATCGGGCGCAAGGTTCGCATGTGTCCGACGTGGATGGAAATGAATATGTGGATTATGTCGGCACATGGGGCCCGGCGATTCTGGGTCACGCACATCCCAAAATCATTCAAGCCGTGCAACAAGCGGCGGTGAGTGGAACCAGCTTCGGCATTCCCAATCCGCTGGAAGTGACGATGGCCAAGCTGATTTGCGATAACGTGCCCAGCGTGAAGAAAGTGCGCATGTGCAATTCAGGCACGGAAGCAACGATGTCGGCCATCCGTCTGGCTCGCGGCTTTACGAAGCGAGACAAGATCATCAAGTTCGATGGTTGTTATCACGGACATGCGGATTCGTTGCTGGTCAAGGCGGGATCGGGCGCGTTGACGTTCGGGAACCCAGACAGTGCTGGCGTGCCGGCAGCATTCACGCAGCATACCGTGGTTTTGCCGTTCAATGATGAAGAAGCCGTTCGCGCGGCATTTGCTGCAAATAAAGATCAGATGGCAGGCATCATCATCGAACCAGTACCGGGCAACGCGGGTCTCTATTTGCCGAAGCCGGGGTATCTGGAATTTTTAAGCAAGATCACCGCCGAGCATGGCGCACTACTTATCTTTGATGAAGTCATGACCGGCTTTCGTCTGGCGAAAGGTGGTGCGCAGGAACGCTATGGCATTACACCAGACCTGACCTGCTTCGGAAAAATTATCGGCGGCGGTTTGCCCGTCGGTGCGTTTGGCGGTCGTGCGGAAATCATGGATTGTCTCGCACCGTTGGGGCCTGTGTACCAGGCGGGGACGCTAAGTGGCAATCCGCTGGCAATGGCAGCCGGTATCACCGCATTACAGGAATTGTTTTCCAGCAATGCGTACGAGCAGTTGGAATTACTTGGCGCACAGCTCGAAATAGAAATGAAAAACGTGGCAAAGTTAGCCAATGTCCCGGTACAATTTCAAAGAATTGGTTCCATGTTCTGCGGCTATTTCACTGACCGTCCGGTGTATAATCTTGCCGATGCGATGCACAGTGACCGTGCTCGATTCGCCAAATATTTTCATGGCTTGTTGGACGAGGGTATCTATCTCGCACCCTCACAATTCGAAGCAGGATTTATTTCCACGGCGCATTCGGCAGCCGATATTGATAAAACTGTGAAGGCGGCGGCGAAAGTGATGAAGACGTTGTAAACACAAGCTATCTTATTATGCGCGTATTAGGAATTGACCACGGGACCAAACGAATCGGACTCGCCATCAGCGACGAAATGGGAATGATCGCGCAACCTTTGGAATTTGTTTTAGCCGAACCGTTCGCCCAATTCCTTACCCGATTGAAACAGATCATTTCAGAAAAACAGGTCGAATTGCTATTGGTCGGGATGCCTCGAAACATGGATGGCAGCTATGGTCCCGCGGCGTTAAAAGTTCAGGAGTTTGTGGCCGTTCTTAAAGATGCGGTGGCAATTCCCATCAAGACGTGGGATGAGCGCTTGACCTCGGCGCAGGCGAATCGATTCCTGATTCAAGCAGATGTGCGACGCGATAAGCGCAAGGAAAAGGTGGACAAAACCGCCGCCGCGATTCTTCTGCAAAGTTACCTCGATAGTTTTTCGACTTAACGTGTGGACAAGCTGAAATTCAAACTGACCATTGCTTACGACGGCACGAATTACGCCGGTTGGCAGGTTCAGAAGAGCGGGATTGGCGTGCAACAACGGGTCGAAGAAGCACTCGCGAAGTTATTTCCAAGCGTCGGGCGAATCCATAGTTCCAGTCGCACCGATACGGGCGTGCATGCGCTGGGCATGGTGGCGCATGTTGAAATTGCCCGGACCGAATTTCGCATGACTACTGACAAACTGGCACTGGCGATTAACGCCCATTTGCCGGAGGACATCCGGGTGATGTCCGCGCAACTGGCCGCGCCAGATTTTCACGCGCGATTTCAAGCGGCGGGTAAGCAATATCGCTACCAGGTATGGAACCATACGGCGATGAATCCGTTGTTGCGCCAACAAGCTTGGCAGGTACCGCGCAAGCTGGACGTGACAGCAATGCGCTCGGCGGCAAAATTATTTTTAGGCAAACACGATTTCAAATCACTCGCCGCCAGTCGTAATTACGAAGTGGACTCCACCGTGCGAACATTGACCCGGTGCGATATTAAAAAAAGTGGTTTGCTGCTGACTTTCATTATCGAAGGAGATGGTTTCTTGTACAAGATGTGCCGGGGCATTGTGGGGACCCTGGTGCAAGTGGGGCAGGGGAAGATTGCCGCCGGTGAGATCAAACAAATTTTGGCGACCAAGGATCGGCGTGTAGCGGGCATGACCGCACCAGCGCAAGGCTTGGTACTGTGGAAGGTGTTCTATAAATCCAAGGCCGCAGCAAGAAAGTCAAAGGTGGAACATGAACATAGTCCTGGTTGAACCGGAAATTCCGCCAAATACGGGAAATGTTGCGCGGCTATGCGCAGCGACTAAAACGCGCCTGCATCTCATTGAGCCGTTCGGTTTCAAGCTGGATGACAAGCAATTGAAACGCGCTGGCATGGATTACTGGCAACAGGTGGAGTGGTATCGCTGGGCAAGTTGGATTGCGTTTCGCGAGCAGTTGCCGCCAAGCGCAAGATTATGGTTCGTGGAATCAGACGGGCCGAAGCTCTACACGGAAGTCCAGTATAAGCCAGACGACTACCTGGTATTTGGTAGAGAAACCGCCGGGTTGCCTAAACAATTGCTGGAACAAAATCGCGAACAATGGCTGCGGCTTCCCATGTTCAATGAAGCATCACGCTCGCTGAATCTTTCCAATTGCGCCGCAATTGTCTTATTCGAAGCCCTAAGACAACAGGGCTTCAAAGATGAAATTTAGCGTCGTGTTGTAAGCGGCAAACTTTCCCGCTCTTCCCAACGACAATTTACATCTTCGATTCCGCGTCTCGAACAGTGCCAATCACTTTCTCCGAAGTATCAGCAGCCAGCAGGCTTTTGCGCACTTTCGGATCGCGCAAGATGCGGCTGATGCGCGCCAACATGGAGAGATGTTGCGTAACCGTCGGCGCGATCAAAAGAAAGAACAGCTTGGCTGGCGCTCCATCAATGGCGCCATACGGAATGCCCGTTTCGTGGCGACCAAAAACCAAAATGGGATGGTCCACCAATCCAACGAGAGCGTTACGGGCATGCGGCAAGGCCACACCATCGCCAATGCCTGTGCTATGCAACTGTTCGCGTTCCTGCAAGGCATTTAATAAAGTCTGACGGGCTTGAGGCTGGGTGGCAATTTCTCTGATTTGCCCCACGAGTTCAGCCAGCACTTCATCACGTTGTTTGCCGTCCAGGCGCAAGTTGATGGTGCCTGGCGAAAGCATTTCGCTTAAAACGATACGTCCAGTATTATTCATCTCGGAACATAATAAAGGTGCCGTGGCCGGGGTGAAGACAATAATGTTACTTCTTATTGTTTGGTTGAGTAAACGAAGCGCACGGAATCAATGATAACTACCCGTCCCGCTTCCCCCGTATCGTTGGAAAGACGCACATAACCGTTCGTGCCCTGTCGAAAAGGCACTTCCTCGGCGATGAGTTGCCAACGACCACCCTTGATGGTTTCGTTAACCTTAGCTTCATTGGTTTCTCCAGCATGAACAATCTGGAACGGCGCATTGATCGCGCGTTTGGGACCCTGTGCGTACCAGACATACACGTCATAATTGCCTGTGGCGGGAATAATGGGTGTAAATGTCGCCGTGGCAGTCGCGGATCCTTCGACCGTGCCCGCGTAGTGATATGACTTTGAACGACGGTCCTTTGCCGAGTTGCCAATTGGCCAATTGCCAACATAAACCGCCGAATCAGCGTTCAGGATCATCTCAAACCCCTTCAATTCCGGATGATAAACCGCCACTTGTTCAATCGGTGCCGTAGTCTTCGCCATTCGATGTTTCCAAAATAAAACTCCCGACCCACCCAGCGCCAACAGGCAAACAACCAGAACTCCAATCCAAATCCCAACTTTGCTTTGCGCAACATTGGCAGTATCAAGCGGAGCTGGTTCATCCACCGGAGCAGCCTCAGGCTCAGGCACGGCTTCAATTGGCTCCTCCTGCGGAGGCGGCGAAATACTGTCGTTAAAGAACTTGGCATTCAACGTTTCGTAGGCACCGTTGATTTCCTTGAGTTTGTCCTGTGCAACAATCCGCAGCCGCTCGTCATGGGCGAAACGATCCGGATGCCAAACTCTTACCAAATCACGGTAAGCGCGTTTGACTTCCTCCTGGGAAGATCCGACTTCCAGTCCCAGTAATTGATAGCATCGTGAAACCTCGTCCATAAGGGCAGGCAGCAAGTCTGCCTCAAGCACGGCCAGATTCAACTTGTTTTAACAGCCTGCACTTTTCCATTGAACCCGCCGCCACAACATGCGAAGGAGTTGCTAAATGCGTTCGTTGGCCCAATCCCAAGTTCTCACCAAAGCAGCAGCAGCGGCATTGATCACCTCTCTCGCGGCGTATCCGCGATTGGCAACCTGGATGGAACGAACCCACGCAGTCGCGTTCATGGTGCTGATGTTGATGTGGACCACCTTCGTGCTCTGGGCATTTGTATTCGCCTGGCATGAGCAATACTCCAAACGCCCCGTGTTAAATTTTTCCGTGCAACCCAAGTGGTGGGCGTTGGCGACAGCCCTTGGACTATTCAGTTCGCTGCTTTTGCTTTACGTGGTCGATCCCCAAATGCGTTTAATCACCCCGAAGGAATATCCAGAAACCCTTTCCGCTTGGGTGAGTATGGCGCTATTTGCCTTGGCGTTCGAACCGCTCTTTCTTTGCTTCGCGCCGTTCGCATTTTTTATCCGGCTATTTCGGAAACCACAAGCGGCCATCGTTCTGACCGTGCTGTTCGGGGTATTCCTGTTATATCTAAAACTAAGCTCCTCAGAAAAACTCCCTCCAACAGGGTTCATTGCTGGCTTCGCCTTGATGCGAGTGGCAGCCGGATTTATGTCGCTCTATGTTTACCTTCAAGGTGGAGCGCTTTTGGTTTGGTGGATGGTAATTCTGATGCAATTGCGGCATTTGATTCACCTCCCTGGCTCGTCTTAATCTCGGCAAATGAGCTTGCGTCGAGCCGAATTCCGCGCACAATATAGTTACTGGTCAGGCGATTGGCGCAGTGGTAGCGCAGCAGCTTTACACGCTGTGGGTCGGGGGTTCGAATCCCTCATCGCCTACCACCTTCATACCGCAGTTGAGTGGGGTAAAAACCCCGTTTAAATCGAGCGAACCGATTCTTAACCTTTTTATATGCGGAACCGAACCATTTTATTGGTGGAAGACAATCTGGAAGACGCGGAGTTTTTTCAGCGGGCATTAATCGCCAGCCGCATTGCCAATCCGGTGCGCCACGTCGAAAATGGCCTCGAAGCCGTTGCTTATCTTGAAGGTCGTGGGAAGTACGCTGACCGCGCCGAATATCCCGTTCCCTGCGTCATGTTCACCGATTTGAAGATGCCTCTCATGAACGGCTTTGAACTGCTCGAATGGCTGAAAGACAAACCCGAATTCTCACTCATGCCGGTGATTGTTTTTACCTCATTCAAGGGCGAAGAAGTCCAACGCGTTTATGCTCTCAAGACCGACTTTTTCCTTGCCAAAACCGCCAGCCTCGATGATTTCATCCAATCCATCCGTGATGCCTCGGAAAATTGGTGGTGGTGTGAGCGGCCCACGCTCCAGATGAAGGCCCGCAATCCAGCCGTATTATAATTCAGAAGTCAGCGGCCATTTCCCATGGGATGGCAGATATCCACGGCGATATCATAAATCTCATCATCGAACTTCATCACCAGCTCCACGTCCTTAAGCTCGTATTTTCCACAAAGCTGCACCACACTCTGCAAATCGGGAAAATCAGTTGCTTCCTCCAGCTTGTCCGTCCACTGGCCATCATCCTTGAGATAATGGTGCGTTGTTTTATTCCGCACCAGGCGTCGAAAAGCCTTTCTTTCACTTACCAATCCCATACCCCACCGTAAAGCCGCACGTCTGTTTTAACAGTAGGGTAAACCGCCCAACCTGTTAAACCAATCGTTAGCGTTAAACTTTTTGATCGGCCGGCTGCCCCTCACCCGAGCGATGGATGAGAATGTGGTAATGCGTTTCCGTGCAGTAAAAAAGAATCTGATAATTCTCCAGGTTCAGCACTTGGGCTGTGCTATGTGCCGTCAGACTAAAGCCAAAGTTCTCCGCTTCCATCGGATTATTCGTCCAACCGTTATTCGGGGCCAGGAACTGCCCCGACTTCGTGTCTTGTATGAGCACTTTCATTTATCTTATCCGAGTCTATGCCTGTGCCCTGGCCCTGATAAGTCTCCCATACACTGATTTCCTTGTCCTCGTTGTTCCTACAAGTGGCGAACGTCTGTTCTCTGACCTCCAGCATCCATTCTCAACTCGTTGCTACTCGTACCAGGTCGCACCAGGTCACATCAGTTCCGAATTGCTCAGTTTTCCGTTCTCGGTCCTCTGCCCTCCGGCTTCTGGCCTCCTCGACCCCGCTTTAGAATTTTTTAACTCGAGTTAACTCAAGTTAAGTCGAGTTAACTCGAGATAGTCACAATACGTATTAATTTCATTCCTTCGCGGAGCGCCGACAGCCTGTCGGCTCGGTTTGGTTCCCTATGTGACCTTTGCGTCCTTTCGCGGCCAATTATTTGCCTCGGCGTTTTTTTTACGGCTGTTCGTATCCCATCCGCGTTCATAGGCATTCATCTGCGGTTACTCTGCATTCCGCCTTCTGCTTTCTCTTGCGTTGGCCCTCGACCCTGGTTCCTCTCCCTCGACGCTGTTCGGAGTCCCACTTCATTTTTTTTAACCGCAATTAACCGCAATTAACCGCAATTAACCGCAATTATCGCGGGCTAACCGTAATTCTGAGACTCCGAACGCCTCCCGTTTGGAGTTCCGTCTTCAGGCTTCCGGCCTTGTCACTCATCACCTGTCACTTTTCACTGCAAATTGTCAAAGATCAATCGTCGGCGCAGGTGCGCCCGCCGTATGGATATTTCATGTTCCATCTCTATCCATATATAACAACAGTTATAATTCGGTCAAGCCTTTTCCTGCCCATCCCGCAAAACTCCTTGCTTTATCATCGCCAAAGCCAGATATACTTGCAGTTGATACCTGACCATCATGCACATACACGAAAAATGCTTTTCGATCCTCGTGGCGGACGATTCTGAAGACGACCGCCTGTACTTGCGCACCGGACTGCATGTTACCTCAAAACTCAAGATTGTGGCGGAAGTTGAGGATGGGGAAGAAACGATGGCCTATCTCAGTGGCGCGGGCAAATACAGCGACCGCCAAAAATATCCCTTCCCGGATTTGCTCGTATTGGACTTGAAGATGCCCCGGTTCAATGGGTTTGAGGTGTTGAGCTGGTTGCGGAAACATCATTTTCCCACTCTGAAAGTTGTGGTGCACTCTGGCTCGCTCCTGAAAGAGGATGTCGCGCAAACCACGGATTTAGGCGCACACGGTTATCATGTCAAACCTTCCTCGCGGGAAGAACAAAGACACATCCTGGGGAATATGGAAGCCTTGCTCCAAGGCGCGACGACCTAGGCGCTTGTTCCTTCTGGTGCGAAAACCTGCAACCCTGCTTACGCTGGAGGCGTTTTTGGCACGGGTATGACTCCGGCACCACCGAAATCAACAAAATTTGCCCGTCGGACGCTTTTTACCCCAGTCAATAATCCTGGATGCCCTTCATGATCTGTAGCAAAACATTTGGGTCTCCCGCTTGATGATAAACCCGTCGACTCCCAGCAAATAGGCCCGGTGAACGTCAATCTTCTGGTCGGGACGAGGCAAATTACTCTCAGGGCAGGCAGCTAAAAATTCCCACTGTCTCATTTTTATACAATGGATGGACACCGGAGACAAAGGTAGTCGTAGTCATCGCCACCAGACAGATTTTGCCGCTGGGAAATGCGTTTCAGAATTGGCATTCCGTTTGCTCTACAGCAAAACGCGGTTGTGGCAGGCAATTGTGAACAACCAGTTGTAATTATAACAATAAACCCGCCTGTCACTTCGTTCACGCCGCAGCAAGAAAGAAGACAAATACTATGAAAGTTAATACTATTAAAAAGGCGGGCTTCACGCTCGTGGAAATCATGATCGTCGTGGCCATCATCGGCTTGTTGGCGGCCATTGCCATCCCCAACTTCGTGCGCGCCCGCACGACCTCGCAGCAAAACGCCTGCATCAACAACCTGCGCCAGTTGGATGGTGCCAAGCAGCAATGGGCCCTGGAAAACAAGGCCGCCGCCACCGCCTCGCCTGACATCACCGACGTGGCCCCGTACTTGGGCCGCGGCACCTTGGGCACCCAGCCCACCTGCCCCTCGGATGCCGGCCAGGCGTTCACCTCCAGCTATACGATGAACAATCTCTCCACGGCTCCGACCTGCCAGATCAACAGCACGAACCACGTGTTGCCGTAAGTTTTAGAGGAGATACTGATTGTTAGTGATTGCCAAGGCTTGGGCGAAAGCCCAAGCTCTTTTAATTTATAGAGAGAAGTTTTTACCTGCCCTCCGCTCGAATCCTTCCGGCTTCTTTCGCTTGATTCTCCCCTCCGCCCAAGGTGCGCGCCGTTATGGTTTTTGATTTATTAAATCGGCAATCGGTCACGTAGCGCAGGTTTTCCAACCTGCCGTATCGCCGACATTCCTGTCGGCTGGATGCAATACCGCCACGCAAGGCGAGACAGCCATCCGTTTGCTTGGAATTGCCGGTATTGAATCCTGGATTCGGTAATCCCGCCAACAGCCGGCATGTTGCCAACCAGACCGTATCCCACTTCTGCCGCGCCAGACGGTTCTTCTCTCCTTGGGGAGAGGCAGGATGAAGGCGAGCGTGCCACTAACTTTCTCCCTTCTGGATGGCCGGATTAATAACTCAAAAACCATCACGGCGCTTCAACGCTATCCCAAGGCAGATACAAACCCGCACCGCACCGCCTCCACCTTCACGGGTGGCAGTCGAGGTAACGAGGCTCTGACATTGTCCCCTTTGGCCCTGAAAGGGAGTGACAGCTTTGACGATGGTGTGCTTAGTTTTCAGGATAAGGAGTTCAACCTTGTCATAACGTTTAATCCCGCGCAACACTCCCACCGTGGAACATGTATTCAAGCATGAGCAACTCCCGTCTGGAAAGGTGATCATCAGGCACTTTGGCCCAGATGGCTCTCTTGTTGACGAGCAACACTCGTATGGGCTTTTGGACATAGGAATCAAATATGAATTCACAGCGGGAGTTAAGGTTGGCGAGACATACTTTTGTAAACAGCGTCTCGTCAGCCGGCGAAGCTACGAAAAAGCGCGCGCCGCATACACCGACATGCCGCCGACCGACAATACCATTGAGGATTGGGGAAGCCTGCTGCTCCGTGACATGCGCAAGCAACAGCGACAAAACAAAGCCGAGGCCGAACGGCGTCTCGCCGAATCCGCCGAATCGCGTTTTCCCCGACCCACAAGCACGAATTGGCTCCGTGTCATTGCGGGAGAAAAATCTCATCTGGTTATTTTTGCCTCTCGCGATTGGAAGGTAATAGCCAGGGAACAAGCCATTCCGATAGGCCGGGAGTGGCTGCGCTTGTTCGGTTTTCACGGCCCGACCGACCGTCCGGGGAGCGTCGCCAAAGGGCTTGAAGTTGGCTTTGAAGTATCCGGCAATCGGGAAGCCATGTTGAACGCATCACGATTGCTGCTGGCTCAAGTCAACGTCTTCGTGATGAACCCGCCCCAGACCTCACAGTGGAGTGGTTCGATTCGTCCGCGCCCAAAACCCCGGAAAAAGCCTCCGCTCGCCTGGCCTGCTGTGCTTCCGCCCCTGATTGAATTCCTATCGAATGTGCAGGAACCAACTGTCAAAATTTTCAATCACCATCTTTAATGCCTTCCGAATCGAACAAACTGGAGGCGGCGAATCCAGGGATTTTATCTCAGGAACCGACCCAGGTAATCCGTCCCACTCCTATGAAAATTTACAATGTGGAAGATATCCACTCCATGTCGTGGACGGAATATGGAGTCGCGCTCGACGTCTTGCTCAAAAAAATTCAAGCGAGCGGACTTCTCTTTGACGCGATTGCTCCCATCCTGCGCAGTGGTGCCATCCCCGGCAGCGCGCTGGCTATTAATCTGCGGATTACCAAAATCATTCCGCTTCAGTTTAAACACCTGCGTCACCCTGCCAGACTGGAATCAATGCTACCAATGCCGGCTCTTCTTCAGAAGCTGCCCGAAGCTCCCGCCATTTTGATCTGCGAGAACAATACAAGCTCGGGCGATACCGCCCAGGCCGCCATCCACCTCTTAAAGAAACATTTCCCTGCAAGTAAACTGTACTATGCCACCGTGGCGAAAGTATTCGGTGGCCCCAATTCCTTTGCCGGCATCGAAGAATATTTTTTTGGCGTGCTCACCAACGAACGTTTCATCGCCACTCAGGATGAGATTACAAAATTTGGACTAAGACCGGGAGTGACCCTGTTTCCTTGGGAAGCAGCCCAGGATGAATTAACCGAAATGAATCAAACTTCAAATTAAGAGCGCGTTGCCGGTTACAAATTGTTTCAAAGCTGTAAGCAATGCGAGCAAACCAAAAGGTCACATGGACATGTCCCGCGTCCGCCCAAGGTGCGCGCCGTTCACGGCGCTTCAACGCTATACATCGGCAGATACAAACCCGCACCGCACCGCCTCCACCTTCACGGGTAGCAGCCGAGGTAACGAGGCTCTAACCTTGCCCCCTCAAACACTACTCGCCTTCTGTCTCCGCGTTCTGCCATACCGCACTCTCCCCAACACCCACGTGGACGGCTCCGGTGCCACCACAATTCTCTCGCGGAACACATACTATGGGGGAACACTACCCGCATCCAGGCTTCTTCTGTTTTTGGTCAAAAGGTCATTTAATGTATGCCAAAAAAGCTGCTCTACCTGAGGGTTATCCAAATAATGCCCGTAAAAAATCTCTAATTCTCGCGCTTCGCCCAAGTCCATTCAGTGGTATTGCCGTCATTGCCAAGCCACTCCTTAAAATTTACTATCGCACTATGACCGTCCACGAACAGAATCGGAGAGATTCTCTTCTTACTCCCTGACTGGCTTTTGTAGTCCTTGGCGCGTAGGGTTGTGGCGTTTTGTGCCCAATGCCAGAAGACTAGAAATTCCTCGGAATTCCCGCGTGTTTGCACGCGAGCGGAGGGTTCATACATCAATATATAAATGGAAGGATCAGGCACCCAACTTTCGGTTTTGCCGGCAATTCCTTCTAATCCCAATGGTTCCTCCCGAGCGGTTTTTATGGTGTTGTATTGATAACTACAGCCATGAGCAACAAATGCAGTTGGAGCTACCAGCTCGCCTTCCGGACGGAAATCCCAACCTTTGTCGAACGGACAGTGAAAAGTTTCGCCATTTTTCAAATAGTTAAAAAGCGGTCGCTCTGCAGCGCGGGGAATTTGGGGGGAGGGATGGGCAGGTTCTGTCCCGCCTATCGCAACATCGAAAAACCGCCAGTCGTCCCGGTTTTCCTTCATGCTTTCAGGTGGTGTGCCCAAAGACCCCTTGCGGCTGATGCGAAGTGGAAACTTTCCATTATTATCATTTTGGTAAAGTCTGATTCCAATACCGATTTGTCGGAGATTGTTTAAGCACATTGTTTCTTTTGCTCGATATTTGCTCCGTAAGATTGAAGGCAGCAAAAGTGCGGCGAGAACAGCGATGATGAAGGTTACAACCAGTAGTTCTATAAGAGTGAAGCCCTTGGGTAATCCTGAAAACGAACTACGTTCCATGTAGGCACTATCGCGGTTTCCAGTTATAAGACAAGACTCATAACTTGATACTTGTGGACAAGTCCAAACTTGCCGCCTTTCTGGTCGCCAACCATTAATTCACCCTCTGCGGATTCCTTAATCGCTGCTCCATATCAATCTGGTAAAGCTCCCGCTGCGCCGCGAAGGCCTGCGGCGATTGCGGGTATTCATGGATCAATCGTTCCAGAATTTTCCGTGCAGCTATTGGGTCTGAACGATACTTACGTTGCCAGACCGCCATTAATCCCAGCCATTCCGCAACCTTCTGCGGCGGTTGATCGGGCATTTCAACGAGCAGTTCCATTTGTTCCATCGCCAGGTCAATCGCGTTCATCTGCTCGGCAAAAATTCGCGCCAACTCTTCCCGTGCGCCGACATCATTTGGATTCTGCTTAAGTTTCTCCACGCATTGATTCGCCAATGCTGCCGCCCGTTCCTTGTCAATTTCTTGCGGCTCTTTCAGTCCCAAGTCATCCGGCATGTGGTGAATCTTGATCGTCCGTCCTTTGCTTTGTTCGCGCAATTCCTCCGTCGAGGCAGGAAGTTGATCGCTTCGCAATTGCGCCATCTTGGCGAGATGCGTGCCGGGAAATCTTTTGATAATCTCCGCGAGCGACTTGCGGGCTGCCACCGGATTCTCGCGCAGTTTCAATTGCCAATCCGCCAGCCGATGGAACGCAATCGAAACATGCGTTGCCGTAAGTTTGGGATCGTTGGCGAGATCGAGAATGGTCCGTTCCGCTTCGAGCAGGTCATGGAAGTGCGTCGCATATAGTTCCGCCAGCATCATCCAACCGTCGAAATCGTTCTCACAATTCTCCAATTGGGCGAGGACTTCCTCCTCCGCTTCGGCATACTTGCCAAATTTAATCTTGGCGATTGCGCCCGAGTACAGCGGCTTGGCCGGTTCCTTCACCAGCCGCAGTAGTGTGGTGTGAATGGTCGCCACCATGCAAACCAGGGCCACGAATCCCACTCCCGGCAACCCCCAGGAATAAAGCAGCACTGCAATAAAAGGCGATAGGAGCAATCCCCAGATCCCCGTCGAAACGATAAATCCACGCCGATCCTCTGCCTCGCGCAGCACGGCACCGACCCACCAAACCAGCGTGACTGCTCCCCAATAAGACGCGGCAATGGCGATTCCCGGCGCGAAGAGCGCAAGCTTTTGCGAGAACCACGTTCCACCCGTTGGTTCCTTCCACCACGTTGCCAGCGGAAAAGGGAAACCGCAATTGAGGCTGATCCAAAGTCCAATCGGCGCAGCTAACCCTTTGATCAGCCAGCCAATGAGCCAGCGACGGTCATACACCAGCCCTTGGCCAGCCAGCCGACTCTGATAAAAGAACATCAGCCAGACGCAGGCGGTGAGAATCAGTATGGAACCTCCAAAACTCATCAAAAGCTTTTGTCAGCAGCTTAGTCCCGCTTGATTGCAAATCCAAGCAAAGTTTAAGGAACGGGCCCAACGCAGACCTCTCTCGTTCAATGGCGAATCAGGTGGCTTCTAATAAAAAATCTCGCTTCCTGGTTCTAAACTTGGCATCCTGCTGACCGTCTCCGGCTGCCGTTCTGAATCAGAAGTATTGGTTATGAAGCATATTCTTTGTGCCGCCCTGTTATTGGCATTGTTACCTTCCGCGTCGGCTGCCCAGCCGGATTACCCTTCAGCCATCTGGCGCCAGGCTTACCCCGGCCATTGGTACACCACCGGCAACCCTCGGCCATTCCACGTTGTCCATGACATGGAAGGATATTACTGGACCACCATTTCTTACTTCCAGCAATCCGGCACGCAAGCGAGCATTTATTACTGCGTCAACGGCCTGAAAAATGGCAGCGATTCTAATGGCCATAACGAACGCAATCCGAATGACCCCGTGGCGGGTGAGATCACGCAAATGGTCGAGGAAAAGAATTACGCCTGGCATGTCAGCTGTTGGAACCGTTACATGTTCGGCACCGAACACGAGGGTTTTGTCAGCAATCCCGTCTGGTACAGCGAAGCACAATATCAAGCCTCCGCGCTTTTGACCCGCTACCTGTGTGACAAATACAGCATCCCCAAGGACCGCAATCACGTCATTGGCCACAACCAGTGGCAAACCGTAGCCTGGAAAACCTGGATGGCCGCCAATTATCCGCAAATTGACACCACCTGCAATAATCATACCGACCCGGGACAATACTGGGATTGGGCGCACTACATGCAGCTCGTCATCGGCGTGCCCATCATTGTCACTCAACCGGCGAGCCAGACTGTGGCGCCTGGCGCAACCGCCACCTTCTCCGTCGTTGCCACCAACAATCCGCTCGCCTATCAATGGCAATTCAACGGCTCAAATTTTCCCGGTGCCACCACTTCCGCGCTTACTCTGGCCAATGTGCAGTCAAGTGATGCCGGGAATTACTCGGTGATTATTTCCAACACCGTTGGGTCCGTCACCAGTTCCAACGCTTTGCTGACCGTCAATCTGATAATCTCTAACCTTGCCGCCGTTCCGCGCCCAACCAGCGCCGTTATCACTTGGAACACCAGTGCCGATAGCACTTCCCAAGTTGAGTACGGCACCACGCCCGCTTATGGAAAGCTTTCACCGCTCAATTCCCGGGGCGTCACCAGTCATATAGTTTTGCTCAGCGGTTTGCTGCCCGACACCACTTATTATTTCCGCGCCATTTCCACCGTGGGCACGAGTGCATTCAAATCGGAGAGTAACAGCTTTTCCACGGACCTTTCCTTGATCGTGCCCGCGCCGGTCGCAGGTTTCTCGGGCGTATGGACCCTTGCCACGGCGGCCCTCAATCGATACAGCCCGTATTATAAATATGCCACCTCTTCACCAGACGGAGACACCGCGGTTGCTGCGTTCCGGCCCACTATCGTTACCCCCGGAAAATACGACGTCTATGTTTGGTACCCCGGCGGCACAAATTGTTCGACTGCTGTGCCGGTAATGATCTCTGCCCGCGACGGCGATTTACAGGTCAACTCCGACCAGACCAGCCATGGCGGGACCTGGCAATTGCTGGCCGCCGCCACTGATTTCGATGCGGGAACAAATGAATTCGTGCTCGTTTCCAATGGCACCGGCGAAGATAATAAAACCGTCATGGCCGACGCTGTCCGGTGGGTCTATAACGCGAACCAGGATAAACCAACCGACGGAACAATTCCTTCATGGTGGGTCAATCTCTACCTGGGCGGCGACTCAAATCCTGTGGCTGATTTGGATGGGGATGGCTATTCCAACTTTGCGGAATATCTCCTCGCAACCGTCCCCAACGACCCCGCGTCCCATTTCAAATTCCGCATCGACCATGCCGGTGCTGGACTACAGGCAGTCTTCTCCCCCTATGTGAGTGATCGTATTTATGAAGTGCAACGCTCGACGAACATGGCTGACGATAATGCCTGGACCACAATCACCAATCTGCCTGTTACCGTGAACGAAAATGGCGAAGGCACGATTAGCTTTACCAACTCCCCCGCAGCCCGCGCGTTCTATCGCGTGACGGTCAGGTTCGCTCCGTAGTGCAATTATTTTTCGACCCGCAATAAAACCCCTGCACCGGGTGCCAGCCAGATTTGTTCACCCTCATACGCCATGAGTTCACCGCCATAAGGTGAAACCTTCTGCAACCGTTTCGGTGGCGTGCGGAATTGCGGCCAGCAAGGAATCGATTTCTGCAAATCCTTGTTCACCACCATCACATAACGAGTTCCGTCCTTATGCGTAAAATCTCCAACCAAGAATTGTCCTCCCATGCCAGTCACCAAACTATTGGTTGATGGCCCCTTGCATCCACCCGGCACACTGCCGAAATGATAAACCTCGTCCGAAGTTAATTGCAGCAGGGTGGGGGCGAGCTTCTGAATTTGCAGGTTCACATATTGCATGTTGTGCCAGTTCGCCGTCTCGTTGCCGAATTGATCCAGCGGCGCCATCCGATAATTCCCTACCTGCGGCGCAAAATAAGTGAAGTAGGCAATCCCCTTCGCACCGTAAGCCAGGCTGCTATAAACCTGGAATTTAAAATCCGCCGCCGTCGGCTCCCGATAATTAAAATGCGCCACCGACAAAACAATGTTCCAGAACGGCAGATGATATTTCTTCGCAACCGCGCTCATCTGTTCGAGATTCGACCAATAAACCTCGCGCAGCGAACCATCATCCATGATCGAATAATTATCATAGCTCAGCGTGGTCGGATGCACCGTGTTCACCAACTGCTCCAGGTAATCGTTATAGTTGGTCGCCTGTAGCTGCCAATTCTCCGCGTAGTTCGGAAAGCCATTTACATAAGCCCACTTGCCCGGTGCCATTTCATGAATGAGGGCCGCCAACTTGGCCAGCCCGGGGAACAATCCAGTGCCCGGCTCATCCCGTAAATAATAACCATAAACCGCCGGATGCTTGCCCGTCTCCTTGACAATGCTCGTCACATTGCTCCGCGCGATTGTGTCATCCACCTTAGTCCAGTCGTAGCCTGAAGTCCGCGCATCCGAAACAATCGCCTTCAATCCCGCCGCCTCGCACGCATCCAGCGTTCCCGGCGCGACGAACCCCGCCACCGTCAATCCGCACTCCTTCAGCTTCTTCAACACCGCCGGATCATTCGGCGCATAATTCCACGCCATCACTGGAAAGAACGGTTGCTCCACCTTGTTGGTGGCTATGACCGCTGGTGCCGCCACAGTTTTCGCCACCGGCTTAGTCGCATGACATCCCAAAACCAACGCCGCCACACCTGACACCAGTCCCAAACTCATTCGCCAACCAATGGATTTCATCCATGCAGAATAACGAACTAAAATTTCAATTCAAGCAGCAGGGTGAGATGGCGCAGTTCCCTCAAAAAGGTGCGCGGAGTTCACGCCGCTTCAATACAAAACCCTCATTTGCTATAAAATTATCAATGCAGTTCCTAAGCGCTGAAAGCGCGCATGCTTAGGTTTTAGTATTTGGAAGAGAAGCCAGTCGATGATGTGCCCAACCCTGCTTGCAATTTTAATGCGTTTTGTTGTCTGGCCTTAGCTTTACGCACCACTTCCCTTATTTGTTTCCAGTATGATTTTAAACAAACACAACCGGACACTGTAGATATGCCAAGCAACGCAAGGCCAATCGTGCTCATGGGCATGTCGAAAAGTATTTCGCATTTGCCGGTAGGGAAATCGGGGGCTATAAAAAAAGCCCATTCAGTTGAAACGCTCCCGTCGGGACTTAAATCATCTCGCCAGACGACGAAGTCATTAACATTCCCATTTTCCGGAGACATGCTTATCCACCGCCCTAAAACGTAGGTCGCTACCAAGCCCGCACAAACAGCCAGGAGGAGGCTCGCCTTTTTCATGGCTTAAGGGCTGGGACAACTTATCAGGATCAAATCTTTATTCATGTCAGTAATTGTTCCAGTCATGGTGTTGTTTTCTAGCGCGTCCAATACTTCGCACCATGACGAATTACGCCGACCCCACCAAATTCTTCAAATCCGCCCGCACCGCCTCGTAAGTCGTCGCGTAAGCCATTACCTTTGGGTCAGGCTTGATCCCCCAGCGTTCACACGCCGCTTTATAAACATCCGGCCACCAGTTGCGATGTTGTGTCAGCCCTTTTTGTCGCCAGCTTTCCCAATTCATCAACACCCGCGACCAGCATTCATCCCCATAGTGGACCGCTTCGTGCGCGTTTTTGAATTCCTTCACATACCAATCGCGTCCGATGCGCGCATGCAACACTTCATCCGCCCAATCATAATCCTGGAACAGCGCCGAAAGCGGATTGTGCGAAGCCAGCCCGACTTCCCATTCAAAACGCTTGCCGGTCTTCGGCATCAATCCCTGCTCGATAAAATATAAAACCGCATGACGCTCGATTGGCTTGAGTTGCGTGTTCAACGCCAACGACCACGTATGATTGATCATCACCTTCTGGGCCCAATCAATCCCGAGATTCGCAAACCCCACTTCACCCATCATCGCGTGACGCGCTTCATCCCAAAGCTGCCGCGTCATATCGCGATAATATTCCCACGGCTTATCCGGCGTTTCCGCGATGATGCTCGCCATCATTTCCGGCACATCAATTTCCCGTAGCCGCTTGTAAAACATCATCAGCGTTTTCGGCTCCGGCGCAAATTGTTCGTCATAAAGAAATACCTCCGCGTTCACCCCCATGTTATATGGATCGGGAAAACGCTCATCACGGCGCGGTGTGCGATCGTATTGATAAGGCTTCGCCGAGTAATGGCGCGTTGGCACATTTTCCGAAGTTCCATCCGCCCCGTCCAATCCACCCGCAGCCACGAGACACTCATCGAGCAGCGCCAACCATTTCACAGCGCCTTGCCTGCATTTCTCATCTACCAAGCTGGCAATCGCCTGCGTTCCGTAAGTTGCCATGTCCTCCAGTTCGAACAGCGCAAACCGGCACGCGCGCACGCTCGGTTGGTCCACCAACATATTGGTATCCGCTAGGTGCCGCTTCAAAGCCACCTTGAGCGCAGGAACAGCTTTTTCGTAAAGCCCTAAAACCAATTCTTCCGTCGTCGGCGCAGAAAGAATTTCATCAAAAAATATCGCCAAATGCGGCGTCGGCACAACATCCAGACCCAACGGCGGTTCGCGCATTTCGCCAACCCGCTTCCGCAGTGCGGCCACATGTTCGGCGCAGAGAAGCGAATGCAGGCTGAACGCCATTTTCAATTCGTAGATAGGTTCGGCCGTGAGTCGCGCAGTGAAAATCTGGTGCAACCGCTTGAAAGCATAATGATACCGCTTGAGCCGGACGACGCATTCCTCAATGGATAGGCCCGGCTTCATGGCCTCCTGCATGGAACAGATTCCCGCGAGCGGCGGCAGGTTGCGATACGATTGGTAGGCGTTCATAGCTATCGAGATTGTCCAGCCAGTTTACTGAATTTCCGCAAGAATTCGATATATTTTTGTTACCTTTATGGCCCGGAAGCGTCTTATAAAAGGAAGCTTGAATTCGGGATGAGGGGTTATATTATTAATTGAGTTCGAAAGATAAAAATTCCACGCGCCAACAACCCTTAAACATAATGGCAACCAACCAGGCAACATGGCAGTCGTTTGAAGATCTCAAGAAGGCTGCGGAGGCGGGCGATGCCGCTTCGCAATGCTATCTGGGCATCTGCTATCAAACAGGGCAGGGCGTGCAACTCGACTATCAGGAGGCAGTCAAATGGCTGCGTCGCGCTGCTGAGCAAAACGATTCCTCCGCGCAATGCTATCTGGGGGTTTGTTACCAAGCTGGATTGGGCTTGCCGCAGGAGTTAGGCGAAGCTGCCAAATGGTTCCGCGAAGCCGCGGAGAATGGCGATCCCGCCGCGCAATTTAATCTCGGTGTCCTTTACGAAACCGGCCAGGGCGTTTCCCAAAACTACGCCGAAGCTTTCAAGTGGTATCAAGCCGCCGCCGAACAAGGCGAACCGCAGGCGCAATTCAACCTGGGCGTTTTTTATGAAACCGGCCAGGTTGTGCCGCAGGATTATGCCGAAGCCGTGAAATGGTATAACGCCTCCGCCGAACAGGAAATTGCTCCCGCTCAATGCAATCTCGGGCTCTGTTACCAGACCGGTCGCGGTGTGCCCAAAAACGATGTTGAAGCCGTGAAGTGGTTTTGCCGTGCGGCTCGTCAGGGGGACAAAACTGCTCAGCATAATCTTGGTCTTTACTACGCCACCTTGGAAGAAGCCCGCGCTGCGTTGAAAGCTGCGGAAGCAGCGGCTGCTGCCGATGCTTCGGTGCAAGCTGGTTAAAAATTCCTGCGAGTTTGTTCAGCTTTACTTGGTTCTTTTCTTCAAGTGATCAATGCGCGTACGCACGCGACGGCGTATCCTCGTTTTTAATTCAGAAAGTTTATTCACCGGCAACTCGCGTTCGAGCAGGTAGGTCGTATGCGGCACCGGCGTCCGGGAAATATCTTCTGGCGTGGTATTCTTGCCATGCACGCCCGGCGCCAATTCAATGCCCGTTTTCCGAAACAGATGCTGCACAAACGCCGAGCAATACATGGAACTCTCCCGGTTTAATGGATTCCGTTCCGCTCGCAATTTCGGATCACGCAGCGCAATGAGCGTTCCCACCAATTCCCGCAACGAATACCGCGCCCGGCTCGCGACCAAGTCCAAACCCTCGCGCAATAAACTCGTCACTTGCTGCTCCGACAAGCCGAAGTCCAGCACCGCAAACGTGCTGTAGAGCGCTTCGTCATGATATTTCGTAATGCGGTTTTCCTGAACACCCAACTGGATATGTTTGCGATGCACTTGCAAATCGGACTCAATGACCCAGTGATGCCCATCATGGCGCTGGCCCTGAAACAAAAAGGCATGCGACCATAAACCCCATTTTCCATGCTCATCCAAATGCCGTTGCGCCCGCGCAATCGCTTTATCAATCAGCGTGATGCCGCCCGAAAGCCCCACGCGTCCCGGTTTGGCATAACGTTCCAGAAATTCACAGTTCGAAATCCCTTTCACCACCACAGTCTGGTTCTGCAGGCTGCCTTGCGGAAAGAGCGATTGATTGGGCATGAGCGTGATGGGCGTTTGAGTGGCGGTTTCCATTGCTTTAAGACCGTCTTGAGTAACAATCTTAATAACAAAAGACCAGCAAATATTGACCCGTAGCTTTTGAAGGTGCGCGACGTTCACGTCGCTTCAACATAATTCCCAATCCGCCGCCAAACCGAACCGCGCCCGTTAATCATCCTCATCATGGTGAAGTGATTGCCATCCGCCATAGTAGTCGGCCACCGGATGGTAGGGCTCGCTGTCCTCAGCGCGCCGTGCTGGACTCTTAGCGACGCGGTGAATTGCCGCGTTCTACCCGCTAAGCCTCAAGGATAATTGCGCAGAATCAAAACTTCTTCAATCATGCTCGACCTCATCAGACAACTCATTCTTATCACCCGGCTTGCGCGGAAAATGTTTGCCCAGGAGTTCGCCTGCTTTGTGAACCCCGTGCAGGATGCCCTGCGTAAATTCAGACTTTTTAAAATGGCCCGTCATCTCCGCCGTGACTGCCTCCCAAAATTCTTTGCCACAACGCGCGTGTACTCCCGCATCTCCAATCACGGCAAACTGATGCACTCGTGGAGCAACAAAAATCAAAACGCCATTTCGCTCCTCTGTCTTGTCCATTCCCAGGCTTGTGAAGTGGGCTTCAGCAGCCTTAACCGCATTCACTGGTTCTTGTCGGCTGATAAAAACGCGGATCTCTCCCGAAGTCTTCAGTTCCGCCTCGCGGACGGCCGCGACGATTTCATCATGCTGCAACCGGTTAAGAAATTCTTTCGCTTTCATGGCATCATCACCAACTTCCTCCCGCGCCACCACCGCCAAAGCTGCCGCCGCCTCCACTAAAACCGCCGCCGCCTCCGCCCCCTCCGGAGGACCAGCCCCCACCACCATTGCCGCCCCAACCCGAAAACCCGCCTCCGCCCATCATCCAGCCGCCCCAACCCAGCCCACTCCGTCTTCGTGAACCCCGGGAAAACACCGATAGCATGATAATAGCTAGAATGGCCCAGAACACGATGCTTCCCACATTGCGGCCCCTCCGTCTTCCTGAATCCGCTGCCGTCCTGCCACTTCCTTTATATTCCCCCTTCGTGGCGGCAATCATCGCGTTGACGCCCGCCGTCAAGCCACCGTCAAAATCGCCGGCCTTAAAGCGCGGCTTGATTTCATCTTCCACGATCCTTTTGCTGATGGCATCCGGCAAAGCCCCTTCCAGCCCATAGCCCACCTGGATGAACATTTTCCGGTCTTCGGGAAATACAAATAAAATTGCCCCGTTATTTTTCTCCTTCTGGCCAACTTTCCACGCCCTCGCCACTCGCACCGTATAATCTTCAATCGAAGAATCCGACTGCATCTTGGGGTAAATCACCACCAGGATTTGATTGGAAGTCTGCCGCTCAAATTCCTCCAATGTCCGGTCCAGCCGTTGCGCCGTCGCGGGCGACACCACATGCGCGTAGTCATTGAAATACTGTTTCGGTGCTGGGGGAATGACTTCCGCGCCAGTAGCGCAAAAGCACCAAAGCAATCCGATGATGAACAACAGGCGCTTCACAATCACCGTTTAGTAGGTGCAGGCGATTCGGCGGGAGTCGAATTGGAGCTGGAACCACCAAAGTTAAATTCTACTTTCGGCGCAGTTTCTGAACCTGCGGTCGCTTGGAAGTAAGGCTTCTCTCTGAAACCGAGCAAGCCCGCGTAAAACACCGTTGGGAAGGATTTGACCGTCGTGTCGTAAGTTCCCACGGCTTCATTGAAATCCCGGCGTGCTACGGCGATACGGTTTTCCGTTCCTTCCAGTTGTGCCTGCAAGTCGCGGAAGTTCGCGCTGGCCCGTAATTCAGGATAACGTTCCGACACCACCAACAAACGTGAAAGCGCACCTCCCAACTGATTTTGTGCCTTTTGAAACTCGGCCAGCTTTTCCGGATCACTCGGCGCATTGTTGGGATCGATCTGCACCTTGCCCACCGATGCCCGCGCTTCTGTCACCTGCGTCAATGTGGACTTCTCGAAGTTCGCCGCGCCTTGCACGGTGTTCACCAGGTTCGGCACCAGGTCCGCCCGGCGTTGATAATTATTCTGTACCTGCGCCCACTGTTTGTTTACGTTTTGCGAAAGCCCGACGAGCCGGTTGTAACCTCCTGCGCCCATCATCACTACCACGATGATAATAAGAACCAGAACTACCCCGACTATCCCACAACCAAGTCCGAATTTTTTCATAAGTTATCTCCCAACACTTCCCAGCGTATCACAGTTTGTCCATCCCGGCGAACCCGGAGAGCAGCCGTCCCGGCTGCAGCAACGTCAAATCGTCAAGCCTATTAGATTATCCTAACTACAAACCAGTCCCGCCAGCACATTGGCATCTTTTTCGATTTGGACAACACTTCTGACCATGGGCGCTCCAACGCACAGTTGACTGGCCATCAAAAGCATATATAATTATGAACATAGCCTATTTATCACAACGGGAAGTTCTGTATTCCGTTATTGTAAGGAACATTTATGCGCGACGAAATCTCAAACCGACAGTACTCCTCCTCTGACCGCGCCTTTACTTTGATCGAGCTCCTGGTAGTCATTGCTATTATTGCCATTCTCGCAGGCTTGCTATTGCCTGCCTTGGGCAAAGCCAAACTTAAGGCCCAAGCGGTCCAATGCATGAGCAACACCCGCCAGCTTTCCCTCGGTTGGAATATGTATGGCACGGACAACGAATATTTTCCTCCCAATGAAGATAGCCGCAATGCAGCCAACGGTTGGATCAAAGGCTGGCTGGATTTTACCAGCAGCACCGACAATACCAATACCCTTTATCTGACAGACGAGCGCTATGCCGTACTGGGACCCTACGTGAAAAATCCCGCTCTCTTTCGCTGCCCAGGGGATCGGAGCACGGTTCCAATCGCGGGAATATCAATCCCGCGTGCGCGTAGCGTCTCAATGAATCAAGCTGTCGGTACGCTGTCTGCCCCCCCAATTCGGCCCGTAACCGGTGCTTGGCTGGATGGAAATCTTAACTCTTCTCAGAATACCTGGCGTACCTATGCAAAAATTACCGATACCTCCCTGCCGGGAGCTTCGATGCTTTGGCTCCTGATGGATGAACACCCCGATAGCATCAACGATGGCGGCATGGCTGTCGAATGCGGGTTGACCGGTCCCAGTGCTAAAATCATTGATTATCCCGCGAGTTTTCATAATCGCGCCGCCGGTATTTCTTATGTCGATGGTCATTCTGAAATCCATCGTTGGTTGGATGCGCGCACCATGCCTACGGTGAAGTACAATAACGCTCTTCCTTTGAATGTCGCCTCTCCCAACAACGTTGATGTCGCCTGGTTGCAAGCACGAACCTCCGCCCCTAAATAATCTTCCACCTTGCGTCTTCACGGCTTCGTTGTTCAAAAATTCTATGGCCGCAAACGTAACCCACACGTAACACGCACCAGCAGGAACAATGCTAAAGTGCTTAAGGCTCCTTGTAGTGTAGCCTTTTTCTCACCGTGGCTATTTGGTGTAGCTCGTGAATAGCCAGCGCTCTTTGTTTGCAGGCATTTGGAAGGA